>NZ_JADBRK010000005.1:0-457509 GCF_014930595.1 Enterobacter cloacae complex sp. P42RS
CCGGACTCGGAATCGAACCAAGGACACGGGGATTTTCAATCCCCTGCTCTACCGACTGAGCTATCCGGGCAACGGAGCGCATTAAACCGCAATCGCGCCTTATCGTCAACATTATTTCAGGAAAAGCTGTTCAACTGCTTAAGTTTGCGGCAATCTGTACGTTTTCACCGTGAAAATGCACAAATCTTCCAGACAATACCAGGCCGTGCGGCAATGCTGATGACAACAGGAGGGCAGTATGGCAAACGACTGGCTTGAGCTCCGTCAGCATGCGGATACCGGCATTGAAACGATTAAAGCGCACTTCGAAGGCCATGCCTTCGATCCCCACTGGCACGATAGTTATCTGGTCGGGATTACCCTTTCAGGCACCCAGCAGTTCCACTGTCGTCGCGAACGCCACCGCAGCCATCCTGGTGATGCGTTCTTACTGGAGCCGGGTGAAATTCACGACGGCGACGCGCCTGTGGAAGGAGGCTTTACCTATCTCACCTTCTATCTTGACGAGCAGTGGCTGACGCGTACCCTCCGTGGATTATATGAAGCCACGCCGGATCGCTACTCGCTTCACTTTGCTCAAACGCTAACGCGAGAACCTCAGCTGGTCCGTTCTATCGGCGAGACGTTTAACGCATTGCATTGCGATGAGATGAAAATTGTTCAGCAGAGCACAATGGATAAGCTGCTCTCTCAGATCACCTCCCATTGCCACTGGCGTAAGAAACTCCCATCGCAGCTACAGAGCGCTGCCGTGGCGCACCGCGCACGCGACTATCTTTATGCGCATATCGGCGAGAACGTGGGGTTGTCAGACCTTGCGCGCGAGACGGGCACGGATCGTTTTACGCTGACGCGCTGTTTTAAGCGCGAGTTCAACCTGGCACCGCACGCCTGGCTTATTCAGCTGCGTCTGGCAAAGGCGCGACAGCTGCTGGCGCACGGCGAACAGCCTGTTAATGTGGCTACAGCGCTCGGTTTTGCCGACCAAAGCCATCTGGGACGCTGGTTCCAGCGTGCATACCGCATTTCCCCTGCCCACTACCGCCGGTTGTGCACAAACCTTCCAGACGCTTCCAGATAATAGCGGCACAGTAATGGCTCTAACAAAAAAGGAGCCATCTGTGAGTCTGATGCCTTATCTGCTGTTTGCCTTTGTCGCGTCGATAACGCCCGGCCCGACGAATATCCTCGTTCTCACTAACAGCCAGTACTTTGGTGTGAAAAATACCATTCCCGCCATTTTGGGGGGATGTATTACGGCGAGTCTGATTGTGCTGATATCGGGTGCCGGCGCCGGGGAGGTGCTGCGTCAGTTTCCTCTGATACGCCAGGCAATGAGTTGGGCGGGCGTGCTGTGGCTAACCTGGATGAGCTGGCAACTGTATCGGGCGCCTGCGGCGAATCTCTCTGAGAAGGCGCCTCATCGCTTTACCGCGCAAGCCGCAGCGCTGATGCAGATGGTGAATCCGAAAACGTGGATGATGGCGCTGGCAGTAGTGAGTCTTTTTGCTCCCGCGAGCATTCATCCGTTAAGAGATATTGCGCTGATGGCGCTATGGTTCTTACTGATTTCTGTGATGTGCCTGATGTGCTGGGCGTGGCTGGGGAAGGCGGTAAACCGAGTGTTTCGCACCACCGTGGCGATGGTGCGGTTTCAGCGCCTGATGGCGCTATGTTTGCTCGTCTCCGCCTGGGCGGGCATGCTGGTCTAGGTTAACGCCCCGCCCATACGACACTGGGCAAAGCGCAGAATGTCTTCCGCCAGGCGGTGCGCCGTATCCACATCGGCCTGGCTACGGTTCACCAGCATGCGGCTCAGGCAACCCTCCAGTACGAGCTCCATCTGCTTAGCGACCATTGCCGGGTCATCCACTTCAAGCGTTGTCAGCAGTTCGTGGGTGAAGTCATGCGCCGCACGTTTTTGCTGATCCGCCAGCTGGTGTATTGGATGGCCAGGATCGGGATAAAACGTACAGGCAGCAATAAACAGGCAGCCTGGATAACGATTGTTGCTGACGCACTCTGTCAGGGCGGTGTAGCGCGCTAACAGTTTTTGCTCGGCGGTCAGCTCTTCATTCAACATTAGCTGCCTGCGCCAGATATCCACCTGCTGGCTAAGATAGCGTAGGGCATCATAAAGCAGCGCCTCTTTATCGGGCCAGAAGCGCTTAAGCTCATCCAGAGGGTAATCGATACGGTCGGCTACCATCTCAAGCGTGGTGCTGGCGATCCCTTGAATCTCAAGTAGTTGCAGGGCTTGTCCCAGTACGTCTTCGCGTTGCACGGTTATCTCCTCCGCTATTCCCAACGGTATGTCCCGTCTAAAGTGTTGTTTACGGTTGGCGATTGCGCAAATGCGCGCTGAATGCCGGTGCGTCCATAAACCCGGTTACACGCTGTTCTGGCAGCTCTTCCCCCTGCTCATTGAAGAACAGAATGGTTGGTAGCCCGAGTACGGTAAGGTGTTTAAGCAGGGCCTTATCCTGCGCATTGTTGGCTGTGACGTTTGCCTGAAGGAGTACCGTCTCTTTCAGGGCATTTTGCACCAGAGGATCGCTAAAGGTGTATTTTTCAAACTCTTTGCAGGCAACACACCAGTCGGCATAGAGGTCGAGCATCACCGGTTTGCCTTTTGCCTGCGCCAGCGCGCTGTTGAGCTCATCGACGTTCTTAACGTGTATAAAGTTTAAATGTGCCTGCGTCTGGCCCACAGGCGAGCCGAACGCCCAATCCTGAAGCGGGCGCACGCTCACCAACGCGGCGGCGAGCAGGAGAATTTGCACCAGACGCATCCACGCTTTTTTTGCCCCCAGGCTGACGATAAACGCCCAGGAGAAGAACGCCACGCCGAGCATGGCCCACAGGCGCAAACCCCACGCGTCACCCATGATGCGCTCCAGCAGGAACACCGGGAGCGCCAGGATGACAAAGCCGAACGCGGTTTTCACCGTCCCCATCCACGGGCCGCTCTTCGGCAGCAGGCGGTTGCCAAACACCGTCACCAGAATCAGCGGCAGGCCCATCCCCAGCGCGTAAAGATACAGCGTACCCCCGCCGAGCCACATATTACCGCTCTGGGCAATGTACAGCAGAATAGCGCTCAGCGGTGCTGTAGTGCAGGGGGAACAAATCAACCCGGCGATGGCGCCCATTGCGAACACGCCGCCCGCAGAGCCACCCTGCTGGCGATTGCTCATTAGCGTTAAGCGGGTTTGCAGCGAAGAGGGCAGCTGAAGCGTGAACAGGCCAAACATCGACAGCGCCAGCAGAATAAATACGGCTGACAGGCCGATTAGCACGTAAGGGTGCTGAAGCGCTGCCTGGAACTGCAGTCCGGCCGCGGCGACCACGAGGCCGAGGGCGGTATAGGTGAGCGCCATGCCCTGCACATAAATAAAGGCCAGGAGCAGCGCCCGGGCGGTAGAAAGACGCTGTTTGCCGCCCAGTACAATCCCGGAGATAAGCGGGTACATCGGCAGGACACAAGGGGTAAAGGCAATGCCGATACCAATCAGTAAGGCCCAAAGTGCTGAGAACGGCAGATCGGAAGCAGCTTTGGCTTCGCCTTCATCCCTCACCCTGTCCCTCTCGCCTGAGGGGAGAGGGGAGGCAGCCGCTTTAACTTCAGTAAGCGGAACGATCTTCGTTTCAGGAGGGTAGCAGAAGCCCGCGTCGGCACAGCCCTGATACGTAACCGTCAGCGTGGCATCTTTATCCGCCTGATTCACCGTGACGGGCACGCTTAAGCGCTGGCGATAAATTTCACTTTTACCGTAGAACTCGTCCTCATGCCATTCGCCAGCGGGCATCTGCAATGCGCCAACGTTAGCCTTTGCCGGCATGATGCTGACCTGCTTGCGGTAGAGGTAGTAACCCTCTTTCACCTGCCAGGTCAGATTGAGATCGTGCTGGTTTTGCTGAAAGTCGAAAATGAACGCCTGGTCGGCGGGAATAAAGTTCGAACGGCCGGGCGCGTCAAACAACCCGGCAAATACTGACGTGCTGCACAGCAGCAGGATCAGCGTAAAGAAGCGTTGAGCCATGAGAGATAGTCGTTATCGCCGTGGACCACTGGCAGCACCAGCAGCTCCGGGGTTTGATAAGGATGATGAGACTTGAGGCAGTCAAGGAGCGCCTGCTGATTCGCCAGATTGGTTTTGAGCAACATCTGGACTTCATACTCCTGCTCCAGCTTGCCTTCCCAGTAATAGAGGGAGGTCGCGCCGGGGAGCAGCGTGACGCAGGCTGCCAGTTTTTCGGCCAGCGCTTTGGCGGCGAGATCCTGGGCAGAGGCTTCATCAGGGGCGGTACACAGTACGACAACAGCATCAGGCGTGTTCACAAGTCGACCTCCTCATCACGAAAGTCTTCACTATATCACGCCATGCGATTGGTCATTAATGAAACGGGCCGCAGAGCGGCCCGATTTTAACTATTTTTACAACGGCTAACCGTTTACAGCACAATGCCACCGATGATAAAGCCGAGGACGACGCAAAGCGTAATCGCCACCACGCCCGGGATCAGGAACGCGTGGTTAAACACGTACTTACCGATGCGGGTTGAGCCGGTGTCATCCATCTCAACCGCGGCCAGCAGGGTTGGGTAGGTTGGTAGCACGAACAGGGCGGAAACGGCCGCAAAAGAGGCAATCGCCGTCAGCGGCGTCACGCCCAGCATCAGTGCCGCAGGCATCAGCGCTTTGGTGGTGGCAGCCTGAGAGTAAAGCAGCGTCGCGGCAAAGAACAGTACCACCGCCAGCAGCCACGGGTAGTTGTGCAGCAGGTCGCCGGCAACGGTCTGGATGTCGCTGATGTGTGCTTTCACGAAGGTGTCACCGAGCCACGCCACGCCCAGTACGCACACGCAGGCGCTCATAC
The DNA here is from genome assembly GCF_014930595.1 of Enterobacter cloacae complex sp. P42RS. Lineage (NCBI taxonomy): Bacteria > Pseudomonadati > Pseudomonadota > Gammaproteobacteria > Enterobacterales > Enterobacteriaceae > Enterobacter > Enterobacter cloacae complex sp. P42RS. Next base: position 4,881 of record NZ_JADBRK010000005.1, read on the forward strand.
CGGATTTGAAGGTGCTGGCGTTCAGCACTTCGCTGGTGTCGATTTTACAGGTGATGCTAATCAGCGTGGCGATGGTCAGCATGAATACCACAATCGCTTCGTTACGCGGCAGCACCGGGTTCTGGATCAGCCCCACGGTGTCGCTGATGGCGGTCGCGTAGAACATCACGGCGACGATACCGATCAGGAACAGCAGCACGGAGCGTTTCGCGTGCGGCTTCAGCTCGAAGACCTGGCTACCGCGCAGGCTCACTTCACCTTTTGCCAGACGCTCCTGGTAAACCGGATCGTCTTTCAGCTCGGCACCGAGGAAGTTACACAGCACGGCGGTAATCATCACCGCAATCAGCGTGACTGGAATACAGATCGCCAGCAGCGTCAGGTAGCTCACGCCCATCGGCTCAAGGATACCCGCGAAGAAGACTACGGCGGCTGAGATTGGCGACGCGGTGATCGCAATCTGCGACGCCACCACGGCAATAGAAAGCGGACGAGACGGGCGAATCCCCTGTTCTTTTGCCACCTCGGTGATCACCGGCAGCGTGGAGAACGCCGTGTGGCCGGTTCCCGCGAGAATGGTCATAAACCAGGTCACCAGCGGGGCAAGGAAGGTGATGTATTTCGGATGGCGGCGCAGCATGCGCTCCGCCAGGCTCACCAGGTAGTCCATACCGCCTGCCACCTGCATGGCCGCAATAGCGGCAATAACCGCCATGATGATTTCGATAACGTCAAAAGGGATTGCGCCGGGTTTAATCTGAAAGATAAGGGTAAGTACGAGCACTCCGAGACCGCCGGCAAAACCAATGCCGATACCCCCGAGCCGCGCGCCCAAATAAATCGCCAACAGGACGATGACGAGTTCTGCTCCAAACATAAAGACCTGCCTTGCTTATTAACAAGTTGATATTGAATTGTTGTATTTAGGTAACGCCTAAAAAGAAAAAAGGCACGTCACAAGTGACGTGCCTTTCGGAAGCCTAGCCTGAACTGTTACTGTTCGCTTTCATCGGTATATCGTTTCGCTTTATATGCCGGATGCATCAGGTTCTGGGCCGAGAAGATATCGTCCAGCTCGGCTTCGGTCAACAGTCCACGCTCCAGCACGACTTCACGCACGCTCTTACCGGTTTCGGCGCAAATCTTACCAACGATGTCACCGTTGTGGTGGCCGATGAACGGGTTGAGGTAAGTAACGATCCCGATGGAGTTATAAACATAGCCTTCACAGACTTCTTTATTCGCGGTGATGCCGTTAATGCATTTTTCCAGCAGGTTGTAGCAGGCGTTAGTCAGGATGTGAATGGATTCAAACATCGCCTGGCCAATCACCGGCTCCATCACGTTCAGCTGCAGCTGACCGGCTTCGGAAGCCATGGTCACGGTGGTGTCGTTACCAATCACCTTGAAGCAAACCTGGTTCACCACTTCTGGCACTACCGGGTTAACTTTGGCTGGCATAATTGAAGAACCCGCCTGCAACTCTGGCAGGTTGATTTCGTTCAGGCCAGCGCGCGGGCCGGAGGAGAGCAGGCGCAGGTCATTACAGATTTTGGACAGTTTCACCGCCAGACGTTTCAGGGCGCTGTGTACCATTACGTACGCGCCGCAGTCGGATGTGGCTTCAATCAGGTCTTCCGCAGGCACCACCGGCAGGTTAGACACTTCCGCCAGCTTCTGAACCGCCAGCTGCTGATAGCCATCCGGGGTGTTCAGACGCGTACCGATGGCGGTTGCACCCAGGTTCACTTCCAGCAGCAGCTCGGAGGTGCGCAGCAGGTTTTTGGTCTCTTCGTTCAGCAGCACGTTAAACGCGTGGAATTCCTGACCGAGGGTCATTGGCACCGCGTCCTGCAGCTGGGTACGGCCCATTTTCAGAATGTCCTGGAACTCAACGGCCTTACGCTGGAAGCCATCGCCCAACTGGTTGATCGCGTCGACCAGTTTGACCACGGAGGCATACACCGCGATACGGAAGCCGGTTGGGTAGGCGTCGTTGGTAGACTGGCATTTGTTAACGTGGTCGTTGGGGTTGAGGTACTGGTATTCACCTTTCTGGTGGCCCATCAGCTCAAGGCCGATGTTTGCCAGTACTTCGTTGGTATTCATGTTGACGGAGGTACCCGCGCCGCCCTGATAGACGTCAACCGGGAACTGGTCCATGCATTTGCCGTTGTTCAGCACTTCATCGCAGGCAGCGATAATCGCATTTGCCGCGCTTTTAGGAATGGTTTGCAGCTCTTTGTTCGCCAGCGCTGCGGCTTTCTTCACCATCACCATGCCACGGACAAACTCAGGGATATCGCTGATTTTGCTGTTGCTGATGTAGAAGTTTTCAATCGCTCTCAGAGTGTGAACACCATAGTAGGCATCCGCTGGAACTTCCCTGGTACCCAACAAGTCTTCTTCGATACGAATGTTGTTTAACATGTGAACCTTCTTTTCAAGCTGCCGATGGATTGTACTAAACACACAACATATATGTGGTTTTGAATATTTTCTGACCGACGATTATTCCCTCAATCGGCCAGATGTTCGAGATCATATGCTGATGATAGCGAATTGCCGTAAGCTGGATCACTTATTATCGACCCGATTCCATGATAATTATTAATCTGTGAAATGTGTCACCGCTTTAATATTTCCGAAAAAAATATCCGTGCAAACCGATTGAATTTTGGCTAACCGTCTCCATCTCTTACAGACGCGTGACGCGAACACATTCAGACAGGGGCCAGATGGCCCCTGCCACACAGGAGATGCCAGTGCGCTGGATACCGTTTATAGCTTTCTTTCTCTATGTTTACATTGAGATTTCTATTTTCATTCAGGTAGCTCACGTGCTGGGCGTCCTGTTGACGCTGATTCTGGTGATCTTCACCTCCGTCATCGGCATGTCGCTGGTGCGTAATCAGGGTTTCAAAAATTTCCTGATAATGCAGCAGAAGATGGCCGCAGGCGAAAGCCCGGCAGAAGAGATGATCAAAAGCGTGTCGCTGATTATTGCTGGCCTGCTGCTGATCCTGCCGGGGTTCTTCACCGACTTCCTCGGCCTGCTGTTGCTGTTGCCGCCGGTGCAGAAGCACCTGACCATGAAGCTGCTGCCGCACCTGCGCTTCAGCCGCATGCCGGGCGGCGGGTTCAGCACAGGGCCAGGCGATACCTTCGAAGGGGAGTATCAGCGCAAGGATGAACAGCGCGACCGTTTAGATCATAAAGACGATCGATAATTTTTTTGCCCGGTGGCTTCGCTTACCGGGCCTAGGGATTTTTCCGCTTCGGTAAAAACGCCCACAGCCCCGCCAGCATGACGATGGCATACACACTCTTCCATCCCACCATCGCCAGCAACAGCAGGCACAGCACGCCCCCGACGACCGCCAGGGCTTTATAGCGACCTTTCAGCAGACGACAGCCCGCCAGCATGCACAGCAGGTAGATCATGATGAAAATACCGTTGGCGTAGATAATTAGAGCATCAAGGTTGATGACGAGAAGATAAATACCCAGCGAGCTCAGGACGCAGCAGCCCAGCACGGCATTCAGCGCATTCATTGGGAGTTGACGTTTAGACAACCGCGCGAGGCGGCTCTCAGGTTTGTAGCGCGCCTGTGACCACACCAGACGGGCGAAGCTCTGGATATAAATGTTGAGGCTGGCAAAGCAGGCGAGATAGCCAATCACACAGGCCACCCATAGCGCCTTCACGCCGAAAAGTTTAACCACGATACCCGGTAGCGATGCGGCGGCGGCTTTATCTTCGCCGAACGCGTTGAAGTGCAGCACCAGCACGGTACAGGCCCAATATACGGTGCCCGCCAGCAGTAAACCAATCATCAGAGCGCGGGGAAAATCACGCTCGGGCTGTTTAAACTCGGATGCCAGGTGAGCGAACGCTTCAAGGCCAACAAAACACCAGAACATGACGGATAACGCAGCGAAAAGCTGTGAATGGTCGATATCGTTTATCGCAGGGAAGGGGGTATCCGCAACGGTAATGTTACCCGCAAACCAGATGGCGACGATCAGCACGACGATCAACGCTGCAACCAGCGTTTGCAGATTCGCGCTTGAACTGGCCCCGCGCGAGCCCACCCACCAGACGATCGCCAGCGTACCCAGTTCAGCCAGCAGCAGTTGCTCATCGTGCCAGCCAAACAGCGCCTGTCCAAAGCCGGTGGCGATATGCAGGGCTGCCGGAAGGCCAACGGGTATTACCGACAAAAACAGCCAGCCGGTTACGCGCTCCATGCGCGGACCAAACGCCATGCCGACAAAATGCGCCACGCCGCCCGCGCTGGGGAAGTGCCGCCCGAGTATGGCAAACACAATCGCCACCGGGAACACCAGCAGGATCAGCACCGGCCATGCCCAAAGACTGTTATTTCCGGCGACCAGCGCCGCCAGTGCCGGTACGGCAAACACGCCGGTACCTAACAAGGAGGTTGAAAGAAGGCCAACGCCCTGCGCCAGCCCCAGCTCCTGCCTGAGTCCACTCATTTACCTTGCCCTGCCACCATCAAAAGAGAGTGGATGGTAACACTTTCGCAAATTTTTTTTCGATTCCCCCTTGAAGGGGTAAAAAGCTATCCCCATCTCTCAGGGCACTAGTCGGAAAACCGCATGCGGGCCGGCGTCATCCATAACTGATAATGACTTTCTCAAAGGAGAGCTATCAATGAGTATTCGTCCGTTACATGATCGTGTGATCGTCAAACGTAAAGAAGTTGAAACCAAGTCTGCTGGCGGCATCGTTCTGACCGGTTCTGCAGCAGCCAAATCAACGCGTGGCGAAATCATCGCTGTCGGTAAGGGCCGCATCCTGGAAAACGGAACTGTGCAGCCGCTGGACGTTAAAGTTGGTGACATCGTAATTTTCAACGATGGCTACGGCGTGAAATCCGAGAAGATCGACAATGAAGAAGTGTTGATCATGTCCGAGAGCGACATTCTGGCAATTGTTGAAGCGTAATTTACGCACGAGAATTTGAGGAAATAAGAACATGGCAGCTAAAGACGTAAAATTCGGTAACGACGCTCGTGTAAAAATGCTCCGCGGCGTAAACGTACTGGCAGATGCAGTTAAAGTGACCCTGGGCCCGAAAGGCCGTAACGTAGTGCTGGATAAATCCTTCGGCGCGCCAACCATCACCAAAGATGGTGTTTCCGTTGCACGTGAAATCGAGCTGGAAGACAAGTTCGAAAACATGGGCGCGCAGATGGTGAAAGAAGTTGCCTCTAAAGCGAACGACGCTGCAGGCGACGGTACCACCACCGCGACCGTACTGGCGCAGGCTATCATCACTGAAGGCCTGAAAGCCGTTGCTGCGGGCATGAACCCAATGGATCTGAAACGTGGTATCGACAAAGCTGTCGCATCCGCTGTTGAAGAACTGAAAGCGCTGTCCGTACCGTGCTCTGACTCTAAAGCCATTGCTCAGGTTGGTACTATCTCCGCTAACTCCGACGAAACCGTAGGTAAACTGATCGCTGAAGCGATGGATAAAGTCGGTAAAGAAGGCGTGATCACCGTTGAAGACGGTACCGGTCTGGAAGACGAACTGGACGTGGTTGAAGGTATGCAGTTCGACCGCGGTTACCTGTCCCCATACTTCATCAACAAGCCAGAAACTGGCGCTGTTGAGCTGGAAAGCCCGTTCATCCTGCTGGCTGACAAGAAAATCTCCAACATCCGCGAAATGCTGCCAGTGCTGGAAGCCGTTGCGAAAGCAGGCAAGCCGCTGGTTATCATCGCTGAAGATGTTGAAGGCGAAGCGCTGGCGACCCTGGTGGTTAACACCATGCGCGGCATCGTGAAAGTGGCTGCGGTTAAAGCACCTGGCTTCGGCGATCGCCGTAAAGCAATGCTGCAGGATATCGCTACCCTGACCGGTGGTACCGTGATCTCCGAAGAGATCGGTATGGAGCTGGAAAAAGCGACCCTGGAAGACCTGGGCCAGGCGAAACGCGTTGTGATCAACAAAGACACCACCACCATCATCGACGGTGTGGGTGAAGAAGCCGCTATTCAGGGCCGTGTTGGTCAGATCCGTAAGCAGATCGAAGAAGCCACTTCCGATTACGACCGTGAAAAACTGCAGGAGCGCGTAGCGAAACTGGCTGGCGGCGTTGCGGTAATCAAAGTTGGTGCGGCGACCGAAGTTGAAATGAAAGAGAAGAAAGCACGCGTTGACGATGCCCTGCACGCGACCCGTGCCGCGGTAGAAGAAGGCGTAGTTGCTGGTGGTGGTGTCGCGCTGGTGCGTGTAGCCGCTAAGCTGGCTGGCCTGACCGCTCAGAACGAAGACCAGAACGTGGGTATCAAAGTTGCGCTGCGCGCAATGGAAGCTCCTCTGCGTCAGATCGTTTCCAACGCCGGTGAAGAGCCGTCTGTGGTTGCGAACAACGTGAAAGCGGGTGAAGGTAACTACGGTTACAACGCGGCAACTGAAGAATACGGCAACATGATCGACTTCGGTATCCTGGACCCAACTAAAGTGACCCGTTCTGCTCTGCAGTACGCGGCATCTGTAGCTGGCCTGATGATCACTACCGAGTGCATGGTAACCGACCTGCCAAAAGGCGACGCGCCTGACTTAGGTGCTGCTGGTATGGGCGGCATGGGTGGAATGGGCGGCATGATGTAATCATGTTGTTCTGAACCTCTCAGAACGAACCCCGGGCAGAAATGTCCGGGGTTTTTTATTGCCGCTACTCAAATGTTCCCTTCACGCATGCTGCGCCTTCGCGCACCATCTGGCGGCCTTTCGCCCAGACCTCGCGGATCTTCAGGTCATCCGTCAGCACCAGGAAATCGGCATCGCATCCGGGCGCGAGCCGCCCCTTATGCTCCAGCCCGAGAAACTCCGCTACGTTACGCGTAAACGGCAGAAGCGCCTCCTCCAGCGGCAGGTGATACCGGCTGACCAGTTGCTGCAGCGTCTGAGGCAGAGATTCGAACCCGGCTACGCCAATGCCCACCAGATTACCGTTCGCGTCAAAATTCGGTTGGCTGCCGTTACCGTCCGAGCTGAGCGTAAGCCGGTTAAACGGCACCTGCGATTCACGGGCCGTCGCGATGGCGGTGGCGGCATCAATGGGCTCACTGATGCTGGTGGTGATGTCGATATAGCCCCCGTCGCGGGCATAATCCAGCGCGGCGAGGAACAGCGCCTGGTCGCGGTTAACGTGGGTTGGCAGCAGCTTCGTGCGGGGCACGTCGGCGTTTTTCAGGATGTTAAGCAGCGGCTCCAGCAGCTTCGGGCTGTTGCCGAGGTGAAACACGGATATGCCCGCTTTAGCGCCCAGCAGCCCGCCGACGCGCGACTGGGCGGCCATATTCGCGAGCTGGTCATCCGCTGGTGCGGAAGAGCGATGGTCGGAAATCGCGCATTTCACGCCGATGATTTTATCAATCAGCGCCACATCCTTTTCGATGCTGCCGGTAATTGTCGGAGAAGGCAGCCCATACGCGCCTGTCAGCATCCACGCGCTGATCCCTTCATGCTCAAGCGCCCGCGTTTTTGCCAGCAGCGATTCGGGATGGCGGGTCACGCCGTCGGTACCCAGCAGGCCAACAACGGAGGTGATGCCCGCCGCCACCAGCGCGGACAACCGTACCTCCGGCGTCCGGGTGTGCGGACCGGCTTCACCGCCGCCGCCGATCAGGTGTACGTGCTGATCGATAAAGCCCGGGCAAACCACCGCCCCGGCGAGATCGGTTTCAGGACAGTTAAGCCGCATTGCTGCGCGATCCGTTTTTTCAATCGCGACGATTTTTCCCCCGGCGATGAGCAGATCGCAACGTCCCCGATCCTCCGGCGCGTAAAGGTGCACATTGCGGAAAAGATGGGGTTCCAGCACTGAAAAATCCATTTTTATCTCCTCAGAAGAGTAGCTGCATTACCCACATTGAGAGCAGGGCGTTAATGACGCAGACGGTAATGATGTGTGGATAATACTTCGGGTTAACGCCTGCGGTGCCCAGGCAGCGGCCTGTGTTTTGCACCGGATTGCCCATCAGATAGATGGCGGGCAGCAGAACGGTGGCATCGTGGCTGTTGAGCGTGCCGGCAGCCACCAGGCTGGCGCAAACCCCCACGCCGCCGCCCATACTCATCACCGAGGCCAGCAGGACCGTTGCCGCTGCGCCCGGAAGCCCCCACAGGGCCATAATTGGCTCGCAAATATTACCAACAATATCCAGCAGGCCGGTCACCTTGAGCGCCTGAATGATGACAAACGCCATAACCACGTTCGGCAGCAGGCTGGTGGTGGCGATGGTAAAGCCTCGGCGGGCGCCATCGATAAACATGTCCATGATATTTTTACGCGGCTGGGCGATCATTTTTTTCCTCCTGAATATGACGGTCTTCCATGTGAGCGATCCACAGACGCAGGAGGTTCGCGCCAACAAATTTAAACATCAGTATGACGGCCAGCGGCGTGATTACCGGGACGGTAATAAACGTGAAGAGTGCGGCGCCGGAAGAAAAATAGTTGGTAATGATGGCGCTACCGCTGGTCTGGAAGGTGGCGAAAATGGCGCGCTCGCGATCGGTAATAGCCCCTTCGTCTGTCAACTCTTTGGTCATCCCTGCTGCGGCATCGGTATTTTGCAGGTTGGCGATGAGGGCCAGAGAGCAGACGCCCGGTACGCCAAGCAGCGGGCGCAAAATGGGCGTCATCAGCTGTTGCGCGGCACGCAGCCCGCCCAGCCCCTCGGTGACGGCAATGATCCCGAGCGATAAAATGACCGAAGGCGCCAGTTCAAGGGCAAATAAGAAACCGTCTTTCGCCCCCGCGCCGCCCTCACCGCGAAACGTGAGCGTGCCGTTCACCGGACCGAAGCTGCCGTTTAGGACGGTAAAATCCAGCACGCGCCACCATTCGGTACTTTTGGCGAAAAAGCCTGAGAAAAATACGATGGTGAGCACAAACGCCAGATAGCCCACCCATGTTACCTTTTCCTCTCCTGAGGATGATGCACTCATGAAACCCCCTGTTTTAATCGCGTACAAAAGTTGTACGTCGCAACACTAAAAACGATCGAGGGCTAAAACACGATATCCCAAAGGGCATTATCAGAATTCATTTAAGATGTCGGAGGAGTGATGTACGGAATCCGGCTCGCAGAAATGCGCGGGGATTTTTCTTTTAGTCATCTTTTAGGTATAAGATTTACACACGGACAATTACTGTCCAGCTTATTGAAAACGAGGAATAACATGCGCGTAAAAGTCTGTGCAGGGATCGTAGGAGCAGCGTTGCTGCTGGCGGGTTGTAGCTCCAGCAATGAACTGTCGGCAGCGGGCCAGGGCGTTCGCTTTGTGGAAGATAAGCCAGGCAGCGAATGCCAGCTGTTAGGCACGGCCACCGGTGAACAAAGTAACTGGATGTCGGGTCAGCACGGTGAAGAGGGCGGCTCTATGCGCGGCGCGGCGAATGCCCTGCGTAACCAGGCTGCTGCAATGGGGGGGAACGTGATTTACGGCGTGAGCAGCCCGACGCAAGGAATGCTCTCCAGCTTCGTGCCAACGGCCAGCCAGATGAGCGGCCAGGTCTATAAGTGCCCGAACTGAGTTTACTTGCTGATGGCGCTGCGCCCCACCTCGTAGGGCAGGTAAGCGTAGCGCCACCTGCCTTTTAGCGCTGCCGCAGTTGCAAATCCAGCGGCGTCTTACTCGGCTCTCCGCCAATCTCGCGTGCCAGCTTCGGCACCATATAACCTGAAACCAGCGTTAACAGCTCGCGCATAATTTGTCGGGCTTCCTCATCCGTCACCATGAAATGCGCCGCGCCCTGCACGCGATCCAGCACGTGCAGGTAATAGGGCATCACGCCTGCGTCAAACAAGGCATTGCTGAGATCGGCCAGCACCCGGGCACTGTCGTTCACGCCGCGCAACAATACGCTCTGGTTGAGCAGCGTCACGCCCGCTTTACGCAGACGCGCCATCGCCGCGCGAAATTCATCGTCGATTTCATTCGCGTGGTTGATATGGTTTACCAGCAGCACCTGTAGACGGGACTGCTCCAGGCGCGTGACCAGGGCGTCGGTAATACGCGCCGGGATGACAATCGGTAAACGGCTGTGAATGCGCAGACGTTTGATGTGCGGGATGGCTTCAAGCTGCGTCAAAAGCCAGTCCAGTTCATGATCTTTTGCCATCAGTGGGTCACCGCCGGAAAAAATAATCTCATCCAGCTCTGGATGGGCGGCGATATAGTCCAGCGCAACCTGCCAGTTGCGCTTATTTCCCTGGTTTTCGGCATACGGGAAGTGCCGACGAAAGCAGTAACGACAATTTACCGCACAGCCGCCTTTTACCAGCAGCAGGGCGCGATTGAGATATTTGTGCAGTAAACCCGGCACCACGCTGTTTTGCTCTTCCAGCGGATCGGTGCTGTAGCCCGGCGCTGTAATAAACTCATCCTGCGACGTAAGGGTTTGTTTTAATAAAGGATCGTCAGGGTTGCCTTTTTCCATGCGCGCAACAAACGCGCGGGGAACACGCAGGGCGAAAAGTCGCTTTGCCTCACGGCCAGCAAGCAACTCCGGATGCTGATCGAGGTCTAAAAGACGCAGCAATTCATCAGGACTGGTGATTACATCGGCAAGTTGCGATAACCAATCTTCTCTGGATGGGGTGTTTAGGGTTACAATATGCGCCATTTTGTGGCTTAGCTACCAGTTAACAAATTTAGAGGGCCTTATGGCAACGTACTATAGCAACGATTTTCGTGCTGGTCTTAAAATCATGATGGACGGCGAACCGTACGCGGTTGAAGCCAGCGAATTCGTTAAACCAGGTAAAGGCCAGGCATTCGCACGCGTTAAGCTGCGCCGCCTGCTGACCGGTACCCGTGTTGAGAAAACCTTCAAATCTACTGACTCCGCTGAAGGCGCTGATGTTGTCGATATGAACCTGACTTACCTGTACAACGACGGTGAGTTCTGGCACTTCATGAACAACGAAACCTTCGAGCAGCTGTCTGCTGACGCGAAAGCCATTGGCGATAACGCGAAGTGGCTGCTGGATCAGGCTGAGTGCATCGTGACCCTGTGGAACGGCCAGCCTATCGCCGTTACCCCACCAAACTTTGTTGAGCTGGAAATCGTTGAAACCGATCCAGGTCTGAAAGGTGACACCGCGGGTACTGGCGGCAAGCCAGCAACGCTCTCCACCGGCGCTGTGGTGAAAGTACCGCTGTTCGTACAGATCGGTGAAGTGATCAAAGTGGATACTCGCTCCGGCGAATACGTATCCCGCGTGAAGTAATTTACGTCATGATTCGAGGCGCAGCGCCCGCTGCGCCTGATTTTTGCAGGCAGGGATGATGAAACGTACCGTTAAAATTCTGCTTCTGTTAGCGCTCTCCAGCGTACTGCTTTCCGGCTGTAACACCGCCCGTGGCATGGGGGAAGATATCCAGGACCTCGGTCATATCATTTCTCACGCAGCCAGCTAAGTCCGTCTAATTTTCCTAAAATTGCTTCCTTTTCCGTCAATCGGCGGGATCTTGTCTATTCTTAAGTTGCTATACACAAAACAACTTTGGCTATAAAAGGAAGATATTATGGTTAAGAAAACAATTGCAGCGATCTTTTCTGTCCTCGTGCTTTCCTCCGTGTTGACTGCATGTAATACCACCCGCGGCGTAGGGGAAGATATCTCCGACGGTGGTAACGCGATTTCTGGTGCAGCAACTAAAGCTCAGAACTAATGAAGCATGGACGGTACGGCACGTGAGTTTCACCGTACCGTCAATTCTCTGCTTCCTGCAGGGATAAAAACGGTGAAAAGCGTGTATCCATATGCAGCTTCATGCGGATATTGCGTTTATAGGTATAAACCGTTTTTCCGTTAATGCTCAGGTGAGCGGCTATCTTTTGGTTGCTCGCGCCGTCCATCCATAACGTCAACACTTTCTCCTCCTGTCGTGTCAGCAAGGGGGCGGCCACCGTCGGGCGGTACGTGCTTGCGCGCGAAATTAACGCGTCATTGATAACCGTCGCGATTTCCTCAAGAGGGGCATTTTTCATTAGCGAAGACCAGACCGGGAAGTTCCCGAGCCAGGTCGCCAGGTCCTTGTCCTCTCCCGATTGCAGCATAATAAAAGGTAATTTTTCGCTGGCGTTCAGCAAAGAAGAGAGTTGCTGGAAATGGTGAATATCCTGCCTGAAACCATGCAGGTCAGCGATGACCAGCTCAGGTTTCCATTGCAGAATGTGCTCTCTGGCGAGGAATAGATTGTTCAGCCCGGTCACAACGTAGTGCCCCGGGAACAAACCGGAATGATTGAGCCATGCTTCAAACCCGGTGCGGGTGAAGTGACAACGGTCAATCAAAAGAATCTTGAACATATTTTATTCGCAGTCGGCTAGTGGTTTGGCTTCCTGCCATCAGAAAGCACATCATCATAGAGAAGTCCGATGAGCTATAAATGCCTGAACTCCGCGCCATACTGCGGCTATTTCTGGGCTTAACGCGTTCATCAGAAAATGATTGAAAAAAAATCACACGCTAACCAAAATATGGGGTGTTATCTGCCTTGCGGGACGACCCGTAAGCGCTTCCTTCATCGGGGACGGCCCCAACTGTTTTTAAGTTAAGGAGCCCGAGATGTCCTGGATTATTCTCTTTATTGCTGGTCTGCTCGAAGTGGTATGGGCGATTGGTCTCAAGTACACCCACGGATTTACCCGCCTGACGCCCAGCGTTATTACCGTTACGGCGATGATCGTGAGCATTGTTCTGCTATCGTGGGCAATGCGTTCTCTGCCCGTGGGAACGGCCTATGCCGTCTGGACGGGGATCGGTGCCGTAGGCGCGGCGATTACCGGCATTCTGCTGCTGGGTGAGTCAGCGAGCCTGGCGCGCATTGCCAGCCTCGCTCTGATTGTTGCCGGTATCATTGGGCTGAAGCTCAGTACCCATTAACGGGGCTGTTTTACCCAAATAAGTTTCGACACATCAAACCCCTGTCGGGTCGCGACGTCCAGCATCTGCTGTTTCATTTCTGACGAAATAGTTGGCGTGCGGGAAAGTATCCACAGATAGTCGCGATCCGGCCCGCAGACCAGCGCGTGACGGTACTCTCTGTCGAGCGCTATCACGTTATAGCCGCCATAAAACGGGCCGAAGAAAGAGACTTTGAGCGCGGCCCGTCGCGGGTCGCCAGTGAAATAGGCTTTCCCGACCGACTGCTGCCACATCTCACGATCGGGATTATAGCCCCGGTTGATCACCTGAATACCGCCATCATCCATTGGGCTGTAATTAGCAGTAACCTTCTCTAAGCCCTGCTCAAACCGATGGTCGAGGCGCGCGATTTCATACCATGTTCCAAGGAAGCGTTGTGCATCAAAAGGCGTGACGACGGTAACGCCAGGAGGTGGGGTAGGGGAACTGCAGGCCACCACTAAAAACGCGGCTGTCACCGCGGCGATAACAGGCAAAATGCGCATAGGAGTTTCCTTACTGTTTTTTGTTAAGTGTAGATGACGGCAAGGAAAATGTGGTTTTTGTGCGGTGTGTTTCGCCGGGTAAGCGCAGCGCTACCCGGCAATGTTTTACTGCAGCGCGTCGAGGATACGGTATGCCGCCTCAACTCGCGCCGGGTTCGGATAGCTTTTATTCGCCAGCATCACAATGCCGAGCTGCTTTTCAGGAATAAAGGCCACGTAGCTGCCAAACCCGCCGGTGGAGCCCGTTTTGTGCACCCATGAGGCCTTAACCGGGGGAACGGGTGGATTCACTTCTCTCGCAGGCAACGGTGCCAGCGCCACCTTGTTATCACTGCCTCCGACGACGGTTTTGGCATCGACCGGCCAGTTAAGCATCTCCCAACCTAACCCCTGATACATGGCACCCACGCGCCAGTAGCGAGACTGCGCCAGCGTAATGCCTTGCTTCAGGGACGTATCCTGCAGTGCGTCAGGGGCCATATTGGCCATCACCCAGCTCGCCATATCCTGCACGTTGGTTTTCACGCCATATGCCTCTGCATCCAGCATGCCCGGTGAAACGTGGACCGCTTTACCGTCACGATATCCCCAGGCGTAATGCGTCTCCTCCGCTTTCGGAACGTTAATCCAGGTATGATCCAGCTTGAGCGGCTTAAAGACCCGCGTCGTCATGGCCTGCTCATAGCTCATGCCGGAAGGTTTGACCGCCAGCGCGCCGAAAAGACCGATGCTGGAGTTGGCGTAAAGACGCGTTGTGCCCGGCTTCCACTGAGGCTGCCAGTTTTGATAGAAGCGCAGCAGGGATGCGTTATCTGTGACCTCATCGGGCACCTGTAAAGGCAGGCCACCGGCGGTGTAGGTTGCCAGATCCAGCATGCGAATCCCTTGCCACTGCTTGCCGGTCAGATCAGGCCAATATTTGGTTACTGGATCGCCCAGCGAAATTTCGCCGCGGGCAATGGCATCGCCCCCCAGCACGCCGGTGAAGGTTTTACTTATAGAGCCCAGCTCGAACAGGGTTTGCGGGGTGACGGATTTGTTCGCCGCGATATCGGCCTTTCCAAAGGTAAAGTAGTGTGGCTGGCCCTGATAAATCACGGCCACCGCCATGCCTGGAATACCCTGCGCTTTCATCAGGGGCGTAACGTTGCGTTCTACCACGTCAGCCAGCTGTTTTTCCGACATCGGCGCGGCGAGTACAGAGCAGGATGTGCTGAGCAGCAGGGCGCAGCAAAGGAATTTTTTCATCATCAATTATCTTCCATAATAGCAGGTCAAGTGAGTGTCCGGGCCCGGCAGACCGCTGTAGTCTGTTGGATTTGACTATGGCTGACAAACGGTTAAATTTAGCATGAGCTGTTAATTTTTCTAACGGATGGAACAATGACCCGCAGCTATCTTCCGCTTAATTCGCTTCGCGCCTTCGAAGCGGCCGCCCGGCACCTCAGTTTTACGCATGCAGCGATAGAGCTGAACGTCACCCATTCCGCCATCAGCCAGCACGTTAAGGCGCTGGAGCAGCATCTGAATTGCCAGCTGTTTGTCCGCGTCTCGCGCGGCCTGATGCTGACCACGGAGGGGGAAAATCTGCTGCCGGTGCTGAATGATTCATTCGATCGTATCGCCGGAATGCTGGATCGCTTTGCCAGCCAGCGCGCTCAGGAGAAGCTAAAAATTGGCGTAGTAGGAACTTTCGCCACGGGTATCCTGTTCTCTCAGCTCGCGGACTTTCGCCGCTGTTATCCGCATATCGATCTTCACCTTTCCACCCATAACAACCGCGTCGATCCGGCTGCTGAAGGGCTTGATTATACGATCCGCTACGGCGGTGGGGCGTGGCACGGCACCGAGGCGCAATTCCTGTGCCCTGCGCCGCTGGCGCCACTTTGCTCGCCCGAAATCGCCGCCGTGCTCCAGTCTCCGGCCGACATCCTGAAGTTTACCCTGCTGCGCTCTTACCGACGCGACGAATGGTCGGCGTGGATGCAGGCGGCAGGCGAGCATCCTCCGTCGCCAACGCACCGGGTGATGGTGTTTGATTCGTCTGTCACCATGCTGGAAGCCGCACAGGCAGGTATGGGCATTGCCATTGCGCCTGTCGATATGTTTACCCATTTGCTGAACAGCGAGCGCATCGTGCAGCCGTTTACAACGCAAATTGATCTGGGCAGTTACTGGTTAACGAGACTGCAGTCGCGGGCTGAAACGTCCGCAATGCGTGAATTTGCCCAGTGGCTGGTGGGAAAGATGCAGAGATAAAAGGCCCGCCGGATGGCGGGCCAGAAGCGTCAGAGAGTGACAACGGCAATCAGCGTCACCACGGTCAGGATGGTTGCCAGCCCGTAGAACACCCATTTACCGCTCGGCACATGGATTTTCAGGTCATGCATCGCATGGTGAATGCGGTGCAGGCCGCACCACAGTGGCAGGACGATCATCAGGAAGATGAACACGCGGCCAATAAAGCTGCTCGCAAACGCCAGCACGCGCTCGTAGCTCAGCGCATCGCCCGGAAACAGCCCCAGCGGCAGCATAATGCCGACCAGCAGGATGATCACCGGGGCGATGATGGCACTCCACATGCCGCCTGCGCCAAACAGGCCCCAGAAGACCGGCTCGTCTGAACGTTTTGGATTTGGATTGATCACAGTAGTCTCCTTACCAGAACAGTGCGACAAACAGAATGACAACCGTGACCAGGATCGTCACTGCCCATAGCCCTTTAATGACTGGCTCCGGCCCCATTTTTTCGTCTTTAATGATGATGTTTGCCGCTTTTGGCGCCAGTTCAAACCAGGTTTTGGTATGAAGTAGCGCCGCCGCGAGCGCGATCAGGTTCAGAACCACGATGATTGGGTTTTGCAGGAAACCGACAAAGTTCGCCCAGGTTTCTGGCCCGTGTTTAAGGGCAAAAACGCCATACATTAACTCAAGGCTGAACCAGACCGCCGGTACCGCCGTGCCTTCACGCAGCATATAGAAGCGATAAAACGGCAGGTTTTTCCACCAGGTGGACGGCACAGGCCGCACGTAGGCTTTGCGTTTAGTCGTCATCATGCACTCCTTAGCGTGGTTTCAGGGTAGCGATAAGAAAGTCTTTCGAGCTTTCCACTTTACCCTGCTGAATTGCGGCGGCCGGGTCGACGTGCTTCGGACAGACTTCAGAGCAGTAGCCCACAAACGTACAGGTCCAGACGCCGTTCTGGCCGTTTAGCTGCGCCATACGTTCTTTTTTGCCGTGGTCGCGGCTGTCTTCGTTATAGCGGTGCGCCAGGGTAATGGCGGCCGGGCCGATGAACTCCGGGTTCAGGCCAAACTGAGGACAGGCGGCGTAACACAGGCCGCAGTTGATGCAGCCGGAGAACTGATGGTATTTCGCCATCTGCGCCGGCGTCTGGGTGTTCGGACCCTGGTCCGGCGTGCGCGGGTTGCCGATGATGTACGGCTTAATCGCTTCCAGGCTTTCGATAAAGTGGGTCATATCGACCACCAGATCGCGCTCGATTGGGAAGTTGCCCAGCGCTTCAACCTTAATGCCTTTGGTGTAATCACGCAGGAAGGTTTTACAGGCCAACTTCGGCACCTTGTTGACCATCATGCCGCAGGAGCCGCAGATCGCCATGCGGCAGGACCAGCGGTAGCTCAGGTCCGGCGCCAGGTTGTCTTTGATATAGCCGAGCGCATCCAGGAGGGAGGTTTGCTCGTCATAAGGCACTTCGTAGAAAGCGCTGTGGGGGGCGGTATCCACTTCCGGGTTGTAGCGCACCACTTCAACTTTCAATTTTTGCATCTCAGCCATTCTCCTTCTCCTTCTTCTCGGCGGCTTCTGCTTCTGCGCCATACACGCGTTTAGCCGGTGGCAGCGTGGTGATTTTCACGTCGCTGTAGTCCAGACGCGTGGTGCCATCCGCATCGCGCCAGGCGAGAGTGTGTTTCAGGAAATTGACGTCGTCACGTTCGGTGCAGCCTTCGTCCAGACGCTGGTGGGCGCCGCGAGACTCTTTACGCGCCAGCGCAGAGTGCGCCATACATTCCGCGACGTTCAGGCCGTGGCCAAGCTCAATGGTATAGAGCAGGTCGGTGTTGAAGACGCTGGAGGTATCGGTGATGCGCACGCGCTTGAAGCGCTCCTGAAGCTCCGCCAGCTTGTCGACGGTTTTCTGCATCAGTTCCGGCGTACGGTAGATACCGCAGCCTTCTTCCATCGACAGGCCCATCTCGTCGCGGATCTTCGACCAGTTCTCGTTGCCTTCCTGGTTCACCAGATCCTTCAGGCGTTTTTCAACGTCTGTGACCTGCGCATCCAGTGCCGCACCGTTTGCTTCGACTGCGGTCGCCGCACGCTCCATGGCGCGCTCGCCCGCCATGCGGCCAAAGACGACCAGCTCTGCCAGCGAGTTAGAGCCCAGACGGTTGGCGCCGTGCAGGCCGACGGAGGAACACTCGCCCACGGCGAACAGCCCTTTAATGCGGGTTTCACACTGCTGGTCGGTTTCAATCCCGCCCATGGTGTAGTGCGCGGTTGGGCGTACCGGTATCGGCTCTTTCACCGGGTCGACGCCCACGTAGGCTTTTGCCAGTTCGCAGATAAACGGCAGACGCTCCAGCAGTTTCTTCTCGCCCAGGTGACGCAGGTCGAGATAGACCACGTCGCCGCGTGGCGTTGAGATGGTGTTGCCCTTGCGCCACTCGTGCCAGAAGGCCTGAGAAACTTTGTCGCGCGGGCCGAGCTCCATGTATTTGTTCTTCGGCTCGCCGAGCGGGGTTTCCGGGCCCATGCCGTAATCCTGCAGATAACGGTAGCCGTTTTTGTTGACCAGAATACCGCCTTCACCGCGGCAGCCTTCCGTCATCAGAATACCGGAGCCCGGCAGGCCGGTTGGGTGATACTGCACAAACTCCATATCGCGCAGCGGCACGCCGTGGCTCAGCGCCATGCCCATCCCGTCGCCGGTGACGATGCCGCCGTTGGTGTTGTAGCGATAGACGCGACCCGCACCGCCCGTTGCCATCACCACCGCATTGGCGCGGATCTGGACGAGCGTGCCTTCCATCATATTCATCGCCACCAGGCCACGTGCATGACCGTCGTCGACCAGAATGTCGAGGACAAAATGTTCATCGAAGCGCTGAATTTGTGGGAACTGAAGGGAGGTCTGGAAGAGGGTGTGCAGCATGTGGAAGCCGGTCTTATCGGCGGCGAACCAGGTACGTTCGATCTTCATGCCACCGAAGCGGCGGACGTTAACGCTGCCGTCCGGGCGGCGGCTCCACGGACATCCCCACTGCTCGAGCTGGGTCATCTCCGTTGGGCAATGGTGCACGAAGTAGTCAACGACATCCTGTTCGCAAAGCCAGTCGCCCCCTGCAACCGTGTCGTGGAAATGGTATTCGAAGCTGTCATGATCCTGCGCGACGGCGGCGGATCCTCCTTCTGCTGCCACCGTGTGGCTGCGCATCGGATAGACTTTTGAAATCAATGCGATTTTAGCGTTAGGGTTGGCTTGTGCCGCAGCAATTGCAGCGCGTAATCCAGCCCCGCCAGCGCCTATTACGGCAAGATCGGCTTGAAAAGTTTGCACGACATTCCTCCAGATTTTTGTTTTCCCGCAATGCGATGCACTAAAGGAAGTTCACCTGCCCGAACGGGCGATTGCGGAAGCGATTCCACTGCTCCTTTATGGGTATAACAGTATAACCGCGTAGATGTGAGGGAAATTTGACGTGTTCGATTTTTTTGCTGTTCTGTGCGGTGATTTATCATCGTGATTGATGAATTGCATCACAGAATAATCCACATAAATGAAATACGCGTTTTTACTGCGCAAAATTTGTCTCTGCCACTGCTAACGAGTAGACTTCGTGCCCTTGTCTGAAATCGGAGAAAAACTCATGAGCGAAACGGCCACCTGGCAGCCGAGCGCATCCATCCCAAATCTGTTAAAACGCGCCGCAATTATGACGGAGATCCGCCGTTTCTTTGCCGACCGCGGCGTCCTGGAGGTGGAAACCCCGTGCATGAGTCAGGCAACGGTAACGGATATTCATCTGGTCCCGTTTGAAACCCGTTTTGTTGGCCCAGGCCACTCCCAGGGCATGAATCTGTATCTGATGACCAGCCCGGAATATCACATGAAGCGCCTGCTGGCGGCGGGGTGTGGTCCGGTGTATCAGCTGTGCCGCAGCTTCCGTAATGAAGAAATGGGGCGTCACCACAACCCGGAATTCACCATGCTGGAGTGGTACCGCCCGCACTATGATATGTACCGCCTGATGAATGAGGTGGACGATTTGCTGCAGCAGGTACTGGACTGCTCTGAAGCCGAAACGCTCTCCTATCAGCAGGCCTTCCAGCGCCATCTGGAAATCGATCCGCTGTCGGCGGACAAAGCTCAGCTGCGTGAAGTGGCGGCAAAACTGGATCTGAGCAACGTGGCGGATACCGAAGAGGATCGCGACACGCTGCTGCAGCTGCTGTTCACCTTCGGCGTGGAACCGCAGATTGGCAAAGATCGCCCGACGTTTGTCTATCACTTCCCGGCAAGCCAGGCGTCACTGGCGCAGATCAGCACCGAAGACCACCGCGTGGCGGAACGTTTTGAGGTCTATTACAAAGGTATTGAGCTGGCGAACGGCTTCCACGAACTGACCGACGCGCGCGAGCAGGCGCAACGTTTCGAGCAGGATAACCGCAAACGCGCCGCGCGCGGCCTGCCACAGCAGCCGATCGATACCAACCTGCTGGAAGCGTTAAAGGCGGGTCTGCCAGATTGCTCCGGCGTGGCGCTGGGCGTAGACCGTCTGGTGATGCTGGCGCTGGGCGCCGAGCAGCTGGGCGATGTGATTGCCTTTACGGTCGATCGCGCCTAAAGCATGGCCGGGTGGCGCTGTCGCTTACCCGGCATATAGTATCTGTGGCAATTTTCCTTTCCATTTCTTCTCCGCAACATTAAAAACTGCCATTTTCTCTGTACACGTGTCTTTTTCTTAAATTGCCTCGTATAGCCACAATATTAGTCTGGTCATCTGCTACCATCCGCGCAGTTTAATTCCTCTTCGGATGGTTATATGTCCCAGTCACTCAAAAAGATGACCCTCACCGGGCTCATTCTGATGATTTTTACGTCAGTTTTTGGCTTTGCCAACAGCCCGTCGGCTTTCTATCTGATGGGCTACAGCGCGACGCCGTTTTATATCGTTTCTGCTCTGTTCTTCTTTATCCCGTTTGCGCTGATGATGGCGGAGATGGGCTCGGCTTACCGGAAAGAAGAGGGCGGTATCTATTCATGGATGAACAACAGCATCGGCCCGCGCTACGCGTTTATCGGCACGTTTATGTGGTTCTCCTCCTACGTCGTCTGGATGGTCAGCACGGCGGCCAAAGTCTGGGTGCCGTTCTCCACGTTTCTTTTCGGTGCGGATAAAACGCAGGTCTGGTCTTTAGCCGGGCTGAGCTCCACGCAGGTGGTCGGAATTCTGGCGGTGTGCTGGATGGTGGTGGTGACGCTGGTGGCGTCAAAAGGCATCAACAAAATTGCCCGTATCACTGCCGTTGGCGGTATTTCCGTGATGTGCCTGAACCTGGTGCTGCTGCTGGTGAGTATCGCCATTCTGTGCCTGAACGGCGGACACTTCGCGCAGGAGGTGAACTTCGTTTCATCGCCTAATCCGGGCTATCAGTCCGGGCTGGCCATGCTCTCCTTCGTGGTATTTGCCATTTTTGCCTACGGCGGTATTGAAGCGGTAGGTGGGCTGGTCGATAAGACCGAGAACCCGGAAAAAAACTTTGCCAAAGGGATTATTTTTGCCGCCATCGTGATTTCCATCGGCTATTCGCTGGCGATTTTCCTCTGGGGCGTTAGCACCAACTGGCAGCAGGTATTGAGTAACAATACCACTAACCTCGGGAACATCACCTACGTGCTGATGAAAAGCCTGGGAATGACGCTGGGTAACGCCATGCACCTGACGCCGGAAACATCGGCCACCCTGGGGATCTGGTTTGCGCGCATTACCGGCCTGTCGATGTTCCTAGCCTATACCGGCGCGTTCTTCACGCTAATCTACTCGCCGCTGAAAGCAATCATCCAGGGTACGCCAAAGGCGCTGTGGCCGGCACGCATGACGCAGCTCAATACCGCAGGCATGCCTGCCAACGCCATGTGGATGCAGTGTCTGCTGGTGTGCGTGTTCATTCTGCTGGTGTCATTTGGCGGTGATACCGCGTCTGCGTTCTATAACAAGCTGACCCTGATGGCGAACGTGTCGATGACGCTGCCGTACCTGTTCCTGACGCTGGCGTTCCCGTTCTTTAAGGCGAAGCGGGATCTTGAGCGTCCGTTTGTGATCTTCAAAACTCGCGCGGCAACGCTGCTGGCGACCACGGTGGTGGTGCTGGTCGTGGCGTTTGCCAACATCTTTACCGTTATTCAGCCCGTGGTTGAGGCGAACGACTGGAATAGCGCGCTGTGGATGGTCGGTGGGCCAGTCTTCTTCTCGCTGCTGGCGATGGGGATTTATGAGAATTACCGCCGGCGCTCAATGGCGTACGTCACGGAAGTGGCGTAGCGGTAAAATGCCCCTCCCGAAAGGGAGGGGAGAACGATTACAGACTTCCCGCCGGGCGCGATCTTGCCGCCGACGTGAGCGTTTTACCCATCTTGCGTCCGTCCATGCTTTCCAGACGCATCTGGAACGGTGGGAACGGCATATCAATACCATGCTCGCGGAAGCCCGCCAGAATCAGCTGGTGGATCTCATGGCGCAGCGGCATGCGGTGTCCCATTTCGGCGGCGTAGATACGCAGTTCGAAAATCTGGATCCCCTGCTGTAAATCAACCAGGAATACTTCCGGCGCAGGGTTATCGAGCACCAGCGTACAGCGTTCAGCGGCGGTGTAGAGGATCTGCGTGACCTCTTCACTGTTGGCATCCGACGGCGCCGGTACCGTCAGCACCACGCGCGTAACGGAGTCCGACAGGGACCAGTTGATAAACTGCTCGGTAATAAATGCCTTGTTCGGCACGATGATCTCTTTACGGTCCCAGTCGCTGATCGTGGTAGCGCGGGTGTTGATCTTCGTTACGCTCCCGGTCAGATCGCGGATCGTCACCGTATCGCCAATGCGAATCGGCTTTTCAAACAGGATGATCAGGCCGGATACAAAGTTAGCGAAAATCTCCTGCATGCCAAAGCCAAGGCCAAACGTCAGCGCGGCCACCAGCCACTGCAGTTTAGACCACTCAATACCAATCATTGAGAACCCGACCATTCCGCCAAACAGCAGTATCAGGTATTTCGTAATGGTCGTAATGGCGTATCCCGTGCCGGGGGTTAAATCCAGATGCTGCAGCAGCGCCAGCTCCAGCAGAGCCGGGAAGTTACGCACCAGTTGGGTGGTGATGATCAGCACCAGGATGGCAATCAGCACCGCGCCTAAGGTGATCGGCTCCAGGCTTTCAACGCCCTGCACCGTGGACGTCACGTCCCACAGAGAGATGTTCTCCAGGAAGCCAAACGCGGAGTGAATTTCCGACCACAGGAAGATCACCGACAGAAGGGCAATCAGCATCAGGAGGGAGCGCACCAGGCGCAGAGACTGGGTACTGATGGCATCCAGATCCAGTTCGACCTCGTCCGCATCCATCGTGCCTTCCGTGCTGTTGACATGGGCTGGCTCTTCCTCGCCACGGGCACGCTGAGCGAGGATCTCTGCCCGGCGATGCTTGGCGCGGTCAAAGGCCAGACGGCGGCGCTGGATCAGCATCCCGCGACGGATCACGTGATACACCACCAGCAGCAGGAACCAGATCGCCACCGACGTTTCCAGTCGCGCCAGCAGCGCCTGCGAGGTTGCCAGGTAACCTACCGCCGCTGCCAGCATCGCAATCAGAGGAGCGCTCAGCAGCAGGTTCCAGAGCAGCCGGTTGAACATGTTGTCGCCGCTGCCGGATTTATCCAGATAGAGCGGTATCCCCGCGCGTTTCAGGCTGAGCGTGACGATGGCCAGCGCGCCGCAGATCAGCATAAAGCAGAGGCGCCCCAGCGAGCCTGAGAATTCCCGGTCGTTGAGATTATCAAACATGATCAGCGCCATAATCAGCGGCACAATCAGCCCGATGCTCATCAGGTAATAGCGCATGGCGCGCGCCACGCGATTACGAGGCCAGCCAAAATGGGCGATGAACAGGCCGTTAGGCCGCGCGAACGTCGCGCAAATCATCACCACCCACAGCAACGGTACCGTGGCGGTGACGCCATCGCCAATGGCGACCGCGAGCGGATAGGGCCAGGCTTCCCGCAGGCCATAGCCAAGCGTCATCCACAGCACCGGTAGCGGAGAGGCGACAAGAATCGACCAGAACACGGTGCGCAGCGTCAGCCAGAAGTGATCCTGAGTGACTTTCCCCACCCGCGCGCTGGAACGCTCCAGGAAGCGGGTGAAATGTCTGCGCGAATAAATGCTGAAGCCCACCAGAACCAACGCGCCCAGCAGCGGGAAAATCGTCTCTTTACTGGTCAGCATCATCACGCTGGCCTGTCCGAGCTGGCTAAAGGTGTCGAGGGAAATCAGGCGGCGCAGATCCTGAACGATCTCAATTGGCCACGAGAAGGTCATTGGACGTACGTCGGATGTCCAGAAGAGATAACGGTGCGTAGCCTCGTTCACCTCTTTCAGCGCGTCTTCCAGCTGGCTGTTAGAGACCTTGAGCT
This sequence comes from Enterobacter cloacae complex sp. P42RS, assembly GCF_014930595.1. Classification (NCBI taxonomy): domain Bacteria; kingdom Pseudomonadati; phylum Pseudomonadota; class Gammaproteobacteria; order Enterobacterales; family Enterobacteriaceae; genus Enterobacter; species Enterobacter cloacae complex sp. P42RS. The sequence goes on from NZ_JADBRK010000005.1 coordinate 29,064, forward strand.
TAGTCAGTTCCAGAATCAGCGTATCCCCGCCCTGCAGCAGGGAGTTCAGCAGTTCGCGCTGGGTGCGCAGCTGGGCTTCCAGAATACGGTTTTGCTCGCTGGTCAGAGGTTGTCCGTCAGCCTGACGGATCTGGCGTATTTGCGGCTGCTTATTGAGAAGATCTTCAAAGTGCAGTCGCTGCACGCGCAGCTGGGCCATCTCGGTATCCAGCTGCTGCGGTTTCGGCATTTCCGGCAGGCGCGCGACCTGGGCGCGTAACGCTTCGCCCAGCAGGTTTGATGACCCGAGCCACTGGGACTGCTCGCGCAGGGTGTTGAGCGCCTGGCGCACCTGCAGGGTTTGATTCGTCGCCTGACGCTGCTGGGAGGCAACCAGATCCATACGCTGCGCCTGCTGATTCAGGGCGGCAGAAAGCTCGCGGTTGACCTTAAACTGATCGACGATACCTTCCGGCAGATTGGCGCTGTTTTCCGCCAGCAGCTCGGTGCTTTCAAGCGCTCGCTCGGCTTCGCGCTGGCGCTGGCTGTTAAGCAAATTGCGCAGGGCCTGAAGGTACGCATCCAGCTGCTCGCTCTGCTTCTGAGCGAGTTCAGAGCGCATCCGCGCCAGCTCCTGGCGGTTGTTGGCGGAAAGCTGCGCCAGCTCCAGCTCATCTACAAGGGCCTTCAGACGGGCAGATTCCGCCTGCAGACCCAGATTTTGCGCCTGAGCCTGCGGCGTGTTGCCGCTTTGCGTACCCACGCGGCGCTCAACGTCGTTAAGCTGGCGGCGGGCGTCGGTTTGCTGCTGCGGAAGCTGGCTGAGTGAGTCGGCAATTTCACGTGCTCGCTCCTGCTCCTGCTGAGCCTGGCGGCTCTTTTCCAGGAGCTGGCTGCTGACCTGCAGGATTTCCTGATTCAGGGCGTCGGTGGTCATGCCTTCCGGCACTTCGCGGGGCTCATCGCGCAGATTAGCGAGCTGCGCGCGCAGCGTTTGCGAGAGTTTAGGGAAGTTGTCGATAACCTGCTGATACTGCTGAGCGCGCTCAAGCGAGCCTTTCCGCTCTTCAAGCGCGTTCAGTGCGGACTGGAGTGACTCAACGGTCTCTGGCTGAGCGGGTTTAGCCGCTTTCGCCTGCTCCAGCTCCTGGGTTATCTGTTTGGCGTCGGGGGCTGTCGCTGCGTACGCCCCCATGCTGAGGCACCAGGCCATCAGTAGAACGATAATCGGGCGCACGTCAGCGATCCTTCTGTTGTTAGCCTTCGTCTTTTTTGTCGTCAACCAGCGGGCTGGCGTCGTGCTCGGCGTCGATCTCTTCTTGCGGCAGCGGAGCAGGTTCTGCATCCGGCGTCACGAAGGTTTCGGTAGAGACCGCCAGCGGCTGACCCAGTTTGGTGACCGACAGGCTTTCGAGCTGCTCAGCCAGCTTCACTTTGCCCGGCGCAAACAGGTTGATGACGGTAGAGCCCAGCTTAAAGCGACCCATCTCCTGGCCTTTCAGCAGGGCGACAGAGCCTTCTTCTTCACCGGCAGGCCACGTCCAGCGCTTGATCACGCCTTCACGCGGCGGGGTAATGGTGCCAGCCCAGACGGTTTCGATGCTGCCGACAATGGTCGCGCCCACCAGAATCTGCGCCATAGGGCCGAATTCAGTATCGAACAGGCAGATGACGCGTTCGTTACGGGCAAACAGGTTCGGTACGTTTTGCGCGGTCAGGTGGTTCACGGAGAACAGATCGCCCGGCACGTAGATCATCTCACGCAGGATACCGTTACACGGCATGTGTACGCGGTGGTAGTCGCGCGGTGACAGATAGGTGGTGGCAAAGGTGCCGTTGCGGAACAGGTCCGCCATCAGGTAATTGCCCGCCAGCAGCGCTTCCAGGCTGTAGTTGTGGCCCTTCGCCTGCAGGATTTTGTCGTCTTCGATGTTACCCAACTGGCTGATCACGCCGTCTGCTGGCATCACCAGGACGTTAGGGTCGGTGTTCAGCGGGCGCACTTCGTCGCGGAGCGGGCGCACGAAAAACTCGTTGAACGTGCGGTAGCTGGCGGTGTCCGGCTTCTGCGCTTCTTTCATGTCGACCTTGTAATACTTAACGAAAAGGTCGATGACCAGTTTGGTCAGCCAGCCCGCGCGTTTGCTTGCGCCCCAGCCCGCCAGGCGAGTGAGCCACAGTTTTGGCAGAATGTATTGAAGCGAAAGTTTAAATGCGTTTAACAAGGTAGCCTCCAGGCCATTGTTTTGTCGTTCCTGATCCGGCAGTAAGCCGCCGGAACCTGAAAAAAGGGGACGATTTTAGCGATGCTTAGCTTAGTTGTCAGTTATCAGAATCAGAAAAGTTTTTACGCGTTTTTACCTGATCCATGCTCTCAAGAATGCGGTGGTAATTCTCGAAGCGGGTCTCCGCGATTTCACCTTTCTCAACCGCTTCGCGGATAGCGCAGCCTGGATCGTTATCGTGTTTGCAGTCGCGGTATTTGCAAGCGCCTAAATAATCATGGAATTCGACAAATCCATTAAAGATTTGTTCCGGCTCAAGATGCCATAAACCGAATTCACGCACGCCCGGTGAGTCGATCACATCGCCGCCGTGAGGGAAATGATAGAGACGTGAGGCGGTGGTGGTGTGCTGGCCGAGGCCCGAGACGTCAGACACATCGTTAGTGAGGATCTCCTGCTGGAGGCCGAGAAGGTTGTTTAGCAGGCTCGATTTCCCCACGCCGGACTGACCCGCAAAGATGCTGATGCGATCGGTAAGCGCCTCTTCCAGCGGTTTCAGTCCGTCTTTGGTGTAGCTGGACACCATCAGAACGCGGTAGCCAATCTTGCGGTAGATATCCATCTGCTCATTAACGAAAGCCATGCCTTCGTCATCCAGCAGATCGATTTTGTTCAGCACGATAATCGGTTCAACCAGCAGCGTTTCACAGGCGACAAGGTATCGGTCGATAATATTGAGCGAAAGTTCGGGCAAAATCGCCGATACGATGACAATCTGGTTAATGTTGGCGGCAATCGGCTTCACCCCGTCGTAAAAATCGGGACGGGTTAACACGGACGTACGCTCATGGACCGCTTCAACGATACCTTTTACCGTAACGCCCTCTGCCGCCTCTTTACCCGGTCGCCAGACGACGCGGTCGCCGGTCACCAGAGAACGAATGGTCCGGCGAATGTTACAGCGGTGGATTTCGCCATCGGCGGATTCCACGTCGGCGTGCATACCGAAACGGCTGATAACTACGCCTTCCGTTGGTTCGCCAAACAGGTTGTCGTCGTAATCGACCTTCTCCGAAGTGGTTTTAAGACGGCGCTGATGATTGGCATTCACGCGGCGCTGCTGCCCTTTGGAGAGTTTATTTTTACTCAATCGCACTGGCTCCTGGTCGCCCGTAAGGGGCAAAACCTCTATGATACACTCTAATTAATACTAGTTAACCTGCTACTGCCGGTTATGCGAGAAGGGTGGAAAATAACATGAGCGCGGATGAAAACAACCTGATTTGGATCGATCTCGAAATGACCGGGCTGGATCCCGAGCGCGATCGCATTATTGAGATTGCAACTCTGGTGACCGATGCCAACCTGAATATCCTTGCCGAAGGGCCAACGATTGCGGTGCATCAGTCCGACGACCAGCTTGCGCTGATGGATGAGTGGAACGTGCGTACCCACACCGGCAGCGGTCTTGTCGAGCGCGTGAAGGCGAGCACGCTGGGCGATCGCGAGGCGGAACTGGCGACGCTCGAATTTCTGAAGCAGTGGGTACCAGCGGGTAAATCGCCGATCTGCGGGAACAGCATCGGTCAGGATCGCCGTTTCCTCTTCAAGTACATGCCGGAGCTGGAGTCTTACTTCCATTACCGCTATCTGGACGTGAGCACTCTGAAAGAGCTGGCGCGCCGCTGGAAGCCTGAAATTCTGGACGGCTTTAAAAAACAGGGTACGCACCAGGCGATGGACGATATCCGCGAGTCCGTGGCGGAACTCGCGTACTACCGCGAAAACTTTATTAAGCTGTGATTTTGAGATCCGGCACCTTGCGCGGCCGGGTTTTTGTCGTTAAATTGTTCAGCTTGCCGATTAAATAAGCACTTGAACTGAATTTCGAAAAAATCACTTTAAGGGGGGTTGCAGCTAAAAGGATTTCTCGTATAATGCGCCTCCCGTAACGACAGAGAATTACACGTTACGACAGCAACAAAAGCAGTACAGATTTGCGGGAATAGCTCAGTTGGTAGAGCACGACCTTGCCAAGGTCGGGGTCGCGAGTTCGAGTCTCGTTTCCCGCTCCAAAATTTGAAGGTGCTTCCACAGCACAGACTGCCCAAGCGGGAATAGCTCAGTTGGTAGAGCACGACCTTGCCAAGGTCGGGGTCGCGAGTTCGAGTCTCGTTTCCCGCTCCAAAATTTGAAAGTGCTTCTAAAGCACGGACCACCCAAGCGGGAATAGCTCAGTTGGTAGAGCACGACCTTGCCAAGGTCGGGGTCGCGAGTTCGAGTCTCGTTTCCCGCTCCAAATTCTTCTTCATCTCTAAAATATCCACAGCGAAAAGACGCGCTGGGGACGTTTTCTATTTCATCTGAAATACTCTTGTAAACAGAGTTATCCACAGAATTCGCGCTTTACCCAAACCGTACAGAAAGTTAGCAGGGTGAATAATATCTTCCCAAGTCACTGTATTAATTTGATAAAATTTCATTTCAAAATGTTATTGAGATCACTTGACCTCTTCTCAAGTCCAGATGGTGCTTGAGTTTTTATTTTTATTCACAGGCTGTGAATATATCACGCATCCCGCGTAAGCCCTTTTTCAATCACCCTAACCAGCCGCTGTTTCTTAGGAAGCTGCACCTCGACCACGCAGGCATTTCGCTTCTCGATTTGCTGCGCAATCGCCCATTCTATGTGTTCATCAAGAAGTGGGTGCTCACCTCTACGGCTTTCGAGCGCCTGAATATTCGCTTCATCCCACGGGGCATTGCCCAGCGCGACGGCCACGTTTCGCAGCCAGCGCAGGTGGCCGATACGCCGAATAGCGGAACCTTCCGTCACCTTCAGAAACCAGGCTTCGGTCCAGGCGAACAGCTCAATAAGCTGTGGCGCATGCAGCGCTTTACGCGGGCTGAAGTCCTCTTCGTCCGTCAGCTGTGAATAGCGGTTCCACGGGCAAATCAGCTGACAGTCGTCGCAGCCGTAGATCCGGTTGCCGATAAGCGGTCGGAATTCTTCCGGGATCGCCCCTTCAAGCTCTATCGTGAGATAGGAGATGCAGCGGCGGGCATCAACGGTGTAAGGCTCAACGATGGCGCCCGTCGGGCAGATGGTCATGCAGGCCACGCAGCGGCCACAGCCTTCCTCCACCGGGCCATCTACCGGCAGGGGTAAATCTATCAGCAGCTCACCGAGGAAGAAGAACGATCCGGCGTCGCGGCTCAGGATAAGTGAGTGCTTACCTGTCCAGCCAAGTCCGGCTTTTTCGGCGATCGGGCGCTCAAGAACAGGCGCGGAATCGACAAAGGGTCTAAAATTCAGCGAATCACAGTGCTGCTGAATGGTTTCCCCGAGTTTTTTTAAGCGGTTACGCAGAAGCTTATGGTAATCACGCCCCAGAGCGTACCGGCTGACGTAACCCAGGGAGGGATTTTTTAGCGTGCGCGCAAAGGCCGCGTTGGCAGGCAGGTAGTTCATGCGCACGCTGATGACGCGTAGTGTACCCGGTAAAAGTTCATGTGGACGGGCGCGCATCATGCCGTGACGCGCCATCCACTCCATTTCGCCGTGGTATTGTTTGTCCAGCCAGGCCTGCAGTTTTGGCTCGCTGGCAGAGAGGTCGGTATCGGTAATGCCTACCTTCTGGAAGCCAAGCTCAGCACCCCACTGTTTTATTTTTTGCGCTAATTCATTGAGATCGAGGGGCTGTGACATGACGGACCATACGGTGAAGAAAAACCCCGCAAGTATACCACATTCCATCTGGCATGCGGATGACCTCCGGCGCGCCGAAAAAGAGGCCGCAGACAGTCTCGGCATTACCCTTTATGAACTGATGCAGCGCGCGGGAGAGGCGGCGTTTAACGTTGCCCGCAGCGCGTACCCGCAGTCCACTCACTGGCTGATTTTGTGCGGGCACGGCAATAACGGCGGCGACGGTTACGTCGTTGCGCGTCTTGCCGTTGCAGCCGGTCTCCGCGTTACCCTGCTGGCGCTGGAGAGTGATAAGCCCCTGCCGGAAGAGGCCTGCGCGGCGCGGGAGGCATGGCTGAACGCAGGCGGCGTGATTCATGCTCCTGATATCGTCTGGCCGGAAGATGTTGATCTGATTGTTGATGGTCTGCTGGGGACCGGGCTACGCAGCGCGCCTCGCGAAAACATTGCCGCGCTTATTGAACACGCTAACGGGTACTCTGCGCCGGTAGTCGCGCTGGATATTCCGTCGGGCCTCATCGCGCAGACCGGCGCGACGCCTGGCGCCGTTATTCAGGCTGCGCACACCGTGACCTTTATCGCCCTAAAGCCGGGCTTGTTAACCGGAAAAGCGCGGGATGTGGTCGGCGTATTGCACCATAACGCGCTGGGGCTGGAGAGCTGGCTCGTTGGACAGGAAACGCTCCTGTCGCGCTTTGATTCCTCGCAGCTAAAAGAGTGGCTTCCGCCGCGCCGCCCAACGTCTCACAAGGGCGACAACGGCAGGCTGGTGATTATTGGTGGCGATCGCGGTACGGCAGGCGCGGTTCGCATGACCGGTGAGGCGGCACTTCGCAGCGGTGCCGGGTTAGTGCGAGTACTCACTCGCATTGAAAATATTGCGCCAATCATCACAGCCCGACCGGAACTGATGGTCCATGAGCTTACGCCCCAGACGCTGGAAGAAAGCCTCGAATGGGCGGATGTGGTGGTTATTGGTCCCGGGCTTGGGCAACAGACATGGGGTAAACAGGCCCTGCAAAAGGTCGAGAATTTTCGTAAACCGATGCTGTGGGATGCCGACGCGCTTAACCTTCTGGCAATAAATCCGGATAAGCGTCACAATCGCATTCTGACGCCACACCCCGGCGAAGCCGCGCGCCTGCTTAACTGCAGCGTGGCAGAAATTGAAAGCGATCGCTTACTTTCTGCTCAGCGTCTGGTAAAACGTTACGGAGGTGTTGCCGTTTTGAAAGGGGCAGGAACCGTTGTCGCCAGTGACGAGACGCAGGGCATTATTGATGCCGGAAATGCGGGCATGGCGAGCGGCGGTATGGGCGATGTGCTTTCAGGCATCATCGGCGCATTGCTTGGACAGAAACTTCCCCTTTATGATGCAGCCTGTGCGGGCTGCGTGGCCCACGGCGCGGCAGCTGACAGGCTTGCTGTGCGGGAGGGGACACGCGGTATGCTGGCCACCGATCTCTTTTGCACGCTGCGGCGTGTTGTTAACCCGGATGTGATTGACGTAGAAAATGACTAATCGAGCGATTCCTTTACCTGATGAACAAGCCACTTTAGATCTCGGCAAGCGCGTGGCGCAGGCCTGTCAGGGGGCAACCGTCATTTATCTGTATGGCGATTTAGGTGCGGGTAAAACCACCTTCAGCCGGGGTTTTTTGCAGGCGTTAGGGCATAACGGGAACGTGAAAAGCCCTACCTACACGCTGGTCGAGCCGTACACCTTCGACAATCTTATGGTGTACCACTTTGATTTATACCGCCTTGCGGATCCTGAGGAGCTGGAATTTATGGGGATCCGTGATTATTTTGCCAACGACGCCATCTGCCTGGTGGAGTGGCCGCAACAAGGTGCGGGTGTGCTGCCTGACCCGGATGTCGAAATTCACTTAGATTACCAGGCTCAAGGGCGTGAGGCTCGCATCAGTGCGGTTTCCTCATCAGGGTGTTCCTTACTGGCGCGTCTCGCCGGTTAAGAGTAGGGATGACGGGATGATTAGTCGCGTTAAAGGTTGGGTGTTGGCTGCGACGGTGCTGCTGTGCGCGCAGGCCGGGGCGGCAAGCCTTTCGGATATTCAGGTGTCAAACGGCGAAAGCCAGGCGCGGATTACGTTCAGCTTTATGGGCGACCCTGAATACGCGTTTTCACAGCCAGACAGCCACAGCGTGGCGCTGGATATCAAACAGACAGGCGTGATCCAGGGGTTACCGCTGCGGTTCAGCGGTAACAACCTGGTGAAAAGTATCCGCTCGGGTACCCCTCAGGACAGCCAGTCGCTGCGCCTGGTGGTCGATCTGACCGAAAAGGGCAAAACGAAGGCGGTGAAGCAGCAAAACGGGGCGAACTATACGGTGGTCTTCACCATCAATGCCGATGTTCCGCCGCCTCCGCCGCCACCGGTTGTCGCGAAACGCGTGGAAGAGCCGGTGTATACGCCTCGCCCATCGGAACCTGCGCGTAATCCGTTTAAATCGCAGAACGATCGCATCACCGCGGCAACCAGCAGTAACACGGTAACGCGTCCGGCGGTCAGCGCACGGCGTACGGTCAGCGGTGACAAAGTGATTATCGCCATTGATGCCGGGCACGGTGGACAGGATCCTGGAGCGATTGGCCCGGGCGGCACGCGAGAGAAAAATGTCACTATTGCGGTGGCCCGCAAGCTGCGGACGCTGTTAAACGATGATCCGATGTTTAAAGGCGTACTAACCCGCGACGGCGACTATTTTATCTCTGTGATGGGCCGCTCAGACGTGGCGCGTAAGCAAAACGCCAATTTCCTGGTCTCCATTCACGCGGATGCCGCGCCGAACCGTAACGCGACGGGCGCCTCGGTATGGGTTCTGTCGAACCGCCGGGCAAACAGCGAAATGGCCAACTGGCTGGAAGAGCATGAGAAACAGTCTGAACTGTTAGGCGGCGCGGGTGATGTGCTGGCAAACAGCCAGTCTGACCCATACCTCAGCCAGGCGGTGCTGGATTTACAGTTCGGTCATTCTCAGCGCGTCGGGTATGATGTCGCCACTAACGTATTGAACCAGTTGCAGGGCATCGGGGCATTGCATAAGCGCCGCCCTGAACATGCGAGCCTGGGCGTTCTGCGCTCGCCGGATATTCCGTCAATTCTGGTAGAGACGGGCTTTATCAGCAATAACAGTGAAGAGCGCCTGCTGGGCAGCGACAGCTATCAGCAGCAAATTGCCGAAGCGATTTATAACGGTTTACGTAAATATTTTGAGGCGCATCCTCTGCAGTCCGCGCCGCAGGGCGGAGCAGCCCAGACGGCCAGCGCCGCGCAGCCGGGTGGGTTGACCGCCACAAATTAAGGAGATTTCATGCCGATTCAGGTTCTGCCGCCGCAGCTCGCGAACCAAATCGCCGCCGGTGAGGTGGTGGAACGCCCTGCGTCGGTGGTGAAGGAGCTGGTTGAAAATAGCCTCGATGCGGGCGCCACCCGCATTGATATTGATATCGAACGCGGCGGCGCAAAGCTTATCCGCATTCGCGACAACGGCTGCGGCATCAAAAAAGAGGAGCTGGCGCTGGCGCTGGCGCGTCATGCCACCAGTAAAATTGCCTCTCTGGATGACCTGGAAGCGATTATCAGCCTCGGTTTTCGCGGCGAAGCGCTGGCCAGTATCAGCTCGGTTTCTCGTTTAACGCTGACCTCCCGCACCGCTGAACAGCAGGAAGCCTGGCAGGCCTACGCTGAAGGGCGGGATATGGACGTCACGGTCAAACCCGCGGCGCACCCTGTCGGTACTACGCTGGAAGTTCTGGACCTGTTCTACAATACTCCCGCCCGCCGCAAGTTTATGCGTACCGAAAAAACCGAGTTCGGCCATATCGACGAGATCATCCGCCGAATTGCGCTCGCCCGTTTCGACGTCACCATCAACCTCAGCCATAACGGCAAGGTGATGCGCCAGTACCGCGCGGTGGCTGAAGGTGGTCAGAAAGAGCGACGGTTAGGCGCTATCTGCGGGACGCCGTTCCTGGAGCAGGCGTTGGCTATCGAGTGGCAGCACGGCGATCTGGCTTTACGCGGCTGGGTGGCCGATCCGAACGCCAGTAGCGCGGCGTATTCTGAAATTCAGTATTGCTACGTGAATGGCCGCATGATGCGCGACCGCCTCATTAATCACGCCATTCGCCAGGCCTGCGAAGACAAGCTCGGGGCCGATCAGCAACCGGCCTTTGTGCTTTATCTGGAGATCGACCCGCATCAGGTGGATGTCAACGTCCATCCTGCCAAGCATGAAGTACGGTTCCATCAGTCGCGTCTGGTGCATGATTTTATCTACCAGGGCGTGCTGAGCGTGCTGCAACAGCAGCTTGAACCCACGCTGCCGCTGGAAAAAGAAGACTCCGCACCGCGCCCCATTCCGGAAAACCGTGTTGCTGCGGGCCGCAACCATTTTGCGGAGCCTGCCGTCGCGCGTGAACCAGACGCCCCGCGTTTTTCCTCTGCAGGAGCCGCGCCGCGTCCGACGGGCGTGAACTACCCGAACGCTCAGCCCGGCTATCAGAAGCAGCAGGGGGCGCTGTACCGTAAACTGCTGGAAACGCCCGCAGTCGAGCGCAAAGAGCACATTTCGGTGGCGACACCTTCCCTTGAAGGCCATAGCCAGAGTTTTGGCCGGGTGCTGACGATTATCGCACCGGATATGGCCCTGCTTGAGCGCGACGGCAAACTGCTGCTTCTGGCGCTTCCGGTTGCCGAACGCTGGCTCAAGCAGGCGCAACTGACGCCGGGGGAACATGCGGCCTGTGCGCAGCCGTTATTGATCCCGGTTCGCCTGAAAATATCCGCTGAAGAAACAAGGGTATTGCAGCGTGCAGAGGCCCAGCTGGCGCAAATGGGCATTGAAATTGTGCTCGAACCACAACATGTGACAATTCGCGCAGTGCCTTTACCCTTACGCCAACAAAATTTACAAAACTTGATTCCTGAACTGATAGGCTACCTGGCGCAGCAAACATCGTTGGAGGCTGCCAACACCGCGCAGTGGATCGCCCGCCATCTGGCCAGCGAACATTCACCGTGGAGTATGGCGCAGGCGATTACCGTGCTGGCGGAGGTGGAACGCCTCTGCCCACAGCTGGTGAAAGCGCCGCCGGGTGGGTTATTACAACCTGTTGATTTAAAAACGGCGATGACCGCCCTGAAACATGACTGACGTAAGCAAGGCGAGCCTGCCAAAGGCAATTTTTTTAATGGGCCCAACGGCCTCTGGCAAAACAGCGTTAGCCATTGAGTTACGTAAAGTTTTGCCTGTAGAGTTGATTAGCGTTGATTCCGCCCTCATCTATCGAGGGATGGGCATCGGCACGGCGAAGCCCGGCGCAGACGAACTGCGTGCAGCACCGCACCGTTTGCTGGATATTCTCGACCCGGCAGAGGCTTACTCCGCAGCGGATTTCCGCCGGGATGCCTTAGCTGAGATGGCCGAGATAACGGCGGCGGGGCGTATACCGCTGTTGGTTGGCGGAACCATGCTCTACTTCAAGGCGCTGCTCGAAGGATTGTCACCCTTACCTTCTGCAGATCCTGAAATCAGAGCAAAGATTGAGCAGCAGGCGGCAGAGCAGGGGTGGGACGCATTGCATAAGCAACTGGCAGAGATTGACCCGGTTGCGGCGGCGCGAATCCATCCAAACGATCCGCAAAGGCTTTCCCGGGCACTGGAAGTTTTTTTCATTTCGGGTAAAACTTTAACGGAACTGACGCAAACGTCAGGAGACGCTCTGCCGTATCAGGTGCATCAGTTCGCCATCGCCCCGGCGAGCCGTGAACTGCTCCATCAACGAATTGAGCAGCGTTTTCATCAGATGTTGGCTTCAGATTTTGAAGCAGAAGTGCGGGCGCTATTTGCCCGTGGAGATTTGCATACGGATATGCCTTCCGTTCGTTGTGTGGGATACCGCCAGATGTGGTCGTATCTTGAAGGTGAGATTTCATACGATGAAATGGTTTATCGAGGTGTTTGCGCCACGAGACAGTTAGCGAAGCGCCAGATCACCTGGTTGCGCGGTTGGGAGGGGGTTCACTGGTTAGACAGTGAAGAACCGCAACAGGCGTTAAACGATGTGATTGAGGTTGTTGGTGATATCGCCCACTGAATGTGTACAATTGAGACGTATCGTGCGCAATTTTTCAGAATCGCAAGGTTCTAAGTACAAAACAAGCATATAAGGAAAAGATAGAATGGCTAAGGGGCAATCTTTACAAGATCCGTTCCTGAACGCATTGCGTCGGGAACGTGTTCCAGTTTCTATTTATTTGGTGAATGGTATTAAGCTGCAAGGTCAGATTGAGTCTTTCGATCAGTTCGTGATCCTGTTGAAAAACACGGTCAGCCAGATGGTCTACAAGCACGCTATCTCTACTGTTGTTCCGTCCCGTCCGGTCTCTCATCACAGCAATAACGCTGGCGGCGGCACAGGCAGTAACTACCATCATGGCAGCAACGCGCAGGGTTCTTCTGCTCCTGCGCAGGACAGCGACGAGACCGAATAAGGTTTTAGCTGTTATCCACACGGGGAGCCAGGGATCCTGCGTTCCCCGCTGATCTTTTTAGAGAGGTTTACGCTTGTTTGACCGTTATGATGCCGGTGAGCAGGCGGTGCTGGTACACATCTATTTTTCGCAAGACAAAGATATGGAAGACCTCCAGGAGTTTGAATCTCTGGTCTCTTCCGCCGGTGTCGAAGCAATGCAGGTGATTACCGGTAGCCGTAAAGCGCCGCACCCAAAGTATTTTGTTGGTGAAGGTAAAGCAGTAGAAATTGCGGATGCCGTAAAAGCAACCGGCGCGTCAGTCGTGTTGTTTGATCATGCGCTGTCTCCAGCCCAGGAGCGCAACCTGGAAGCTCTCTGCGAGTGCCGTGTTATCGATCGCACGGGATTGATTTTAGATATTTTTGCTCAGCGTGCCCGTACCCACGAAGGGAAACTGCAGGTTGAGCTGGCGCAGTTGCGCCATCTGGCGACGCGTCTGGTGCGTGGCTGGACCCACCTTGAAAGACAAAAAGGCGGGATTGGTTTGCGCGGTCCGGGTGAAACCCAGCTCGAAACCGACCGCCGTTTGCTGCGTGGCCGTATTACCCAGATCCTCTCACGTCTGGAACGTGTCGAGAAACAGCGTGAACAGGGGCGTCGGGCGCGAACCAAAGCCGACATCCCCACGGTGTCGCTGGTGGGCTATACCAACGCCGGTAAATCCACCCTGTTTAACCAGATAACCGAGGCCCAGGTGTATGCCGCAGACCAGCTGTTTGCGACCCTGGACCCGACGCTGCGCCGCATTGACGTTGCAGACGTGGGTGAAACAGTGCTGGCGGATACCGTAGGGTTTATCCGCCATCTGCCGCACGATCTGGTGGCGGCGTTTAAGGCGACGTTGCAGGAGACGCGTCAGGCGACTCTGCTGCTGCACGTGATTGATGCGGCTGATGTACGCGTGCAGGAGAACATCGACGCGGTGAACGTGGTGCTGGAAGAAATTGACGCCCACGAAATTCCCACCCTGTTGGTGATGAATAAGATCGATATGCTGGAGGATTTCGAACCGCGTATCGACCGTGATGAAGAGAACAAACCGATTCGGGTCTGGCTTTCTGCTCAGGCCGGAATCGGTGTGCCACTGCTTTTCCAGGCTTTGACAGAACGTCTTTCCGGTGAGGTAGCTCAGCACACGCTGCGATTGCCGCCACAGGAAGGCAGGCTGCGCAGCCGGTTTTATCAGCTTCAGGCGATAGAAAAAGAGTGGATGGAGGATGACGGCAGCGTGGGGATGCAGGTGCGTATGCCGATCGTTGACTGGCGTCGCCTCTGTAAACAAGAACCTGCGCTGGCGGACTATATCGTCTGATCAGAAAGGGGAAGCCTGAAAAATTCGCCCTTGCATAACAAATATGGAGCATATACATGGCGTGGAATCAGCCCGGTAATAACGGACAAGACCGCGACCCGTGGGGAAGCAGCAATAATCAAGGCGGCAACTCTGGGGGAAATGGCAACAAAGGTGGTCGCGAGCAGGGGCCGCCGGATCTGGATGATATCTTCCGCAAGCTGAGCAAAAAGCTTGGTGGCCTTGGCGGAGGAAAAGGTTCTGGCTCGGGTGGCAGTTCCAGCCAGGGACCGCGCCCGCAATTAGGTGGCCGCCTGGTGGGCATCGTTGCTGCCGGGCTGGTGATCGTCTGGGCAGCCAGCGGGTTCTACACCATTAAAGAAGCAGAACGCGGCGTGGTCACCCGTTTCGGTAAGTTCAGCCACCTGGTTGAGCCGGGCCTGAACTGGAAGCCGACCTTCATTGATGACGTGACCGCAGTTAACGTGGAGTCCGTCCGTGAACTGGCCGCCTCCGGCGTGATGCTGACCTCGGACGAAAACGTGGTGCGCGTTGAGATGAACGTGCAGTACCGCGTGACCGATCCTGAGCGTTATCTGTTTAGCGTGACCAGCGCCGATGACAGCCTGCGTCAGGCGACCGACAGCGCCCTGCGTGGTGTGATCGGCAAATACACCATGGACCGCATCCTGACCGAAGGTCGTACCGTTATTCGTAGCGATACCCAGCGCGAGCTGGAAGAGACGATTCGTCCGTACAACATGGGTATCACCCTGCTGGACGTCAACTTCCAGGCTGCACGTCCGCCGGAAGAGGTGAAGGCTGCGTTTGATGATGCGATTGCTGCCCGTGAAAACGAACAGCAGTACATCCGCGAAGCAGAAGCGTACACCAACGAAGTTCAGCCGCGTGCTAACGGTCAGGCGCAGCGTATTCTGGAAGAGGCGCGTGCGTATAAGACCCAGACCATCCTGGAAGCTCAGGGTGAAGTGGCTCGCTTCGCGCGCATCCTGCCGGAATACAAAGCCGCCCCGGAAATTACCCGTGAGCGTCTGTATATCGAGACTATGGAAAAAGTGCTGAGCCACACCCGCAAAGTGCTGGTTAACGACAGCAAAGGCGGAAACCTGATGGTTCTGCCGCTGGATCAGATGCTGAAAGGCGGTTCTGCGCCGGCAGCGAAAGACACCAGCGGAGCGAACAACCTGCTGCGTCTGCCGCCAGCCTCATCAGGCAGCTCCAGCGCGAACACAACGCCTTCTTCGAACGATGGTGACATTATGGACCAACGCCGTGCTAACGCGCAGCGTAACGACTACCAGCGTCAGGGGGAATAAGGATGCGTAAGTCAGTTATTGCGATCATCGTCATCGTACTGGTCGTGCTTTATACCTCGATCTTTGTGGTGAAAGAGGGCGAGCGCGGGATCAAGTTCCAGTTCAGCAGCGTCGTGCGTGATGGCGACAAACGTCCGGTGATTTACGAGCCGGGCCTGCACTTCAAGGTGCCGTTCATTCAGTCTGTGAAAACGCTTGATGCGCGTATCCAGACCATGGATAACCAGGCCGACCGTTTCGTGACCAAAGAGAAGAAAGACCTGATCGTTGATTCTTACATCAAATGGCGCATCAGCGATTTTAGCCGCTACTTCCTGGCAACGGGCGGCGGTGACGTTTCTCAGGCAGAAGTGCTGCTGAAACGTAAGTTCTCTGACCGTCTGCGTTCTGAAATTGGTCGTCTTGATGTGAAAGACATCGTGACCGACTCCCGCGGTCGTCTGACCCTGGAAGTGCGCGATGCGCTGAACTCCGGTACAGCGGGCACCGAAGACGAAGTGGCAACGCCAGCAGCGGATGACGCGATTGCTAAAGCGGCCGAACGCGTTCAGGCTGAAACCAACGGTAAAGTGCCGGTGATCAACCCGAACAGTATGGCGGCGCTGGGTATCGAAGTGGTTGACGTGCGTATCAAGCAGATCAACCTGCCAGCGGAAGTGTCCGAGGCGATCTACAACCGTATGCGCGCCGAGCGTGAAGCGGTAGCCCGTCGTCACCGTTCACAGGGTCAGGAAGAGGCTGAAAAACTGCGTGCGGCAGCGGACTATGAAGTGACCAAGACGCTGGCGGAATCTGAACGTCAGGGCCGTATCCTGCGCGGTGAAGGCGATGCGGAAGCGGCGAAGCTGTTTGCCGATGCATTCAGCCAGGATCCAGACTTCTACGCCTTTATCCGTAGCCTGCGCGCTTACGAGAATAGCTTTAAGAGCAACCAGGATGTGATGGTGCTCAGCCCGGACAGCGATTTCTTCCGTTATATGAAGACGCCGACCAACGCAACGCGATAAACTCAGGCTCGTTTGAGTATTCAAACCACCGCTCCCAACGGAGCGGTGGTTTTCTTTTATAAGGATGAAAAATGAATTCAACGATCTGGCTCGCGCTGGCCCTGGTTCTGGTGCTGGAAGGTCTCGGCCCGATGCTCTATCCGCGCGCGTGGCGTCGTATGATCGCGACCATGAGCCAGCTACCGGATAATATTTTGCGTCGTTTCGGCGGTGGTCTTGTGGTTGCCGGTATCGTTATCTACTACATGTTGAGGAAAACGATTGGCTGATCAAAAATTAGCCGCAATTGGCGTATTTTAAGGTCAAAAAGTGCTGTATATCTGAAAAAGCGATGGTAGAATCCATTTTTAAGCAAACGGTGATTTTGAAAAAAATGGGTAACAACGTCGTCGTACTGGGCACCCAATGGGGTGACGAAGGTAAAGGGAAGATTGTCGATCTTCTGACTGAACGGGCTAAATATGTTGTACGCTACCAGGGCGGTCACAACGCAGGCCATACTCTCGTAATCAACGGTGAAAAAACCGTCCTCCATCTTATTCCATCAGGCATTCTTCGCGAAAACGTCACCAGCATCATCGGTAACGGCGTTGTGCTGTCTCCTGCTGCGCTGATGAAAGAGATGAAAGGTCTGGAAGACCGTGGTATCCCTGTTCGTGAGCGTCTGCTGCTCTCCGAAGCCTGCCCGCTGATCCTGGACTATCACGTGGCGCTGGACGTGGCGCGTGAAAAAGCGCGTGGCGCGAAAGCGATCGGCACCACCGGTCGTGGTATCGGCCCGGCTTACGAAGATAAAGTTGCACGTCGCGGTCTGCGCGTCGGTGACCTCTTCGACAAAGCGACCTTCGCTGAAAAACTGAAAGAAGTGATGGAATATCACAACTTCCAGCTGGTGAACTTCTACAAAGCTGACGCTGTTGACTACCAGAAAGTGCTGGATGACGTCATGGCGATTGCAGACATTCTGACCGGTATGGTTGTTGATGTGTCCGATCTGCTGGACCAGGCGCGCAAGCGTGGCGATTTCGTCATGTTCGAAGGTGCGCAGGGTACGCTGCTGGACATCGACCACGGTACCTATCCGTACGTTACTTCTTCTAACACCACCGCGGGTGGCGTGGCGACCGGCTCCGGCCTGGGTCCACGTTATGTGGATTACGTTCTGGGCATCATCAAAGCGTACTCCACTCGCGTGGGTGCGGGTCCATTCCCGACCGAACTGTTTGATGAAACCGGCGAGTTCCTGTGCAAGCAGGGTAACGAGTTTGGCGCGACCACCGGTCGTCGTCGTCGTACCGGCTGGCTGGATGCGGTTGCCGTGCGTCGCGCAGTGCAGATCAACTCCCTGTCTGGCTTCTGCCTGACCAAGCTGGACGTACTGGACGGCCTGAAAGAAGTGAAAATCTGCGTAGGCTACCGTATGCCAGATGGCCGCGAAGTGACCACCACTCCGCTGGCTGCTGACGACTGGGAAGGCATTGAGCCAATCTACGAAACTATGCCGGGCTGGTCTGAGACCACCTTTGGTGTGAAAGAGCGTAGCGGCCTGCCGCAGGCGGCGCTGGATTACATCAAGCGCATTGAAGAACTGACCGAAGTGCCGATCGATATTATTTCTACCGGCCCGGATCGTACTGAAACGATGATCCTGCGCGACCCGTTCGACGCATAATCTTCGTGACTGCTGGCCTGCGGGGAGACCCGTAGGCCGGATAAGCGTAGCGCCAACCGGCGACCGCTCCTGGATCTCCGCTTTTTCGCCCCGTCTGTCAAATAAATTAGCCGCTAACTATCTGGCTGGTTTATCATCATTAATGAATATCTCTGCGGTTTAATCGCGTTTTCCCTTTTTCCTGAGGTTGATGTGCAGTTAACAAGTTTCACCGATTACGGCTTACGCGCGCTGATTTACATGGCGTCGTTACCCGAAGGGAAGATGACCAGTATCTCTGAAGTGACAGAGGTGTACGGTGTGTCCCGTAATCATATGGTCAAAATAATCAATCAACTTAGCCGTGCCGGATACGTTGCTGCCGTCCGCGGGAAGAATGGAGGGATCCGTCTTGGTAAACCGGCACAGAGTATTCGTATCGGGGATGTGGTACGCGAGCTGGAGCCCTTGTCTCTGGTGAACTGCAGCAGCGCGTTCTGCCACATTACGCCCGCTTGCCGCCTGAAACAGGCGCTTTCTAAGGCCGTGCAAAGTTTTCTCAAGGAACTGGATAACTACACGCTGGCCGATTTGGTTGAAGAGAATCAACCGCTTTATAAATTATTGCTGGTGGAATGAAGAAAATTTCCACCGGAGCTGACAACGGAGGAACCGACATGTCACAAGATCCTTTCCAGGAACGCGAAGCCGAAAAATACGCGAATCCTATCCCCAGCCGCGAGTTCATCATTGAACACTTAACAAAACGCGAAAAACCCGCCAATCGTGAAGAACTTGCCGTTGAATTAAATATTGAAGGTGAAGAGCAGATTGAAGCCCTTCGCCGCCGCCTGCGCGCGATGGAGCGTGACGGGCAACTGGTCTTTACCCGCCGCCAGTGCTACGCGCTGCCGGAACGCCTCGATCTGCTGAAAGGGACCGTCATTGGTCACCGCGATGGCTTTGGCTTCCTGCGCGTGGAAGGCCGTAAGGACGACCTTTACCTCTCATCCGAACAGATGAAAATGTGCATCCACGGCGACCAGATCCTGGCGCAGCCGCTGGGTGCAGACCGTAAAGGCCGCCGCGAAGCACGCGTGGTTCGCGTGCTGGTGCCAAAAACCAGCCAGATTGTGGGCCGCTACTTTACCGATGCGGGCGTAGGCTTCGTGGTGCCGGACGACAGCCGTCTGAGCTTCGATATTCTGATCCCACCTGAAGAGGTGATGGGCGCGCGTATGGGCTTTGTGGTGGTGGTTGAACTCACCCAGCGTCCGACCCGTCGCACCAAAGCGGTGGGTAAAATCGTCGAAGTACTGGGCGATAACATGGGCACCGGCATGGCCGTCGATATGGCGCTGCGTACCCATGAAATTCCGTACGTCTGGCCGAAAGCGGTCGAAGAGCAGATCGAAAACCTGCGCGAAGAAGTACCGGAAGAGTCCAAAGCGGGCCGTGTGGATCTCCGCAGTCTGCCGCTGGTCACCATTGATGGTGAAGACGCCCGCGACTTCGATGATGCCGTGTACTGCGAGAAAAAACGCGGCGGCGGCTGGCGTCTGTGGGTGGCTATCGCTGACGTAAGCTACTACGTGCGTCCGCACACGCCGCTGGATAACGAAGCGCGCAGCCGCGGTACCTCGGTCTACTTCCCGTCGCAGGTGGTACCGATGCTGCCGGAAGTGCTCTCCAACGGCCTGTGCTCCCTGAATCCGCAGGTTGACCGTCTCTGTATGGTATGTGAGATGACCATCTCCACCAAAGGGCGCTTAACGGGCTACAAATTCTACGAAGCGGTAATGAGCTCGCACGCGCGTCTGACCTATACCAAGGTCTGGCATATGCTGCAGGGCGACCAGGACCTTCGCGAGCAGTACGCGCCGCTGGTTAAACACATTGAAGAGCTGCATAACCTCTACAAAACGCTGGAGCAGGCGCGCGAAGAGCGCGGCGGTATCTCCTTTGAGAGCGAAGAAGCGAAGTTTATCTTCAACGCCGAGCGCCGCATTGAGCGTATCGAACAGACCCAGCGTAACGATGCGCACAAGCTGATCGAAGAGTGTATGATTCTGGCGAATATCTCGGCGGCACGCTTCGTTGAGAAAGCCAAAGAACCTGCGCTGTTCCGTATTCACGATAAGCCGACCACGGAAGCCATTACGTCGTTCCGCTCCGTGCTGGCTGAGCTCGGCCTGGAGCTGCCTGGCGGTAATAAGCCAGAGCCACGCGATTACGCCGAACTGCTGGAATCCATTAGCGACCGTCCTGACGCGGAAATGCTGCAGACGATGCTGCTGCGCTCCATGAAGCAGGCGATTTACGATCCGGAAAACCGGGGGCACTTCGGCCTGGCGCTGCAGTCTTACGCGCAC
Organism: Enterobacter cloacae complex sp. P42RS; assembly: GCF_014930595.1. Taxonomy (NCBI): domain Bacteria; kingdom Pseudomonadati; phylum Pseudomonadota; class Gammaproteobacteria; order Enterobacterales; family Enterobacteriaceae; genus Enterobacter; species Enterobacter cloacae complex sp. P42RS. The sequence goes on from NZ_JADBRK010000005.1 coordinate 49,198, forward strand.
TTTACCTCGCCGATCCGCCGTTATCCGGATCTGTCACTGCACCGTGCGATCAAGTATCTGCTGGCGCACGAGCAGGGCCATAAAGGCAACACGACTGAAACCGGTGGGTATCACTACTCGATGGAAGAGATGCTGCAACTGGGTCAGTACTGTTCCATGACCGAGCGCCGTGCGGATGAAGCGACGCGCGACGTGGCGGACTGGCTGAAGTGTGACTTTATGCTGGATCAGGTGGGCAACGTCTTTAAGGGCGTGATTGCCAGCGTGACCGGCTTTGGTTTCTTCGTTCGTCTGGATGAGCTGTTTATCGACGGTCTGGTGCACGTCTCCAGCCTGGATAACGACTACTACCGCTTCGACCAGGTCGGCCAGCGTCTGATTGGCGAATCAGGCGGCCAGACCTACCGTCTGGGCGATCGCGTGGAAGTGAAGGTCGAAGCCGTGAATATGGACGACCGTAAAATCGACTTCAGCCTGATCTCCAGCGAGCGCGCGCCGCGTAACGTCGGTAAAACCGAGCGTGAAAGGGCGAAAAAAGGCGGAAACGGCAAAGCGAGCGGTAAACGTCGCCAGGCGGGCAAAAAGGTAAACTTCGAGCCGGACAGCGCGTTCCGCGGCGAGAAGAAACAGAAGCCAAAGGCGGCGAAGAAAGAGGCTCGCTCAGCGAAAAAGCCTTCCGCGAAGACGCAGAAAATCGCTGCCGCGACAAAAGCGAAGCGCGCAGCCAAGAAAAAGCAGGCGGAGTAATTCTCCCCTCACCCTGACCCTCTCCCCAACCGGGAGAGGGGAAATATTTATTACGAGAACCATCAATGAGTGAAATGATTTACGGCATCCACGCGGTGCAGGCCCTTCTCGAGCGCGCACCGGAGCGTTTTCAGGAAGTGTTTATTCTGAAAGGTCGTGAAGACAAACGTCTGATGCCGCTGATCCACGCGCTGGAAGCGCAGGGCGTGGTGATCCAGCTGGCGAACCGCCAGTTCCTGGATGAGAAAAGCGAAGGCGCGGTGCACCAGGGGATCATTGCCCGCGTGAAGCCGGGCCGTCAGTATCAGGAAAACGATCTGCCGGATCTGATTGCCGCGCTGGAAAACCCGTTCTTCCTGATTCTGGATGGCGTCACCGATCCACATAACCTCGGCGCGTGCCTGCGCAGCGCGGATGCGGCGGGCGTGCACGCGGTGATCGTACCGAAAGATCGCTCTGCCCAACTGAACGCGACGGCGAAGAAAGTGGCCTGCGGCGCGGCGGAAAACGTTCCGCTGATCCGCGTGACCAACCTGGCGCGCACCATGCGTCTGCTGCAGGAAGAGAATATCTGGATCGTCGGTACCGCGGGCGAAGCGGATCATACTCTGTATCAGAGCAAAATGACCGGCCGTCTGGCGCTGGTGATGGGGGCGGAAGGTGAAGGCATGCGTCGCCTGACGCGCGAGCACTGCGACGAGCTGATTAGCATCCCGATGGCGGGCAGCGTGTCGTCTCTGAACGTTTCCGTTGCAACGGGTATCTGCCTGTTTGAAGCGGTGCGCCAGCGCGGGTAGCCTGTTGTGCCGGGTGGCGGCTTCGCCTTACCCGGCCTACAAAAGCATGGTACCGTAGGCCCGGTAAGCGCAGCGCCAGCGGGCAACAATCTCATTCCTCTAACGACCGTAAATGGTCATCCTTCCTGAGCGTCATCAGCGCGAAAATACTCACCACCGCCGTTGCCATCACGTAATAGGCCGGAATGTCCAGGTTGCCCGTCTGCTTAATCAGCCCGGTAATGATTAACCCCGCACAGCCCGAAAAAATCGCGTTCGATAACGAATAGGCCAGCCCCAGTCCCGTATAGCGCACGCGCGTCGGGAACATCTCAGACAGCATCGCCGGGCCCGGCCCCGCCAGCATGCCCACCAGACCGCCCGCAATCAGCACCACAATCGCTTTGACCGCCATCGTACTGGACTCCGCCTGCAAAATTTTCAGCAGCGGCAGGGCGAGGATCAGCAGGAGCACGGTGGCGATAATCATCACCGTTCGCCGCCCGATCCTGTCGCTCAGCATTCCCGACGGAATGATGGTGAGCGCAAACCCAATGTTAGAAATCACCGCTATCAGCAGCGCCTGATTAAACCCGGTGTGCAGCGCAGACTGCAGATAGGTCGGCATGATCACGAGGTAGGTATACCCCGCCGCGGACCAGACCATCACGCGGCCAATGCCCATCAGGATGGTTTTGAGCGTGGCGGAAGTACTGGCCTGAGCAATGACCGCTTTTTCCTTCTGCTGCACAAAGCTCGGCGTCTCTTCCATGCTCACCCGCAGCCACAGCGCGACCACGCCCATCGGCAGCGCCAGGAAGAAAGGAATGCGCCAGCCCCAGTCGTGCAGGGCTTCAGGCGTGAGGAGGGCAGAGAGCAGCGCGACAATACCTGCGCCTGCTAGCAGCCCGAGCGCCACGGTAAAGGACTGCCACGCGCCGTACAGACCGCGCTTGCCGCGCGGGGCGAACTCCGTCATCAGCGAGACCGCACCGCCGTACTCGCCGCCCGCGAACAGACCCTGCAGGATGCGCAGCAGCGTAACGATCAGCGGTGCAGCAATGCCGATGCTGGCGTAGACGGGCACGATGCCGATGGCCGTGGTGGCGAGCGTCATTAGCACCAGCACAATAATCAGCGTCGGTTTTCGGCCTATCCTGTCACCAATGCGGCCAAATACCACCGCACCCAGCGGACGGAAGAAGAAGGCAATGGCAAACGAGGCCCAGGTGAGGATCAGACTGGTCAGTCCCGCCTCTCCCTCAAGCTGGAAGAAGTTCTTCGCAATCACGGTCGCCAGAAAACCGTAGACCGCAAACTCATACCACTCGATAAAGTTACCAATGGAGCCTGCAATTAATGCTCGCTTGTGCGCATCCTGTTGCATAACGATCCTCACAAAGACGGGTTAAGAATAAATTATTCAACATAAGCGGAGTAATGAAATAGTTTATTCTTATGTTCTGTGAGCTATTTCACGAATGATATCAGCGGGATCGCCATCGTGTGACCTCACTCCCATGCAGCGTTCATACGGTCTGTCCATACTTACCTTCATTGCCACTGAAGGAGGGAGACAGCATGCACTGGCAGACCCATACCGTTTTTAATCAACCAGCCCCACTCTCTAACAGCAACCTTTTCCTCTCTGACTGCGCCCTGCGCGACGCGGTTGCGCGCGAGGGTGCCGAGTGGGATATGGATCTTCTTGCCAGCATTGGACAGCAGTTAGGCACGGCGGAGTCGATGGAGCTGGGCAGGCTGGCGAACGTGAATCCGCCGGAGCTATTACGCTACGACCCCACGGGAGAGCGGCTGGATGACGTCCGCTTTCATCCGGCATGGCACCTGCTGATGCAGGGGCTCTGCGCTAACCGGGTACATAATCTGGCATGGGAGGAAGAGGCACGAAAAGGTTCTTTCGTCGCCAGGGCCGCGCGCTTCGTGCTCCATGCTCAGGTAGAAGCGGGGACGTTATGCCCGGTGACCATGACCTTCGCCGCCACGCCGCTGTTGCAGCAGTCGCTGCCCAAACCGTTTCATGAATGGTTAACGCCGCTGATGAGCGACCGTTACGATCCCCATCTCGCGCCGGGTGGGCAAAAGCGCGGCCTGCTGATCGGCATGGGAATGACGGAAAAGCAGGGCGGCTCGGACGTGCTCAGCAACACCACCAGAGCGGAAAAATGCAGCGACGGCAGCTACCGTCTGGTGGGCCACAAGTGGTTTTTCTCCGTGCCGCAGAGCGATGCGCATCTGGTGCTGGCGCAGGCGAAAGGCGGTTTGTCCTGCTTCTTTGTCCCGCGTTTCTTACCCGACGGACAGCGCAACGCCGTACGGCTGGAACGTCTGAAAGACAAGCTCGGCAACCGTTCGAACGCCAGCAGCGAGGCGGAGTTCCTCGATGCCTCTGGCTGGCTGCTGGGTGAAGAGGGAGAAGGCGTGCGGCAAATCCTGAAGATGGGCGGGCTGACGCGCTTCGACTGCGCGCTGGGCAGCCACGGGCTAATGCGCCGGGCGCTTTCCGTGGCGCTGTACCACGCCCATCAGCGTCAGACCTTCGGCAAAAATCTTATCGATCAGCCGCTAATGCGTGAAGTGCTAAGCCGTATGGCGCTGGTGCTGGAGGGGCACACGGCGCTGCTGTTCCGTCTGGCCCGGGCGTGGGATAACCGCACCGACCCGCAGGAGGCCGCCTGGGCGCGGCTTTTTACCCCGGCCGCAAAATTCAGCGTGTGCAAAGGGGGCATTCCGTTCGTGGCGGAGGCGATGGAGGCACTCGGTGGCGTCGGGTACTGCGAGGAGAGTGAACTTCCACGCCTGTATCGTGAGATGCCGGTGAACAGCATCTGGGAAGGATCGGGCAATATCATGTGCCTGGACGTGCTGCGTGTGCTGGCGAAGCAGTCAGGTATCCACGACCTGCTTGCCGACGAGTTTGCTCAGGTCAAAGGACAGGACAGACACTTTGACCGCAGCTGGCGGCAGCTTCAGCAAAAGCTGCGTAAACCGCAGGAGGCGCAGGGGAGGGAGATAGCTCAGCAGCTCTTTTTGCTGGGGGCCGGCAGCCAGATGCTGCGGCACGCATCGCCGCCCGTGGCGCAGGCGTGGTGCCGCATGATGCTGGATACCCGTGGCGGTACGCTCATGAATGAGCAGGTGCAAAGCGATCTGCTGCTGCGCGCCACGGGCAGGGTTGGCTAGCGTTTAAGCTGGAACAGGCTGACCAGTTGGGTAAGGTGTGACCCTTTCTCGCGCAGCGTGCGTGCGGTTTGCTCGCTGCGTGAGATGCGATCGGCATTGATATGCGACGCTTCGCCAATGTGGGTCATGGCAAGATTGACCTGGCCGATCCCCGCGGACTGCTCGCGTGACGCGTGGTTAATCTCCGTGACCAGCTGGCTGATGTTGTCGATATGAACGATGATGGAATCCATCGCCAGACGCGTCTGTTCAGACAGCGCGTGGCCTTCGCCCACTTTTCGCAGGGTATCGCCAATCAGATGTTCAATCTCCTTCACCGCGTTGGCGCTTCGACCTGCCAGGGCGCGAACTTCCTGCGCGACCACAGCAAAACCTTTTCCATGCTCGCCTGCGCGTGCCGCTTCTACCGCCGCATTCAGCGCCAGAATATTAGTCTGGAACGCGATGGACTCGATCACGCGGGTGATGTCTTCGATACGTTTTGACGCTTCGCGAATGTCGTCCATGGTGGCAACCGCATGGGTCACCGTTTCACCACCCTGATGAACCGCGCGCGAGGTTTCACCTACCAGCTGCTGCGTTTGCTCCATGTTGGCGGCATTTTGCTGCACGGTCGCGGCCAGTTGCTCCATGCTGGCGGAGGTCTCTTCAACGCTGCTGGCCTGCTTGTTGATCTGCTCGGAGATGTCTCCGGTATCGGAGGCCAGCGCATTGGTGCCCAGATGGATCTCGCCCGCGGCCTCGCGGACCTGCAGGACAATTTTTTGTAGCCCATCACCGATACCGTTAATGGCTTCAACCAGCTGGCCAACCTCATCCTGGCGGGTCACGGGCAGGCTGGAGCGTAAATCGCCCGCGGCATACTGGCGGGCAAGGTCAATCACGTTACGCAGCGGACGGGTCAGCATCCGGCGAATAAGCACCACAAACAGGCCCGCGAAGAGGACAGACAACGCTACGCCGGCCAGCAGGAAACGGTCGCGCATGGCGTTAACGCTTGAGAGCAGGACTGATTTATCCACTTCACCGACGATGGTCCAGTTCCAGCCGGGCAGCGGCGTATAGGCCATTTTCAGCGTGCGACCGTCGTCGCTTACGCGTTCCAGCGTGCCTGAGGAATCGCTCAACAGCTGCTGTTGGGTGGCGCTATCCCACTTCGGCTGTTTTCCCTCTTCGCTGGCGTGGAACAGATACTGACCGCGCGTTTTGCCGTTGCTGCGGTCCAGCACGAAGAAGTGCCCGCTCTCGCCCAGGCGGCGGTTGAGGATTTTCTCGCGCATGACATTCCAGGAGTGAGTGATATCCACCCCAACGAAGATGATCCCGATAACCTGACCTTCACTGTTCTTCACGGGCTGGTACTGGGTTATGTAGCGCTTGCCAAACAGGAGCGCCAGGCCGCGGTACACCTCGCCTTTCGAGACGGAGGCAAACGCCGGGCTGCTCGTGTCCAGAACCGTTCCCATAGCGCGATCGCCATTCTCTTTGCGCAGGGAGGTGGCAACGCGAATGAAGTCGTTACCGCTGCGAACAAACAGCGTTGAGATCGCTCCCGTACGGCTCAGGAAATCATCAGAAAACGTTGTATTTTCATGGAGTTCAGCGTCGCCCCCTTTCAGCAGGGGAACGGCGAGCCCGTTTATGGTCCGGGTCTGCTGAGTATCGACGCTAAACGGCTGAGGCAGAAATGTCGTAAACAGTCTGGTGTAGCTTTCGACTTCTTCGCTCAGGCTGGTATTAAACATCTGCACCATGTCGACCATACCGGTGGACTGATTATGCAGATCTTCTACCGCGAGGGCTTCAAGCTGCTGGCTGGCTTTTTGGCTGAGCAGGAAAGTGAAAAGCAGAAACAGCGTGGCGACACTGACGCCCGTCAGCAGCGACAGCTTTGTTCCAAGGCCCGCACGGCGGAAAACATTGATCATAAATTGCTCATCATTGAAAAGGTATGGTTCTTCAACGGCAGAGCGGAGATTACGTTTACTGCATTAATGTAACAAAATGTTATTTTATTGTTTTAGTGTGGTTTTAAATTAGATAAAAAATTTGCAAAAACGAAAAGCCACTAAAAATAAGTGGCTTTTATCAGGAAGGATTTATACGTAGAGAATGGCCTGTACCCGCCACTGGTCGATATGGTTATCTTCCTGCATCTGGATGATGCGATACCATGACGCGCCCTGTTCATCGGCCTTTAATGCCACGATACGTTCAACGTCTTGCGGGCTCCCCGGAATGTTATTGACGGAGATCTGGCCTATTTCATTCAGACCTGTTACGCAATCCGCACTGGCGAATTCTGCTGACTGCGCGGTGGTGCTCACCAGGCCTGCAGAGAGCAACAGAGAGGTCAAAGCAAGAGTTCGTTTCATCGTCAGCTCCATTTCACATATTTCCGGTATCCGCCGGGCAATCCTTCGCGAATAAACTCCCATTCCTTGTCGCTGGCATGGAGTTTATTGTGGACAGGAAAATGTCTATGGACGCAAAGCAGTGTAAATGTCGTTCAAAGGTAAGCCATTATTTCCGGTACAAAATGGCTTGTGAATACCACTGTCCCGTTATGATGGTTTCGTCGATCATAATAATGACGTAATAATCTGCTTTGGCAGCGACGGCTTGTGCCTTTATTGCGTCTTCTGCGTCATCCGGCGAACCGCGAACGAGCGCGGAGACGGTGCCCATTCGCTGTAATCCTTCCGTCTGATTACGACGAATCTCCTGCGGATGATCGGCAACCGGGGGAGCGGGTTGCGGTGTACCCTGCAGTGCGCTACAGCCGCTGAGCAGAAACACCAGCAATAAAGCAGCAAACCTGTGCATAACCATATCTCGTTTCCTGTTAGCCATAGTGTAGTTGTCTGCGAATTTAGTTTTGGGGGAATGTTCCCGAAGTGTTATCTGGGACGTAATTTTCGAATGAAAATAGCGTCAAACCGTAATCCAGTTCTCAACATTATGAATCATTCATTCGTACAGGGTCGACAATGATTGAAATTGAAATACGCCATCTCGGCGACCATGAAATTTTACACGCTGTGCCGGCAGGGAAACGTGATAAATCGCTGCCTGTTGTGGTTTTTTATCATGGGTTTACCTCATCGAAACTGGTTTACAGTTATTTTGCAGTGGCGCTGGCTCAGGCGGGTTTTCGCGTGGTAATGCCGGATGCGCCTGACCACGGCGCGCGCTTTACGGGCAATGAGCGGGCGCGACTGGGGCAGTTCTGGCACATTCTGCACGGCAGCCTGACCGAGTTTGCCGGGTTGCGCGATGCGCTCTATGAGGCAGGGCTGGTGGCCGATAATCGGCTGGCGGTGGCCGGGGCGTCGATGGGCGGCATGACGGCGCTGGGAATTATGACGCATCATCCTGACGTGCGGTCTGTTGCCTGTCTGATGGGCTCGGGCTATTTTACCTCGCTGGCGAAGACGCTTTTCCCCCCTCAGGATTTAACGGAAATTACGCCGATGCTGGCAGAGTGGGAAGTGACCCGGGCATTGCCGCGCCTGGCCGATCGCCCGCTGCTGCTATGGCATGGTGATGCGGACGATGTTGTCCCGCCCGATGGAACCTTCCGCCTGCAGCAGGCCTTAAAAAATGAAGGACTGGACGCTAATCTGACCTGTTTGTGGGAGTCAGGCGTCCGCCACCGCATCACGCCAGCGGCGCTTGACGCCACGGTGGCGTTTTTCCGCAAGCATCTTTAAACGCGCAGGACTTTCACTCCTTGATCTTCCAGCTTCTGGAGGATCTCGGGGTTCGCCCCTTTGCCGGTGATCACCATGTCGATCTGTTCTGCGCGGCTGAACAGCATGCCTGCGCGTTCACCGACTTTGCTGCTGTCGACCAGCACAACGAGCTTGCCCACCACGTTGAGCATGTTTTGTTCCGCCATCGCGGTCAGCATATCGGTTTTATACAGGCCGTCAGCGGTCAGGCCTTTGCCGCTGGTAAACATCCAGTGCCCGGCGTAGAGACTGTTTTCGCTGTCCTGCGGGCTGAGCGTGATGGACTGGCTTTTGTTGTACTGGCCGCCCATGATCACCACGCTTTCATGTTCCTGATCGATCAGGTAGTTAGCCAGCGGCAAATAGTTGGTAATGATTTGCACCGGCTTGCCGCACATTTCACGGCCCAGCAAAAACGCCGTGGAGCCGCAGTTGATGACGACGCTCTCACCGGGGTTCACCAGCTGCGACGCCGCTCTGGCAATCCGTACTTTTTCATCGTGATTCTGCGCCTGATGAATATTCATCGGCGACCAGCGTGGACGCTGCTGGCTGATGGCTTCTGCGCCGTTGCGGACTTTTTTCAGCTTGCCGCTCTCATCCAGCTTGTTGATGTCTCGCCGCGCGGTGGCGGGGGAGATCCCTAAACGTTCGATCACTTTCTCGACGGTGATAAACCCTGTTTGCGCCAGGAGTTCCAGTAAAATTTGATGCCGTTGCGCTTCCGTCATGAGCTATTCCGATAAGAATTGATTTGAAAAGATGATATTTGAAATAGCGTGAAATTACTAAAATAAATATGAAATCGCCAGACACAGGGTCTGGCGATGTGGCCTCACAATCAGAGGAAGGATTTGAACGGGAGATCTGGCTCAATGGTGAAGCAATCATCGAAGCCGCGCGGGTAGTGATACTCGAGATTGTCTTTGTCCAGCGGCCAGGTGAACTTGCCGCCTACCTGCCAGATAAATGGCTTGAAGCCGTACTTCAGGCGGTCTTTTTTCATCTCCCACAGCACGCGGATCTCTTGCGGATCGGCCTGGAAGTTTGACCAGATATCGTGGTGGAACGGGATCACTACTTTGGTGTTGAGCGCTTCCGCCATGCGCAGCATATCGGCGCTGGTCATTTTGTCCGTAATACCGCGCGGGTTTTCCCCGTACGATCCCAGCGCCACGTCAATCTGATGTTCGTTGCCGTGCTTCGCGTAATAGTTAGAGTAGTGGGAATCACCGCTGTGATACAGGGAGCCGCCCGGCGTCTTGAACAGGTAATTCACCGCACGCTCGTCCATGCCATCTGGCAGTACGCCAGCAGCCTTCTGGTCGGCCGGCAGGGTAATCAGCGCGGTACGGTCAAAGGCATCCAGCGCGTGGATTTCAATGTCTTTAATTTTCACCACGTCGCCAGGCTTCATCACGATGCAGCGCTCTTTAGGCACGCCCCAGCCAATCCAGAGATCTACGCAGGTTTGCGGCCCGATAAACGGTACGTCGTCCGCGCAGTTTTGCATCACCGCTGCCGCCACGTTCACGTCGATATGGTCGTTGTGATCGTGAGTAGAAAGCACGGCATCGATCTGGCGAATGGCAAAAGGATCAAGCACAAACGGCGTGGTGCGCAGGTTCGGCTGGAGCTTTTCCACCCCGGCCATACGCTGCATCTGGTGGCCTTTTTTCATCAGCGGGTTACCGTGGCTCTGTTTGCCGGTGCCGCACCAGAAATCGACGCAGATATTGGCGCCGCCTTCAGATTTCAGCCAGATACCGGTGCAGCCCAGCCACCACATTGCAAACGTGCCAGGAGCAACCTGTTCCTGCTCGATCTCTTCGTTCAGCCAGCTACCCCACTCCGGAAAGGTGCTCAGAATCCATGATTCACGGGTAATGGTTTTCACTTTACTCATCGTTTTGACTCCTGGTTTAATCAAAAGTAATCACATGGTGATTCGTTATGATTAATGCTGGCACTATTTGACGTGCTTTGCAATGGCCAAAATGAGGAATTTTATCTGCGCGACTTCACGGACTCTCCACTCTTTACTTGTTAGATTATCCTGCATTAAACATTAATTTGATGAATTATAAGGATTAATTTATTTTTGTGGTGCGGTAGTGAAAATCATTACTAACAGCATGGAAATAAATTGCGTGATGCGTCACAAATAATCAAATGCAATCTTGTGGTGATTATTTGTGATTAATAGAGTGATGGCACCAACCGCACAGGGATTGCCCCTTGTGTTCTCATTTCTGGAGAGAGTTATGGAGATCCTCTACAACGTCTTTACCGTTTTCTTTAATCAGGTAATGACCAACGCCCCGCTGTTGCTGGGTATCGTGACGTGCCTGGGGTACATCCTGCTGCGCAAAAGCGTCAGCGTGATTATTAAAGGCACCATCAAAACCATTATCGGTTTCATGCTGTTGCAGGCGGGGTCAGGCATTCTGACCAGCACGTTTAAGCCGGTCGTCGCCAAAATGTCGGAAGTGTATGGCATCAACGGCGCTATCTCTGATACCTACGCCTCAATGATGGCGACCATCGATCGCATGGGTGATGCCTATAGCTGGGTGGGGTATGCGGTGCTGCTCGCGCTGGCGCTGAACATCATTTACGTGCTCCTGCGCCGCATTACCGGCATTCGCACCATTATGCTCACCGGGCACATCATGTTCCAGCAGGCGGGGCTGATCGCGGTTTCTCTCTATATCTTCGGTTACCCAATGTGGACCACGATTATCTGCACCGCGGTGCTGGTCTCGCTCTACTGGGGTATCACCTCCAACATGATGTACAAGCCAACGCAGATCGTGACCGACGGCTGTGGCTTCTCCATCGGTCACCAGCAGCAGTTTGCCGCCTGGATTGCCTATAAAGTTGCGCCGTACCTGGGCAAAAAAGAGGAGAGTGTCGAAGACCTCAAACTGCCTGGCTGGTTGAATATCTTCCACGACAACATCGTCTCCACCGCGATTGTGATGACCATCTTCTTCGGCGCCATTCTGCTCTCTTTCGGCATTGACGTCGTGCAGGCGATGGCGGGTAAAACCCACTGGACGGTCTATATCCTGCAGACCGGTTTCTCCTTCGCGGTAGCGATTTTCATCATCACTCAGGGCGTGCGTATGTTCGTCGCCGAGCTGTCGGAAGCCTTTAACGGCATCTCTCAGCGCCTGATCCCTGGTGCGGTACTGGCGATTGACTGCGCGGCTATCTATAGCTTTGCGCCAAACGCCGTCGTCTGGGGCTTTATGTGGGGCACCATCGGCCAGCTGATTGCGGTGGGCATCCTGGTGGGCTGCGGCTCCTCAATCCTGATCATTCCTGGCTTTATCCCGATGTTCTTCTCCAACGCCACCATTGGCGTGTTTGCGAACCACTTCGGCGGCTGGCGCGCGGCGCTCAAGATCTGCCTGGTGATGGGCATGGTGGAAATCTTCGGTTGCGTGTGGGCGGTCAAGCTCACCGGTATGAGCGCCTGGATGGGCATGGCGGACTGGTCAATTCTGGCACCGCCGATGATGCAGGGCTTTGCCTCCGTCGGTCTGGCCTTTATGGCCGTCATCATCCTGATTGCTCTGGCTTATATGTTCTTCGCTGGCCGTTCGCTGCGAGCTGAAGAAGATGCGGAAAAACAAACAGCAGAAGTGTCTGCTCATTAAGGAGTTTCGATTATGACCGTACGTATCCTGGCTGTGTGTGGCAATGGGCAAGGTAGCTCCATGATCATGAAGATGAAAGTGGACCAGTTTTTGACCCAGTCAAACATCGACCACACGGTGAACAGCTGCGCAGTGGGTGAATACAAAAGTGAACTGAACGGCGCGGACATCATCATCGCTTCAACTCATATTGCCGGTGAGATTAGCGTGTCGGGCAACAAATATGTGGTAGGCGTGCGCAACATGCTCTCGCCTGCGGATTTCGGGCCAAAACTGCTGGAAGTGATCAAAGAACACTTCCCACAAGACGTGAAGTAAGGACGCCACATGAAACTACGTGATTCGCTGGCAGAGAATAACGCCATCCTTTTACAGGCCGACGCCAGCACCTGGCAGGAAGCGGTGAAGCTGAGTGTGGATCTGCTGGTTAAGGCAGACGTTGTCGAGCCGCGCTATTACCAGGCCATTCTGGATGGCGTGGCGCAGCACGGCCCCTATTTCGTGATTGCGCCGGGCCTGGCCATGCCGCACGGCCGCCCGGAAGAGGGCGTCAAGAAAACCGGTTTTGCGCTGGTGACGCTGAAAACGCCGCTTGTGTTCAACCACGAAGATAACGACCCGGTCGACATTCTCATCACCATGGCGGCCGTTGATGCCAACACCCACCAGGAGGTGGGCATCATGCAGATCGTCAACCTGTTTGATGACGAAGCCAATTTTGACCGTTTACGCGCCTGCCGCACCGCGCAGGAAGTGCTGGATTTAATTGATAACGCCACTGCGGCGGCCGTTTAAGAGGAATTGAACATGTCATTACCAATGTTGCAAGTTGCGCTGGATAACCAGACGCTGTCTCACGCTTACGAAACCACCCGTCTGATTGCGGAAGAGGTGGATATCATCGAAGTGGGGACCATTCTGTGCGTGGGCGAAGGCGTGCGCGCCGTTCGTGACCTGAAAGCGCTCTATCCGCACAAAATCGTGCTGGCGGATGCCAAGATTGCTGACGCAGGCAAAATCCTTTCCCGCATGTGCTTTGAAGCCAACGCCGACTGGGTCACCGTGATCTGCTGTGCGGATATCAACACCGCCAAAGGCGCGCTGGACGTGGCAAAAGAGTTTAACGGCGACGTGCAGATTGAACTGACCGGCTTCTGGACCTGGGAGCAGGCGCAGGAGTGGCGCGATGCGGGCATCCAGCAGGTGGTGTATCACCGCAGCCGCGATGCGCAAGCCGCAGGCGTGGCGTGGGGCGAAGCGGATATCAGCGCGATTAAGCGTCTGGCGGATATGGGCTTCAAAGTCACCGTCACCGGTGGCCTGGCGCTGGAAGATCTGCCGCTGTTCCAGGGCATCCCTATTCACGTCTTTATCGCTGGCCGCAGCATTCGCGACGCGGCATCTCCGGTGGAAGCGGCGCGTCAGTTCAAACGCTCAATCGCTCAGCTTTGGGGTTAAGGAGCGGGTATGTTGTCAAAACAGGTCCCGCTTGGCATCTATGAAAAGGCACTCCCTGCAGGGGAGTGCTGGCTGGAGCGGTTACGGCTGGCAAAACAGCTGGGCTTCGATTTTGTCGAAATGTCCGTGGATGAGACGGATGTGCGCCTTTCTCGCCTGGACTGGAGTCGCGAGCAGCGCCTGGCGCTGGTGGGCGCCATTGCCGAAACCGGCGTGCGCGTGCCGTCCATGTGTCTGAGCGCCCACCGCCGTTTTCCGCTCGGCAGTGAAGACGATGCCGTGCGCGCTGAAGGGCTGGAGATCATGCGCAAAGCCATTCGTTTTGCGCAGGATGTCGGCATCCGCGTGATCCAGCTGGCGGGTTACGACGTTTACTATCAGGAAGCCAACGATGAAACGCGCCGTCGTTTCCGTGACGGCCTGAAAGAGAGCGTTGAGATGGCAAGCCGCGCGCAGGTCACGCTGGCGATGGAGATCATGGACTACCCGTTGATGAACTCCATCAGCAAGGCGCTGGGCTATGCGCACTATCTGAATAACCCCTGGTTCCAGCTTTATCCGGATATCGGCAATCTGTCGGCCTGGGATAACGACGTGCAGATGGAGCTGCAGGCGGGCATCGGGCATATCGTGGCGGTGCACGTCAAAGATACCCGCCCTGGCGTGTTTAAAAACGTACCGTTCGGCACCGGGGTGGTGGATTTCGAACGGTGCTTCGAGACGCTCAAACAGACAGGTTATTGCGGGCCTTATCTGATTGAGATGTGGAGCGAAACGTCAGACGATCCGGCTGCGGAAGTGGCAAAAGCGCGGGACTGGGTGCGCGAGCGTATGGCGCGCGCGGGGTTACTGGAGGCTGAACATGCTTAAGCTGAAACAGCAGGTCTTTGAGGCCAATATGGATCTGCCGCGCTATGGCCTGGTAACGTTCACCTGGGGCAACGTGAGCGCCATCGACCGAGAACAAGGTCTGGTGGTGATCAAGCCGAGCGGCGTGGCGTATGAAACCATGAAAGCGGACGATATGGTTGTGGTCGACCTCGAAGGAAACGTCGTTGAAGGCAAATGGCGTCCTTCTTCTGATACGGCGACCCATCTGGCGCTGTACCAGCGTTATCCATCGCTGGGTGGCGTTGTGCATACCCACTCCACGCACGCCACCGCCTGGGCACAGGCGGGGCTGGCGATTCCGGCGCTGGGAACAACGCATGCGGACTACTTCTTTGGCGACATCCCCTGCACGCGCGCATTAACGCAGGCTGAAGTAGAAGGGGAGTACGAACGCAACACCGGCAAGGTGATTATTGAAACGCTGGGTGAAACTGAACCGCTGCATACGCCGGGTATTGTGGTCTATCAGCACGGCCCGTTCGCCTGGGGAAAAGATGCCCACGACGCCGTTCATAATGCGGTTGTCATGGAGGAAGTGGCGCGCATGGCGTGGATTGCCCGCGACATTAATCCACAGCTTCAGGGCATTGACGATTACCTGATGAACAAGCATTTCATGCGCAAGCACGGCCCGAATGCCTACTACGGGCAGAAGTGAATAAGTGCTCTGGAATACCGAAAACAGTTGTAACCGGTGGTATTCCGGAGCCATTCATAAAAAAAAGCCCCCGGACAGGGGGCAACGTCAACTATGGCTATGTTCTCGTTGTTGGCTTTCCTGGTGCTAGCGTTAAGGGTTACCGGTAGATATCTGCACTGGCGTGCATATTGCCGTTGCTGCCGGGCTCACGGGTTAACATCACGTGGTAATAGGTTGCGCCCTGGGCATCGGTCTCTTCATTTAGTGCCCGATCTGCTTCGCTTTCAGTGGCGAAATTATGATTGATATAGATTACGCCTAAGCTATGCACATCATCCATGTTTCTGGCCTGCCGGCCGTCTATTTTGATGGCTGCCATCGCATTTGCACTGAGCAAAAGCGCCGCCATTATGGCTACTGCGATTTTTTTCATGATATGCGCTCCACGACTGCGTGCTGTGTGAGGGGAATACTCCTTCTTTAATTCAGCTGATCTCTGATTAAAGTGTAATCATTCCTCCGGCGGGGATGCGTGACCATTTCTGATGCAGTTGTTCAAAAAAACAACGCTTCCTGATGCGATTAATTTTAAATCACCCACTTAGACCAGCTTTACGCTTTGTGCGAATTATTTGTGCAATCAGCTTGAGTTTCCTGGGGGGGGCAAGTATTATGACGCGTCAATTTTTCAGCCGACCTTTAACACGTTCCTTGCCTCCCCGGGCCTCGGCTGACCCAGACAGGAGGCTGAATAATCCGTAAGGAGCAATTCGATGCGTCATTACGAAATCGTTTTTATGGTCCATCCTGACCAGAGCGAACAGGTTCCGGGTATGATCGAGCGTTACTCTGCTGCCATCACTGGTGCAGAAGGTACGATCCACCGTCTGGAAGACTGGGGCCGCCGTCAGCTGGCTTACCCGATCAACAAACTGCACAAAGCACACTACGTTCTGATGAATGTTGAAGCGCCGCAGGAAGTGATCGATGAGCTGGAAACTACCTTCCGCTTCAACGATGCCGTTATCCGCAGCATGGTTATGCGTACCAAAAACGCAGTTACCGAAGCATCTCCGATGGTTAAAGCGAAAGACGAGCGCCGTGAGCGTCGCGATGATTTCGCAAACGAAACCGCAGATGATTCTGATGCTGGGGATTCTGAAGAGTAATTTCTGATGACCAACCGTCTGGCGTTGTCCGGCATCGTATGCAGGGCTCCCCTTCGAAAGGTCAGTCCATCAGGAATTCCGCATTGCCAGTTCGTGCTTGAGCATCGTTCTGTGCAAGAGGAAGCCGGGTTTCACCGGCAGGCGTGGTGCCAAATGCCCGTTATTATTAGCGGACACGAAAACCAGGCCATTACTCACAGTTTAACGGTCGGTAGCGCAGTAATCGTTCAGGGGTTCATCTCTTGCCACAAGGCAAAGAACGGCCTGAGCAAAATGGTTCTGCATGCCGAGCAGATTGATTTGATAGATACTGGAGACTAGCCATATGGCACGTTATTTCCGTCGTCGCAAGTTCTGCCGTTTCACCGCGGAAGGCGTTCAAGAGATCGACTATAAAGATATCGCAACGCTGAAAAACTACATCACCGAAAGCGGTAAGATTGTCCCAAGCCGTATCACCGGTACTCGTGCAAAATATCAGCGTCAGCTGGCTCGCGCTATCAAACGCGCTCGCTACCTGTCCCTGCTGCCGTACACTGATCGTCATCAGTAATCGGGCACGGTCCATTAATACGACTTTAAGAGGATAAGGTAATGCAAGTTATTCTGCTTGATAAAGTAGCAAACCTGGGCAGCCTGGGTGATCAGGTTAACGTTAAAGCGGGCTACGCTCGTAACTTCCTGGTTCCACAGGGTAAAGCTGTTCCAGCTACTAAGAAAAACGTAGAGTTTTTCGAAGCACGTCGCGCTGAACTGGAAGCCAAACTGGCTGACGTTCTGGCGGCTGCTAACGCTCGCGCTGAAGCAATCAACGCACTGGGCACTGTTACCATCGCTTCCAAAGCTGGCGACGAAGGTAAACTGTTCGGTTCCATCGGTACCCGCGATATCGCTGATGCAGTTACTGCAGCAGGCGTTAAAGTGGCTAAGAGCGAAGTTCGCATGCCGAACGGCGTTCTGCGTACCACTGGTGAGCACGAAGTTGACTTCCAGGTTCACAGCGAAGTGTTCGCTAAACTGGTTGTTAACGTTGTAGCTGAGTAATTTTTTACTCTGCTCGCGTCGAAGCGCCGGCCTTGTGCCGGCGTTTTGCTATTTAAAGCTACCGGAAATTCTCTTTTTATCTCGTATGGTAGCTATTCCTGACGCATTCTCTGATAATAAATTGAAACGCAATTTTATTTATGAGATTTGTCATGGATACCGCTCTGCCCACGCCCGTCTTTGCCCGTCGACATGTGGCCTACGCCTGCGCCACGCTCTGCTGCCTGCTTTGGGGGAGCTCGTACCCGGCCATTAAAAATGGCTACGAACTCTTTCAGATCGCGACCGATGATATTCCCTCCAAAGTCGTTTTTGCCGGATACCGTTTTCTGTTTGCCGGTGCCTTGCTGCTGCTGTTTGCGCTGGCCCAGCGCAAACCGATTGGCAGGCTCACGCCCGCGCAGTTTGGCCAGCTCACGATCCTCGGGCTGACCCAGACCACCATTCAGTACACATTCTTCTATATAGGACTGGCCTACACGACGGGGGTAAACGGCTCAATCATGAACGCCACCGGGACTTTCTTCAGCGTACTGCTGGCGCACTTTATCTACCACAATGACAAACTCAGCTATAACAAAACGCTGGGCTGTATTCTTGGGTTTGCCGGGGTGATGCTGGTGAATTTTCACAGTGGGTTGAGCGATTTCCAGTTTATCTGGAAAGGCGACGGCTTTGTGGTGCTGGCGGCTTTTATTCTCTCTGCCGCCACGCTTTACGGGAAACGTATTTCCCAGACCGTCGACCCAACGGTGATGACCGGCTGGCAGCTGGCGATAGGCGGAGCTGCGCTGGTTGCGGGAGGTTATGCCACGGGCGGAACGCTGGAAGTGCACAGCATGAAGGCCGTTGCGGTGCTGGGGTATCTGACGCTGCTCTCATCGGTGGCGTTCGCCCTGTGGAGCGCGCTGCTGAAAGTGAACCGGGTAAGCATGATTGCTCCGTTCAACTTTGTCATTCCTGTTGCAGGGACGGTGCTTTCCGCCATTTTCCTCGGCGAAAACATTCTGGATATCAAATACGCGATTGCGCTGGTGCTGGTCTGCTCGGGGATCTGGTGGGTGAATAAACGGAGTGCCTGAGAACAAAAGTGCCGGGTGGCGGCTTCGCCTTACCCGGCATACGCCATTAACGTGCTCTGATGAAACTGCCGTCCGGCTGGCGGGTAAATAGCACCTGCTGCCCATTCCCGGTATCAATGGTCAGCCCGGTGACCACCCCGCTGGCGTTCTGGCGAATCTGCACCATCTGGCCGTTCTGTAAGTTACTCAGCGGTTTACCTGCGCCTTCCACTTTTGCCATGGCATACACGTCGGTCGGCGGCAGGTTGTGGTCGCGGAAAAGCTGTGCCAGGGTTTTGCCCGGCTCCACGCGATAGGAACGCCACTGCTGCTCGATGCCGGTCGGCTGCTGGGTTTGCGGCTCAGACGGCGCTGCGGCCTGCTCCTGTTCATCCGGAACGGGTTCGGGTTCAACAGGCGCGACCTGACCCGGATCGTTAGACGGGGTTACCAGCTGCGTCTGCATCGGCTGCGCGTCAGGCTGCGGCCGCGTTTGCGACTGAAGATCCAGCTGCGCATTGCGGGTGACCGGCGCGGTATCAACATCATCACCGCCGGAAGGAAGCAGGAAGCCCACGATCACCATCAGCGCACCAATGATGATCCCCCTGCGGTGCAGAGGAGGCAGCGGGTCCATAATGCGAAAATTGTCCGGCGCCTGCCAGATTTTCGCCAGGGTAGGTTTCAGTTCAAATCGCCCGGGCATGGCTCTCCTCCTGCTCCGCGTCTTTTATATCCTGTGCTTCGAAGTATAGTTCGCTAACTGCCTGAACGACGTAGCAAACCGGACATCCGTGACATCAGTTCGGGATTAATCCTGGTTGTCTCTATTGTTTCTGTTTCGTCGCGGTTTGTCACCTTAACTTCAGACAAAGTTTTACCCATAAGGGCATGGCTGATATGCTGCCCGCTACTTTAAATGTGATGGAAGGAAAACCCATGACCACCCCGACTTTTGACACTATCGAAGCGCAGGCAAGTTACGGTATCGGCTTGCAGGTAGGACAGCAGCTGAGCGAATCCGGCCTGGAAGGTCTGTTACCTGAAGCGCTGGTGGCGGGTATCGCTGATGCGCTGGAAGGTAAACAGCCTGCCGTTCCGGTTGACGTTGTGCATCGTGCGCTGCGTGAAATCCACGAACGTGCTGACGCTGTGCGTCGCGCGCGCTTCGAAGAGATGGCAGCCGAAGGCGTGAAATATCTGGAAGAGAACCGCGAGCGCGAAGGCGTGAACAGCACCGAATCCGGCCTGCAGTTCCGCGTGATCAACCAGGGCGACGGCGCTATCCCGGCGCGTACCGACCACGTTCGCGTGCACTACACCGGTAAGCTGATCGACGGTACCGTGTTCGACAGCTCCGTGGCGCGCGGCGAACCGGCTGAGTTCCCGGTCAACGGCGTTATCGCGGGCTGGATCGAAGCCCTGACCCTGATGCCAGTGGGTTCCAAATGGGAACTGACCATCCCGCACAACCTGGCTTACGGCGAGCGTGGCGCTGGCGCGTCCATCCCGCCATTCAGCACCCTGGTCTTTGAAGTCGAGCTGCTGGAAATCCTGTAATCGACTTTTCTTATTTCCTCTCTCCGCCCGGGGAGAGGAAAATAGTGATAAAACCCATAGTTACGACGGAATCAACATTTTATCTTGCAAACGAAACTGTTGCGTGTATTTTTGTGAGCTGTTTCGCGCTGTATGAGTGATATGACACTCACTTTCAACATATTATTAACATAATATCTAAATCATAGTATTCATCCCGCCGATTCTTACCTAATATCGATAAACCCTTACGAAGGGACCGTCATTTATTTGACGTTTTTAAAGGCCAGAAGAGCCTTAACAACACAGACAGGCATAAACAGGAAAAATTACATGGTAGATCAGGTCAAAGTCGCCGCTGCAGAAGAGGCGACGTCTGAACAGTCGCTACGGCGCAATCTCACAAACCGTCATATACAGCTTATCGCCATCGGTGGTGCCATCGGCACCGGGCTGTTTATGGGGTCGGGCAAAACCATCAGTCTTGCCGGGCCGTCGATCATCTTCGTTTATATGATCATCGGTTTTATGCTCTTCTTCGTGATGCGCGCAATGGGTGAATTGCTGCTCTCGAACCTCGAATACAAATCCTTCAGCGACTTCGCGTCAGACCTGCTCGGCCCGTGGGCGGGCTACTTTACCGGCTGGACCTACTGGTTCTGCTGGGTGGTCACCGGCATGGCGGACGTCGTGGCGATTACCGCCTACGCGCAGTTCTGGTTCCCGGGGCTGTCGGACTGGGTCGCCTCGCTGGCGGTGATTATTCTGCTGCTGAGCCTCAACCTCGCCACCGTGAAAATGTTCGGTGAAATGGAGTTCTGGTTCGCGATGATCAAGATTGTCGCTATCGTGGGGCTGATTGTGGTGGGCCTGGTGATGGTCCTGACGCACTTCCAGTCGCCAACGGGCGTTCAGGCGTCCTTCACCCATCTGTGGAACGACGGCGGCTGGTTCCCGAAAGGCATCAGCGGCTTCTTTGCGGGCTTCCAGATTGCGGTGTTCGCGTTTGTGGGGATTGAGCTTGTCGGAACGACCGCTGCGGAAACTAAAGATCCGGAGAAGTCCCTGCCGCGCGCCATCAACTCCATACCGGTGCGTATCATCATGTTCTACGTCTTCGCGCTGATCATCATCATGTCCGTGACGCCGTGGAGCTCCGTGGTGCCCAGCAAGAGCCCGTTCGTTGAGCTGTTCGTGCTGGTAGGGTTGCCTGCTGCGGCGAGCCTGATTAACTTCGTGGTGCTGACCTCTGCGGCATCGTCTGCGAACAGCGGCGTGTTCTCAACCAGCCGTATGCTGTTTGGTCTGGCGCAGGAGGGCGTGGCGCCGAGCGCCTTTGCGAAACTCTCTAAACGTGCGGTACCGGCGAAAGGGCTGACCTTCTCCTGCATGTGCCTGCTGGGTGGTGTGGTGATGCTCTACGTGAACCCAAGCGTAATTGGCGCGTTTACCATGATCACCACCGTGTCGGCGATCCTGTTCATGTTCGTCTGGACCATTATCCTGTGCTCGTACCTGGTGTACCGCAAACAGCGTCCGCACCTGCATGAGAAGTCGATCTACAAGATGCCGTTGGGCAAGCTGATGTGCTGGGTGTGCATGGCGTTCTTCGTGTTCGTGCTGGTGCTGCTGACGCTCGAAGATGACACCCGTCAGGCGCTGATCGTCACGCCGCTGTGGTTTATCGCGCTGGGGCTGGGCTGGCTGTTTATCGGTAAGAAACGTATGGCAGGCATGCGTTAAGCATGCTGCCGGGTGGCGCTGACGCTTACCCGGTCTATGTTCGAGGACGTTGTAGACCCGGTAAGCGCTAGCGCCACCGGGCTTTTTTATTCCCCCGACAATGCCCGCGGGAACAGCACGTTATTCTCAAGACTGATGTGCTCCATCAGGTCGTCAATCATCTCGTTAATGCCGTTGTACATTGCTTTCCAGGTGGTGCACGCTTCCGGCGGCGGTGTGACGTTGTTAGTGGTGTGTTTGATCACATCCAGCAGTTCGCCCGCGTCATCGTGCTCGCTTTCCATTACGCTGATAGGCCCCATCGCCTGGCTTCCCATTCCCTGTTTAATCATCGGGAAGAGGATCTGCTCTTCTTTCATCATGTGGCTGGAAAGCTCTTCATGCAGCATGGTCAGGTATTTTGCCAGACCGCGCGGCACGGAAGGCTTGTCGGCATGTACGCGCTCAACTTTCGTTGCCTGCAGGATCAGCTCAGGCAGCTGTTCACGGTGGCGGTCGTGGTAACGCACGATGATATGGTCGATGATTTCCGTGAGCGGGGCGGTGCGCCAGTCTTTTTCAACAGGCTGTTCAGCCAGCAGCGCCAGCTCCGCTTCGATAGCCTCCACGTCCAGTTCCTTGCGCGAGGCCGCTCGCGCCAGCGTTTGCTTACCGCCGCAGCAGTAATCCATATCGTATTTACGGAACAGCGCGGAAGCGCGAGGGATGGAGAGCGCCAGCTCGCCGAGGGGTTGGTCGCGAAAGGCCATAGCAGTTACCTCGTCATTAAAAATATAAGATGCATATTAAATGCATCTTTAAGACGGCGCTATAACCCTTTAGAGGGAAGGGGGAAAGTGCGACACGGATCACAAAAAAATGTCCCGTTTAACTCCCTGAATGGATTTAGGAAAGTGGTTTAGAAAGTTTTTAAAGGTGGAGAAACAGTAAACAACCCGCCGCGCGTGCCGATAGATACACGTCAGACAAACCTGCATATAACAAAGGCAACGCATGTTTAAACGTATAAAAGTCATTACTCTTCTTATTTCGGTGCTGCTTGTGCTCGGCATCATGCAAGTGATTTCCGCGGGTATCTTTATCAACGCGCTGAATAACGATAAAGACAACTTCACCGTGTCGCAGCTTTCCAGCCAGAACGTGGCGGAATTTACCGACGCCTGGATCAGCCTGAACCAGGCGCGCGTCACGCTAAACCGCGGGATGCTGCGTCTGCAAAGCAGCATGGCCTCTCAGATTAACGGCGGACAGCTGAACGAGCTGGTTAACACCGCGAAAAATCTGCTGGCCAATGCGCAGGTCCATTACGACAAATACTACGCCCTGCCGAATACCCCGGGTCTGGATGAGAACCTGGCCGATCGGCTGGAAGAGCAGTACCGCATCTACTCCGCCACGTTGACGCAAATGAACGTTCTGCTGGGCCAGGGCAACCTGGAAGATATGTTCAAGCAGAATGCAGAACAGAAGCAGACGGCAATGCAAAAGGTCTATCGCGAGTGGCGCGAGGCGCAGGCTGCGCTCACCAGTAAAGGCATGCAGGATAACGAAAGCGACTACAAGCGCATCCTGTGGATCCTTTCTGCCGTCATGATCCTCGTCATTGCGGTGATTATCTCCAGCTGGATCGCCATGCGCCGGGTGCTGCTCCTGCCGCTGGAAGAGGTGATCAACCATATCCGTGCCATCGCGGCAGGGGATTTAACCCAGCCGATTCAGGCTGAAGGCAGGAACGAAATGGCTATCCTGGCGCGCAACGTGCAGGAGATGCAAACCTCGCTGGCGAACACCGTGGGCGTGGTGCGTGAAGGCGCAGACACCATCTATACCGGTGCGGGTGAAATCTCGGCGGGCAGCAACGACCTCTCTTCCCGTACCGAGCAGCAGGCCGCGTCTCTGGAAGAGACGGCAGCCAGCATGGAACAGTTGACCGCCACCGTGAAGCAGAACGCGGATAACGCGCGTCAGGCGTCTCGTCTGGCGCTGGATGCCTCCTCAACCGCGAAGAAGGGCGGTAACGTGGTGGAAGGCGTGGTGCGCACTATGGACGAGATCGCTACCAGCTCCAGCAAAATCGCGCAAATTACTAACGTTATCGACGGCATTGCCTTCCAGACCAACATTCTGGCGCTGAACGCGGCGGTGGAAGCGGCGCGTGCGGGCGAGCAGGGCCGTGGCTTTGCGGTGGTTGCAGGAGAAGTACGCACGCTTGCCCAGCGCAGCGCCCAGGCGGCGAAAGAGATTAAGGCGCTGATCGATGATTCCGGCGAACGCGTCAACGCGGGTTCCCAGCTGGTGAACGAAGCGGGCGCGACGATGGCGGAAATCGTTAACGCGGTTACCCGCGTGACCGACATCATGGGCGAAATTGCCTCTGCCTCTGACGAGCAGAGCCGCGGTATCGACCAGGTTGGTCAGGCGGTAGCTGAGATGGACCGCGTGACCCAGCAGAACGCCTCGCTGGTGGAGGAGTCTGCGGCGGCAGCGGCGGCGCTGGAAGATCAGGCCGCACGCCTGAACGAAGCGGTGGCAGTGTTCAAAATAACGCGTAATCAGGCGGTCAAAGCGGCACCGGTGAAAACCTATGTGCCAAAAGCGCAGCCAGCAGCGACGGCGCCTGAAGCGAACTGGGAAACGTTTTAACATCATGCCGGGTAAGGCGTAGCCGCCACCCGGCAAAATCACACCTCCGAAGCCGGAACGACCCTCGGTTTTTCCGGCTTCGCTCTTACCGCCATCACCACTCCCACCACCAGCAGCGCGATCCCGCAGGCCGTTAACAGCGGCGGCACGCTCTGGCGCATCAGGAAGGTGTACAGCAGCCCGGCCAGGGTTTCGAACACAATCAGCGGCCCTAAGATCACCGTCGGCAGCTTCTGGCTGGCAATGTTCCAGCACAGCGCGCCCACCCAGGAGCACAGCACCGCAATCGCAACCATTAAGCCAATAAAGACCCAGGGTCTTGGCCCGAAGGGCTGGGCAAATTCCGGCTGCTGATGACCCAGCCAGAGGCATGCGCCGGCATACCCCACTAACGAGACGGGGAGCGTGACCAGCGCCTGCGCCGTTGCCCACATCATCGGGTGTTTATCCGGATTCTCCCGCAGCCAGCGCGCATTGCGCAGGGCGTACCAGGCCCAGCACGCGACCGAGATGAACGCTAAAACGATCCCCGAACCGTAACGCCATAAGCTGAAGTCTGCCAGGCCGTGGCGCAGCTCGGCGATATTGACGCACACCAGCCCCACGGCGGTGCAGGCCAGGGCGGGTATCATTTTCGACCACGCCAGCTTGCCGTCCCGATGGCTATAAAGCAGATTCGCGAAGATGGGGATGACCACCGGCAGCGTGCCGATAATCATGGTCGACACCGGCGCTCCGGTTCGCTGAATGGCGCTTGCCAGGCAGACGTAATAGATGAGATTGCCCATCATGGTCAGCGCCAGCGCGGTGCCCCAGTCCTGACGGCTGAGCTGTCGCAAGCGTGTACGCCCCAGCCATGCCAGAGGAAGGGCAATCAGCCCGAGCGCCAGATAACGTCCGGTAGACTGCAATATCGCCGGGTATTCCGGCACGATCAGAGGGCCGACAAAGATCAGCCCCCACATCAGACCTGCAAGCAGGGCATACAACACGCCGCTAATCATTTTTCCATCCACATTGATTTACTCTGCACTCAGTCTAGAAGGGGGAAACGCGCGCGTATTGTATGAGATTGCGCATTAGCGCCGGGCGACCTGTTTCTGGTAGCGCACGGGCGTAATGCCGTAGCGGCGGGTAAACGCGCGGGTTAAATGCGACTGGTCGGTCAGCCCCGTTGCGGCGGCGACTTCGGCGGCGGGCATACCGTGGGTGAGAAACGCCTTGGCGCGCCACAGGCGGATGGCCATCAACATCTGGTGCGGCGTAACGTGAAAATGGGCTTTGAACTGTCGCTGGAAATGGTACGGGCTGAGCGAGACAACGTTCGCCAGTTCGTCCAGCGTCAGGGCGTGCATATAGTTGTCGTGCAAATACTCGCGCACGCGCTCGAAACGGTGTGCGCCTTCCTGAACCACCGGCGCGTGATGGGCTAGCGGCTGAAAGGTCTCGATCAGATCCAGCAATAAGCCTTTTTGCGCCAGCGGATCGTCCGTATGCCACAGGCCGTAAATTAGCCTGCCGATCTGCTGAGAGCGCTGCGGGTCGTAACGGGTTACGTCGCTGAACCACCAGTGGCGCAGGCCGGTTACCTCTTCCAGAAGATCGGGTTCGATGTAGACCATCCGGTAGCGCCAGCCGTCTTCGGTCGCGGACTCCCCGGTATGGATCTCGTCCGGGTTCATGGTAACAACGGATTTTTCAGGTGCGAGATGCTGGGTGCCGCGATAGCGAAAGCGTTCGGCGCCGGTTTCGATGGTGCCGATGCCGAAGGCTTCATGGGTGTGAGGCTCAAAGGCGTAGTCAGAGATATGCGCGTGATAGAGTTCAAGGCCCGGCAGCTGCGCCAGATGGCGAAAGCGCGCGCTGTCTCTCTCATCAGTAAACTGTTCCGGTACGCCTTGCACGATGAGCCTCCTCATGGGTCATCACTACATTATCAGAGATGACCCGAGGGGATGCCACAAAAAATAACCAATCCGTAACAATTACAGAATGGCTTTGACGCTCTCCGCCAGCGGTGTAGTCGGGCGGCCAATCAGCTTGCTCAGGGTACGGCTGTCGTCAAACAGGCCGCCTTTGGACGCGCCCACGTCGGAGTCCGCCAGCATATCCGCCAGCCCGGCGGGTAAACCCACGCTCTTCAATGCGGCTGCAAAGTCCGCTTCGCTCAGGTTTTGATACGCCACAGGTTTACCGCTCTGCTTGCTCAGTTCCGCCGCCAGCTCGCTCAATGTCCAGCCGTGGTCGCCTGCCAGTTCGTATACCTTGCCCGCATGACCCTCTTCAGCGATCACTTTGGCGGCCGCCGCGGCATAGTCTGCGCGGGTGGCGGAGGCAATTTTTCCTTCGCCTGCGGCACCAATGAATACGCCGTGTTCCAGCGCAGGCGGCGCGCTCGCCAGGTAGTTTTCGGTGTACCAGCCGTTGCGCAGCAGGGCATAGGGAATGCCGGACGCCGCCAGCGCTTTTTCAGTGGCGACATGTTCAACGTGCAGACCCAGCGGTGATTTATCCGCGTGCAGCAGGCTGGTGTAGGCGATAAATTTCACGCCTGCCGCTTTGGCGGCGTTGATAACGTTCTGGTGCTGGGTCGCGCGCTGGCCCACTTCGCTGGAGGAGATGAGCAGCAGCTTTTCCACGCCGCTCAGCGCGGCAGTAAAGGCGGCCTTGTCGGTGTAATCCGCCTGACGAACCACAATACCCTGGTTGCTTAACGCTTCAGCTTTCGCCGGGTTACGAACAATGGCAACAATCTGGTTTGCTGGAACGGTTTTCAGCAGTTCTTCAATAACGTGCTGACCAAGCTGGCCGGTAGCGCCGGTAATCGCGATCATGATAAATCTCCTTCGTGTTTGTCTGGTGTTGTGGCACACTATCACCATAGCTAACTTTTAGTAAGTACGTACAAAAAGGTAAGTATGAAAAAAACGATCCCAACGCTCAGCGAGCAAATGCGCAATGGCAATCTCTTCGCGGAACAGTGCCCTTCACGGGAGGTGCTTAAACACGTTACCAGCCGCTGGGGCGTGCTGATCCTGCTGGCTCTGCGCGGAGGAACGCACCGTTTTAGCGAGCTGCGCCATAAAATGGGCGGGGTGAGCGAAAAGATGCTGTCCCAGTCGCTTCAGGCGCTGGAGCAGGACGGGTTTGTCGATCGCGTGTCGTATCCGGTCGTGCCGCCGCACGTCGAGTATAGCCTGACACCGATGGGCATCGAGGTGAGCGAGAAAGTCGCCGCGCTGGCGGACTGGATTGAAGTCAATACGCCAAAGGTGATGGCGAATCGGGATGAGCGTGCGGCGTAAAAGCCGGGTGGCGGTTTCGCCTTACCCGGCACAATCACCGCTACCTGCTCAAATCCACCTGATAAATCGCGAACCCGATATCATCCGTCGCAACCTTTTTCATCGGATACTGCGCCTTATCCTTAATAAACGCGGCTGCTTTATCGGACGGTGACGTTTCAAAGCGGATATCCAGTTTCGCATCGCTGTGGATTGGCGCAAGACGCCAGTTGTTATCCACCGCCGGGTGAATTTCGCCCGCCTTCTTCGACTCCGCGCCGATCCACGCCGCCAGCACCGAGCGGTTTTCGTCCGGCGAGGCAAAAGCGATGTGGCTATCGCCCGTACCGGCAAACTTGCCGCCGTAGGCGCGGTAGTTATTGGTCACCACCAGGAAGGTTGCATTCGGGTCAATCGCCTTGCCGTTGAACGTCAGGTTTTTGATGCGTTCGGCCTGCGGGTTAATCGCCTGGCACTCGCCGTCATATTTCGCCGGCTGGGTGACGTCAATCTGGTAATTTACGCCGTCGATCACGTCGAAGTTGTAGGTGCGGAAGCCGTCCCAGTTAATCAGCGGCTGTGGTTTACTGCTCTTCGGGTCGATCTGGTTAAACTGTCCGGCGGAGCACTCCAGCCACTCCTTCACCTCTTTCCCCGTGGCTTTAACCACCACCAGGGTATTCGGGTAGAGATAGAGATCGGCGGCGTTACGGAAGGTGAGCTGGCCTTTTTCGACCTCAACATAGCTTGCCGGGTCGTTCTTGCGTCCGCCCACTTTGAATGGCGCAGCGGCAGACAGCACCGGCAGTTTTGCCAGATCCGGATCGCCCTGAACAAAGTGTTCGGCATAGGCTTTCTGGGCCATGTTGACCACCTGAACGGTCGGATCGTCCTGCACCAGCGCCAGGAAGCTGTACATATTGTCGGCGGATTTGCCGATCGGCTTGCTGACGAATTCGCGGGTGGCGTCGTGGTCGTGCTTCAGCACGTCGACCAGCTTTTTATCTTCCGCGGCCAGGGATTTTTTAGCCGCCGCGTCGTAAATCGGGCGCGCTTCGGCTTTTGACTGCGTCACCTTCCAGCTGCCGCTGTCGTTATTTAGCACCAGATCCACCACGCCAAGGTGGTCGCCCCACATGCCCGGCATCACCGACGGCACGCCGTTGAGCGTCCCTTTCTCGATATCCGCCCCTTGAATGCTGGCAAAATCTTTGCCCGGGAAAACGGCGTGAGCGTGGCCGAACAGGATCGCGTCAACGCCCGGGACTTCGCTCAGATAATAAACGGAGTTCTCCGCCATGGCCTGGTACGGGTCGGCTGACAGGCCTGAGTGAGCCACCACGACAACGACATCCGCGCCTTTCGCACGCATTTCCGGCACGTACTTGCGCGCGGTTTCGGTAATGTCATTAACGGTCACTTTGCCGTCGAGGTTGGCTTTATCCCAGGTCATGATCTGCGGCGGTACGAAGCCGATATAGCCGATTTTCAGCGTCTGCTTTTTACCGTCCCGATCGACAACTTCACTCTCTTTAATCAGGTAAGGGGTAAAGAGCGGCTTTTGCGTCTTAACGTCGATGATATTGGCGTTAACGTACGGGAACTTCGCGCCGGCCAGCGCATCGTGCAGGTATTTCAGGCCGTAGTTGAATTCGTGGTTGCCCAGGTTGCCGACGGCATAGTCCAGCGTGTTCATCGCTTTATAAACCGGATGGATCTCGCCTTTCTTCAGACCTTTTGCCGCCATGTAGTCGCCGAGCGGGCTGCCCTGAATGAGATCGCCATTGTCCACCAGCTCGCTATTTTTGACTTCACCCCGCGCGGCGTTGATCAAACTTGCTGTACGTACCAGTCCGAATTTTTCCGTAGGGGTATCTTTGTAGTAATCGAAGTCCATCATATTGCTGTGCAGATCGGTCGTTTCCAGAATACGCAGATCTACCGTCGCCGCCTGCACGCTCGCTGCAATCAGCGTCGCCAGAAGCGTTGCACTAAACTTAATCATCAGAGGAGTCCTTTTTTCGATCCGTTCCACAAAAGAGTATGTATCTATCGTTTGTTGCTTACAGAAATGTGAATCCTGACAGAAAAAAGCGACCTGAAACCGGAATTGCTTCACAGATAGCGGAATTGTTCACATTACGATATAACTAAAACAAAGAGTTAACCTCACTGCGTTAACAAAGAGGTGGAAAATGCTAGATAAGATTTGTCAGCTCGCACGGGATGCGGGAGATGCCATCATGCAGGTGTATGACGGTGTTAAACCGATGGAGGTCGTCAGCAAGGCGGACGACTCCCCGGTCACGGCGGCCGATATCGCGGCGCATAAGGTGATCCTGCAAGGTCTGCAGGCCTTAACGCCGGATATCCCCGTTCTGTCTGAAGAAGCGCCGCAAAGCTGGGACGAGCGCCAGCACTGGCAGCGCTACTGGCTGGTCGATCCGCTGGACGGGACAAAAGAGTTCATCAAGCGCAACGGTGAGTTCACCGTCAATATTGCCCTGATTGAGAAGGGTAAAGCGGTGCTCGGCGTGGTCTACGCACCGGTAATGAAGGTGATGTACAGCGCTGCAGAAGGGAAGGCCTGGAAGGAGGAGTGCGGCGTACGCAAGCAGATCCAGGTGCGCGATGCCCGTCCACCGCTGGTGGTGATTAGCCGCTCGCACAGCGACAGCGAGCTGGAGGAATACCTGCAACAGCTGGGTGAACACCAGACCACCTCGATTGGCTCGTCGCTGAAATTCTGCCTGGTGGCGGAAGGTCAGGCGCAGCTGTATCCGCGCTTTGGGCCAACCAACGTCTGGGATACCGCGGCAGGCCATGCCGTTGCCGCGGCCGCCGGGGCGCATGTCCATGACTGGCAGGGCAAGCCGCTGGACTACACCCCGCGCGAATCCTTCCTCAACCCCGGCTTCCGCGTCTCTCTTTACTGAGCCAGCAGTTTGTGCAGCAGGGCGACAACCTGCTGCACCTCTTCCTGGGTCAGCGCCCCGTCTTTCACCCACTGCACGCGGCCGTCCTTATCCAGCACGACAATCGCGGAGCTCTCTTCCTCAAGCTGCCAGGCCTTACGCGTCACGCCGTTGCTGTCGACGATAAACTGCGACCACGGGTAGAGCTTTTTATTGCTCTCAAGGCTTGAGCGCACAAACATCCCGGAGCCAGGAATGGCATCATCGGTGTTCACAATCGTGGTGGTCTGGTAGCGGTCATGAGGGAATTTTGCGGCCTTGATCGCCTCCACCAGGCTGGCATTCTTCTCTTTTGCGGATGTACGACCGGCAATATGTTGTACAACTCTCACTTTGCCCGCGAGCTGCGCGCTATTCCAGGCTTTATAGCTAAACTTATCATTGTCGAGAATCAATTCTCCCCGGTCAGCAATGCCGACTGGCGGTACACGTTGTCCTTTTTCAATGCTGTGAGCGGAAGCCCACAGGGGCAGCAGCAGGCAGGCTGCCGCAAGGATGTTACGTAGGGTCATGGCGTTTCCTTATTGTTTGCAGGTGATCCGACCACTTGGTCATACGCTTTTAATCATAAGTGCGATCAATGTGGTTTTCCCGCAATCCGAGTGCCAGTTTGCGGGTGAACCCACATATCCATGAAAAAACGACGGCTTATACTGCTCTCTATCACGCTTTGCAAAGATTATTCTGAATAATTGTAATCAAACGGTAAATAAACTTATGCACACTGGGTAACACCGTAGTTCTGGTCTATAGTCATTGGGCATCAAAATTTGCGCTCAGGACAGTCGGGCCGATTGTGGCACCGCAAGAGCGTATGATTCGCAGGAGATACAAGAATGAAAATTTTCCAACGCTACAACCCGCTTCAGGTGGCGAAGTACGTGAAGATCCTGTTCCGTGGACGGTTGTACATCAAGGATGTTGGCGCTTTTGAGTTTGATAAGGGCAAGATCCTTGTCCCAAAAGTGAAGGACAAACAGCACCTGTCTGTGATGTCCGAAGTCAACCGTCAGGTTATGCGTCTGCAAACTGAGATGGCTTAACCAACGTGCTATGCAGTAGGTAGTTAAAAAGACGGCTCCCGATGGGAGCCGTTGATGTTTGTGGGGGCAGGAACGTTACGCCGACACCTTCTCTTCCGCGTCCGGCAGCTTCGGCACCAGTACGGTCGGCTTGTTGTCAATACGCGTCACCAGCAGCTGGTCGATGCGATAGTTATCAATATCCACCACCTCAAACTTGTAGCCGGAGAACTTCACCGAGTCGGTGCGTTTCGGGATTTTACGCAGCATAAACATCATAAAGCCGCCGATGGTTTCGTAGTTACCGGACTGCGGGAACTCGTCGATATCCAGCACGCGCATGACGTCTTCAATCGGCGTACCGCCGTCGATCAGCCATGAATTATCGTCACGCTGAACAATCTGCTCTTCCAGTCCCTGGCCAACCAGGTCTCCCATCAGCGTGGTCATCACGTCGTTCAGCGTGATGATACCCACCACCAGCGCGTATTCATTCATGATCACCGCGAAGTCTTCCCCGGCGGTTTTGAAACTTTCCAGCGCTTCGGAGAGCGTCAGGGTGTCCGGCACAATCAGGGTATTGCGGATCTGCACGCCGCTGTTGAGCGCCAGGCTCTGGTTTGCCAGCACGCGGTTCAGCAGGTCTTTGGAGTCGACGTAACCGATGATGTGGTCGATATCTTCATTACAGACCAGGAACTTGGAGTGAGGATGCTGCGCCACTTTGTTCTTCAGGCTCTGCTCATCTTCATGTAAATCGAACCAGATAATGTTTTCACGGCCCGTCATGGAAGAGGGCACAGTACGGGATTCCAGTTCAAATACGTTCTCAATCAACTCGTGTTCCTGCTTACGCAGCACCCCGGCTAGCGCGCCGGCTTCCACCACCGCATAAATGTCGTCAGAGGTGATGTCGTCTTTACGCACCATTGGCAGCTTAAAGATGCGGAAAATCACGTTCGCCAGGCCATTGAAGAACCACACCAGCGGACGAAACACGTACAGACAGAAGCGCATCGGGTTGATGATACGCAAAGCTACAGCTTCTGGCGCAATCATACCGATGCGTTTCGGGGTCAGGTCTGCAAAGAGGATGAACAGGCCGGTTACCAGCGAGAAGGAGAGAATAAAGCTCAGCTGTTCGGCAAGCTCAGCGGACATGTATTTGACAAAGAGGCTATAAAACGCTGGAGAAAAGGCCGCATCGCCCACGATACCGCCGAGAATGGCGACCGCGTTAAGGCCAATCTGCACCACGGTGAAGAACATGCCGGGGTTTTCCTGCATTTTCAGGATGCGGGTGGCATTGATGTTGCCCTCGTCGGCAAGCAGCTTAAGTTTGATTTTGCGGGACGCGGCCAGCGAGATCTCAGATATCGAGAAAAATGCACTGACGGCAATAAGACAAAGTATTACTAAAATACTGTTTAACATAGTTTA
Organism: Enterobacter cloacae complex sp. P42RS; assembly: GCF_014930595.1. Lineage (NCBI taxonomy): Bacteria > Pseudomonadati > Pseudomonadota > Gammaproteobacteria > Enterobacterales > Enterobacteriaceae > Enterobacter > Enterobacter cloacae complex sp. P42RS. The sequence continues at coordinate 82,233 of NZ_JADBRK010000005.1, forward strand.
TCCGGCTTCTCGCCAGATCCTCAGAAGGGGAGTTGATACCATTTGTGTGAAAACACGTAGAACGTCAGCTCGTAGCGTTGAGCCGATTATTTCAGCGGTAGTATAGCGTAAAGAGATGTAAATCTGCCAGAGGTCACATTTTTGGCATAAAACAGACCGGACAGCGTGCGCTGTCCGGTACGGGTGACGTTTTAACGGTTAATAATCAGGCCATCTGTGGCGGCAGGCAGACGCCGATCCCCCCGATGCCGCAGTAGCCGTACGGGTTTTTGTGCAGATACTGCTGATGATCGTCCTCGGCATAGTAGAACGGCTTCGCGGTGGCGATTTCCGTGGTCACCTCGCGCGTATCGCCTGCTTCACGCATGGCCTGCTGGAAACGCTCAAGGCTGGCGCGCGCAGCGGCGTCCTGCTCAGGCGTGAGCGGATAAATGGCCGAGCGATACTGTGTGCCGTGGTCGTTGCCCTGACGCATGCCCTGCGCCGGGTCGTGGTTTTCCCAGAAGACCTGCAGGAGCTGTTCGTAGCTGATGACCGTCGGGTCATATACCACGCGGACCGCTTCCGCATGGCCGGTTTCGCCGGAGCAGACTTCGCGGTAGGTTGGGTTTGGCGTGTAGCCGCCCGTGTAGCCGGCCGCGGTGCTGTAAACGCCGGGCAGCTGCCAAAAGAGGCGCTCAACGCCCCAGAAGCAGCCCATGGCGAACAGGGCGATTTCCATTCCATCAGGAACGTTGGTCATTGAATGGTTATTGACGGCGTGTAAGGTCGCCACAGGCATAGGGGTGTTGCGTCCCGGTAATGCATCAGCTTGTGAAACCAGATGCTTCTTGTCGAATAAACTCACGATGGGGCCTCCCGGGGTGCGATGTTTCGGTTAAGGTTGTCACGAAGCGTTTAATTGAACACAATAAATGCGCTGAATGAGACTAGATTTAATCATAAGAAATATTTGGGTGTTACACCCGTTTTCAACCCACGATTTGGGTTTTTGGCTTCCGGGCCGTATTTTGCCGCACGGCGGCGCTTCATTTGCTTCCAGGGTGGAAAAGGGATATTCAGGAGAAAACGTGACAAAAATCCGCCAGTTATGTTTAGTCAGTGTATTGCTGACAAGCGGGGTTGCCAGCGCGGCGAATGTCCGTTTGCAGGTTGAGGGGTTATCCGGGACGCTGGAAAAAAACGTGCGTGCGCAGCTGTCGACCATCCAGAGCGATGAGGTGACGCCGGACCGGCGTTTTCGCGCGCGCGTGGATGACGCGATCCGTGAAGGGCTAAAAGCGCTGGGGTATTACGAACCCACCATTGATTTCGATCTCCGCCCGCCGCCAAAGAAGGGGCGTCAGGTGCTTATTGCCCGCGTCTCGCCGGGCGAGCCGGTGCTGATTGGCGGCACGAACGTCATCCTGCGCGGCGGCGCGCGTACCGACCGCGACTACCTGGACCTGCTCAGCACGCGGCCGAAAATCGGCACCGTGCTCAACCACGGTGACTACGACCACTTCAAAAAAGAGCTGACGAGCGTCTCTCTGCGCAAGGGCTACTTCGACAGCCAGTTCAATAAAAGCCAGCTGGGCATCGCGCTGGAGCGACGTCAGGCCTTCTGGGATATTGACTACGACAGCGGCGAACGCTACCGCTTTGGCGATGTAACGTTTGAGGGTTCGCAAATTCGTGAAGAGTATCTGCAAAACCTCGTGCCGTTTAAAAAAGGCGATTACTACCAGTCGAGCGATCTGGCGGAGCTGAACCGTCGCCTCTCCGCTACCGGCTGGTTTAACTCCGTGGTTGTCGCACCGGAATTTGATAAGTCTCGCAAAACCAAGGTGTTGCCGCTGCATGGCGTTGTCTCGCCGCGCACCGAGAACACCATTGAGACCGGTGTTGGCTACTCGACAGACGTCGGTCCGCGCGTGAAGACCTCCTGGAAAAAGCCGTGGATGAACTCCTACGGCCACAGTCTGACCACCAGCGCCAGCATTTCCGCACCGGAACAGCAGCTTGATTTCAGCTATAAAATTCCGCTGCTGAAAAACCCGCTTGAGCAATATTACCTGGTGCAGGGCGGCTTTAAGCGTACCGATTTGAACGATACCGAGCAGGACTCGACAACGCTTGCGGTTTCACGCTTCTGGGATCTCTCCAGCGGCTGGCAGCGCGCCATTAACCTGCGCTGGAGCCTTGATCACTTTACCCAGGCAAACGTCACCAACACCACTATGCTGCTTTATCCGGGCGTGATGATCAGCCGTACCCGCTCGCGCGGCGGCCTGATGCCAACCTGGGGTGATTCACAGCGTTACTCTATCGACTACTCCAATACGATGTGGGGCTCTGACGTCGACTTCACGGTGGTGCAGGCGCAAAACGTCTGGATCCGCACGCTGTATGACAAACACCGCTTTGTGATGCGCGGCAATCTCGGCTGGATTGAGACGGGTGATTTCGAGCGCGTTCCGCCGGACCTGCGCTTCTTCGCCGGGGGCGACCGCAGCATTCGCGGGTACAAGTACAAATCGATCTCACCTGAAAACGAAAAAGGCCAGCTGACCGGGGCATCCAAACTGGCGACCGGATCGCTGGAGTATCAGTACAACGTCAGCGGCAAGTGGTGGGGCGCCATGTTTGTTGACGGTGGTGAAGCGGTGAACGATATCCGCCGCAGCGACTTTAAAACTGGTGCAGGCGTGGGCGTACGCTGGCAATCACCCGTCGGGCCCATCAAGCTCGATTTCGCCGTGCCGGTGGGCGACAAAGATGAACACGGATTACAGTTTTACATCGGTCTGGGGCCTGAATTATGAGTTTATGGAAGAAAATAAGCCTCGGGGTGCTGATTTTTATCGTGCTGCTGCTCGGTACGGTGGCGTTTCTGGTGGGAACGACGACCGGGCTGCATCTGCTGTTTAACGCCGCGAACCGTTGGGTGCCGGGGCTGGAAATTGGTCAGGTAACGGGCGGCTGGCGCGACCTGCGTCTGAAGAACATCCGCTACGAGCAGCCGGGCGTGGCGGTCAACGCCGGGGAATTTCATCTCGCGGTGAAGCTGGGCTGCCTGCGGGACAGCAAGCTCTGCGTAAACGATCTGTCGCTAAAAGACGTCAACGTGGCGGTAGACTCAAAGAAAATGCCGAAGTCTGCGCCGGTTGAGGAAGAGGACAGCGGCCCGCTGAATCTCTCCACGCCGTACCCGATTGCGCTCTATCGGGTGGCGCTCGATAACGTCAATATCAAAATCGACGACACCACCGTTTCGGTGATGGATTTCACCTCCGGTCTGCGTTGGCAGGAGAAAAACCTCACCCTGACGCCAACCTCGCTGCAAGGGTTGCTGATTGCGCTGCCGAAAGTGGCGGACGTGGCGCAGGAAGAGATCGTCGAACCGAAGATCCAGAACCCGCAGCCGGAAGAGAAGCCGCTGGGCGAAACGCTGAAAGAACTCTTCTCGAAGCCTGTCCTGCCTGAAATGACCGACGTGCATCTGCCGCTGAACCTCAACATTGAGGAGTTCAAAGGCGAACAGCTGCGCCTGACCGGCGACACCGATCTGACGGTCTTTAACATGCTGCTGAAAGTCAGCAGCATTGACGGCAACATGAAGCTCGACGCGCTGGATATCGACACCAACCAGGGCTCGGTGAACGCGTCAGGCAACGCCCTGCTGCGCGACAGCTGGCCGGTGGATATCACCCTCAATAGCGCCCTGAATATCGACCCGCTGAAGGGCGAAAAAGTGAAGGTTAAAGTGGGCGGGGCGCTGCGCGAGAAGCTGGATATCGGGGTGAATCTCTCCGGCCCGGTAGACATGGCCCTGCGCGCGCAAACCCAGCTGGCGGAAGCCGGGCTGCCGCTCAATCTTGAGGTTGTCAGCAAGCAGCTTTACTGGCCGTTTACCGGCGAAAAACAGTATCAGGCCGACGATCTGAAGCTGAAGCTGAGCGGCAAAATGACCGACTACACGCTCTCGTTCCGCACTGCGGTGAAGGGGCAGGGCGTGCCGCCCGCGACCATCACGCTGGATGCAAAAGGCAACGAACAGCAGGTTAACCTCGACAAGCTGACCGTCGCGGCGCTGGAAGGCAAAACGGAACTGACCGCGCTGCTCGACTGGCAGCAGGCGATCAGCTGGCGCGGCGAGCTGAAGCTGACGGGAATTAACACCGCCAAAGAGGTGCCGGACTGGCCGTCGAAGCTGGACGGGCTGATCAAAACCCGCGGCAGCCTCTACGGCGGCACGTGGCAGATGGACGTGCCGGAAATCAAGCTCACCGGGAACGTGAAGCAGAACAAGGTGAACGTTGAAGGCTCGGTGAAGGGCAACAGCTACCTGCAGTGGATTATCCCGGGACTGCACGTGGCGCTGGGCCGCAACACGGCGGATATCAAAGGCGAGCTGGGGGTAAAAGATCTCAATCTTGACGCCACCATCGACGCGCCGAATCTGGATAACGCCCTGCCGGGTCTGGGCGGTACGGCGAAAGGACTCGTGAAAGTGCGCGGCACCGTGGACGCGCCGCAGCTGCTGGCAGATATCACCGCCAACAATCTGCGCTGGCAGGAGCTGAGCGTTGCCCGCGTCCGCGTGGAAGGGGATGTGAAATCCACCGATCAGATCGGCGGCAACCTGAACCTGCGCGTGGAGCGCATTTCCCAGCCGGACGTGAACATTAGCCTGGTGACTCTGGACGCCAAAGGGAACGAGAAGCAGCACGACCTCCAACTGCGCGTGCAGGGCGAGCCCGTCTCCGGCCAGCTTCACCTGACCGGCAGCTTTGACCGGAAGGAAACGCGCTGGAAAGGAACGCTGGACAACACTCGCTTCAACACCCCGGTGGGGCCGCTGGCGCTCTCGCGCTCCATTGCGCTGGACTACCGCAACGCCGAGCAGAAGATCAGCATCGGGCCTCACTGCTGGACCAACCCGAACGCGGAGCTGTGCGTGCCGCAGACCATTGATGCGGGGGCGGAAGGGCGCGCGCAGATCAACCTGAACCGCTTCGATCTGGCGATGCTGAAACCGTTTATGCCGGACACCACGCAGGCCAGCGGCGTCTTCAGCGGGAAAGCCGATGTCGCCTGGGACACCACCAAAGAGGGGCTTCCACAGGGCAGCGTCACGCTTTCCGGGCGCAACGTGAAGGTGACGCAGGAAGTCAACGACGCGCCGCTGCCGGTGGCCTTCGACACTCTGAACGTGAGTGCAGACCTGCATAACAACCGTGCGGAGCTGGGGTGGCTTATCCGTCTGACCAACAACGGCCAGATGGACGGGCAGATACAGATTACCGATCCGCAGGGGCGGCGCAATCTGGGCGGCAACGTCAATATTCGTAACTTCAACCTGGCGATGGTCAACCCGATCTTCGCCCGCGGGGAAAAAGCCGAGGGCATGGTGAATGCCAACCTGCGCCTGGCGGGCAACGCGCAAAGCCCTCAGCTGTTCGGCCAGCTGCGGCTCAGCGGTGTGGATATCGACGGTAACTTTATGCCGTTCGATATGCAGCCCAGCCAGATTGCGATGAACTTCAACGGCATGAGCTCGACGCTGAACGGCTCGGTATTAACTCAGCAGGGGCAAATCAACCTGAGCGGCGACGCGGACTGGAGCCAGCTCGACAATTGGCGCGCCCGTATTGCCGCGAAAGGCAGTAAGGTGCGCATCACCGTACCGCCAATGGTGCGCCTGGACGTCTCGCCGGACGTGGTCTTTGAGGCGACGCCAAGCCTCTTCACCCTGGATGGTCGCGTGGACGTGCCGTGGGCGCGCATCGTGGTTCACGAGGTGCCGGAAAGCGCGGTCGGCGTCTCCAGTGATGAAGTTATGCTCAATGAAAATCTGAAACCTGTCGAACAGAAGAGCGCTGGCATACCGATTAATAGTAACCTTATCGTGCACGTGGGAAATAACGTGCGGTTGGATGCGTTTGGGCTGAAGGCGAGGCTCACGGGCGACCTGAAAGTGGCGCAGGATAAACAAGGGCTTGGCCTCAATGGGCAGATCAATATTCCTGAAGGGCGTTTCCATGCCTATGGTCAGGATCTGATTGTCCGTAAAGGCGAGCTGCTGTTCTCCGGCCCACCGGATCAACCGCTGTTGAACATCGAAGCGATTCGTAACCCGGAAGCGACGGAAAACGACGTCATTGCTGGCGTACGCGTCACCGGCTCTGCCGACGAACCGAAGGCGGAGATCTTCTCCGACCCGGCGATGTCGCAGCAGGAAGCCCTCTCTTATCTGCTGCGCGGACAAGGTCTGGACAGCGGACAAAGCGACAGTGCGGCGATGACCTCAATGTTGGTCGGTCTGGGGGTTGCACAAAGTGGGCAGGTTGTGGGTAAAATCGGCGAGACGTTCGGCGTAAGCAATCTGGCGCTGGACACCCAGGGCGTGGGTGACTCCTCGCAGGTGGTGGTCAGCGGCTATGTACTGCCGGGTCTGCAGGTAAAATATGGTGTGGGGATCTTTGACTCACTGGCAACACTCACGTTACGCTATCGCCTGATGCCTAAGCTATATCTGGAAGCAGTGTCCGGCGTAGACCAGGCACTTGATCTGCTCTATCAGTTTGAGTTTTAGCAATGCGAATATTTGTCTACGGCAGTTTACGAACCAGGCAAGGCAACAGTCACTGGATGACCAATGCCCAGCTACTGGGGAATTACAATATCGAGAACTACCAGTTGTACAGCCTGGGCCACTATCCAGGCGCGGTTCCCGGCGAAGGAACAGTACAGGGTGAAGTTTATCGTATTGATAATGCTACACTTGCCGAACTTGATGCCTTGCGCACCAGGGGCGGTGAATACGCTCGCCAGTTGATCCAGACACCGTACGGAAGCGCGTGGATGTATGTCTACCAGCGTCCGGTCGACGGGTTAACGCGGATTGTAAGCGGTAACTGGTTAGACAGAGACCAGTACTGAAAAACGACAACGCCACCGTGAGGTGGCGTTGTTTTTTGTGTCTGGCAGTAAGAATTACTTCTTAGCAGCGCGTTCGAAGGAGGCGATGATTTCTGCTTTCGCCGCTTCTGCGTTGTCCCAGCCGTCAACCTTAACCCATTTACCTTTTTCGAGGTCTTTGTAGTGCTCGAAGAAGTGGGCGATCTGCGCTTTCAGCAGCTCTGGCAGGTCATTCACATCTTTAATGTGATCGTACTCTTTGCTCAGCTTGGTGTGCGGTACCGCAACCAGCTTCGCATCTTCACCCGCTTCGTCAGTCATCTTCAGCACGCCAACAGGACGGCAGCGAATGACGGAGCCTGGCTGCAGTGGGTATGGCGTTGGAACCAGCACGTCAACCGGGTCACCGTCCAGAGACAGGGTGTGGTTGATGTAGCCGTAGTTGCACGGATAGAACATGGCGGTAGACATGAAACGGTCAACGAACAGCGCACCGGTGTCTTTGTCGATTTCGTATTTGATTGGATCTGCGTTGGCCGGGATTTCAATAACAACGTAGATGTCTTCTGGCAGTTCTTTACCCGCTGGGACGTTGAGTAAGCTCATGTCGGTGTCCTTTAAAATGGATGGTAAACAAGTGGCAGGTATTATAGCCAACTCACGCTGAATGTCTCCGCCTCTTTTCGCTTTCTCTCCCCGCAAGCCCCACTTTTCAGACCGTTTCCATGGCAGGAAAATCCATAAACTCAGCCGCATTTTTAATGGTGAAATGAAAGCGATTACAAACTTGTGATTAACATTTTATTCACTTTCCTGAAGTGTGATGTAACGCAATTCGTTACATATTTCATTGGCTATAGTCATTTCGCAGAACATCTTTTAACCAACAATAAACACCCCTACGAGGACGCTCATATGTGGAAGCGCTTACTTCTTGTCACAGCAGTTTCGGCAGCCATGTCGTCTATGGCGATGGCCGCCCCTTTAACCGTAGGTTTTTCGCAAGTTGGCTCTGAATCCGGCTGGCGTGCGGCGGAAACCAGCGTTGCGAAAAGCGAGGCTCAGAAACGCGGCATCACCCTGAAAATCGCCGATGGTCAGCAAAAGCAGGAAAACCAGATCAAAGCCGTGCGCTCGTTTATCGCCCAGGGCGTGGATGCCATCTTTATTGCGCCAGTGGTGGCGACCGGCTGGGAACCGGTTCTGAAGGAAGCGAAAGACGCTGAAATTCCGGTCTTCCTGCTCGACCGTTCCATCGATGTTAAAGACAAATCTCTCTATATGACCACCGTCACCGCTAATAACGTGCTTGAAGGGCAGTTAATTGGCGACTGGCTGATTAAACAGGTCGACGGCAAGCCGTGTAACGTCGTTGAACTGCAGGGCACCGTCGGCGCGAGCGTGGCCATCGACCGTAAGAAAGGCTTTGCTGAAGCCATCGCCAAAGCGCCAAACATCAAGATTATCCGCTCCCAGTCCGGCGACTTTACCCGCAGTAAGGGTAAAGAGGTCATGGAGAGCTTTATCAAGGCTGAAAACAACGGCAAGAATATCTGCATGGTTTACGCCCACAACGATGACATGGCGATCGGAGCGATTCAGGCGATTAAAGAAGCGGGCCTGAAGCCGGGCAAAGATATCCTCACCGGCTCTATCGACGGCGTGCCGGACATCTACAAAGCGATGATCGACGGTGAAGCCAATGCCAGCGTCGAGCTGACGCCGAACATGGCGGGCCCGGCATTCGACGCGCTGGAGAAATTCAAGAAAGACGGCACGATGCCTGAGAAGGTGACCGTCACCAAGTCCACGCTCTACCTGCCTGATACAGCGAAAGAAGAGTTAGAGAAGAAGAAAAATATGGGCTACTGATCCAGTGAAATTGCCGGGTGGCGCTGCGCTTACCCGGCCTACGGGAACGTGCCGGGGACGTGAATATGAAAACTGAACAACACCAGGAAATCCTCCGCACAGAGGGCTTGAGTAAATTCTTCCCCGGCGTAAAGGCGCTGGATAGCGTTGATTTCAGCCTGCGGCGTGGTGAAATCATGGCGCTGTTGGGCGAGAACGGCGCGGGAAAATCGACGCTGATTAAATCGCTGACCGGCGTTTATCACGCCGATCGCGGCACCATCTGGCTGGAAGGCAACGCTATTTCGCCAAAAAATACCGCCCACGCCCAGCAGTTGGGGATCGGGACGGTTTACCAGGAAGTGAACCTGCTGCCGAATATGTCGGTGGCAGACAACCTGTTTATTGGCCGCGAGCCACGCCGCTTTGGCCTGCTGCGCCGCAAAGAGATGGAGGCGCGCGCCACGAAGCTGATGGAGTCCTACGGCTTCTCCCTCGACGTCCGCGAGCCGCTGAACCGCTTTTCCGTGGCGATGCAGCAGATCGTCGCCATCTGTCGCGCGATCGATCTCTCTGCGAAGGTGCTGATCCTCGATGAACCCACCGCCAGCCTCGATACCCAGGAAGTGGAGATGCTCTTCACCCTGATGCGCCAGCTGCGCGATCAGGGCGTGAGCCTGATCTTCGTCACGCACTTTCTCGATCAGGTGTATGAGGTGAGCGACCGCATTACGGTGCTGCGCAACGGCAGCTTTGTCGGCTGCCGCGAAACCCGCGAGCTGCCGCAGATCGAGCTGGTGAAAATGATGCTGGGCCGCGAGCTGGAAACCAACGCGCTCCAGCGTGCGGGCCGCACGTTGCTGAGCGAAAAACCGGTTGCCGCGTTCAGCGATTACGGCAAGAAAGGCGTGATATCGCCGTTTAACCTTGAGGTGCGTCCCGGCGAAATTGTCGGGCTGGCGGGCCTGCTGGGCTCGGGCCGAACCGAAACCGCCGAGGTGATCTTCGGGATCAAGCCTGCCGACAGCGGCACCGCGCTGATCAAGGGCAAACCGCAAACCCTGCGATCGCCGCATCAGGCCTCCTGTCTGGGCGTTGGCTTCTGCCCGGAAGACCGGAAAACGGACGGCATCATTGCCGCCGCCTCGGTGCGGGAAAATATCATCCTGGCCCTGCAGGCCCAGCGCGGCTGGCTGCGCCCGATCCCACGTAAAGAGCAAAACGCCATCGCCGAGCGCTTTATCCGCCAGCTCGGCATCCGCACCCCGAGCGCGGAGCAGCCGATTGAATTTCTCTCCGGCGGTAACCAGCAGAAGGTGCTGCTCTCCCGCTGGCTGCTGACCAAACCGCAGTTCCTGATCCTTGACGAGCCGACGCGCGGTATCGACGTGGGCGCGCACGCCGAAATTATCCGGCTTATCGAAACGCTCTGTGCGGACGGGCTGGCCCTGCTGGTTATCTCATCCGAGCTGGAGGAGCTGGTGGGCTATGCCGATCGCGTCATCATCATGCGCGATCGCAAACAGGTGGCAGAGATCCCACTGGATAAACTGTCCGTTCCGGCAATCATGAATGCCATCGCGGCGTAAGGAGTGAATCGTGATGTCCCGTTCGCTTTCGCAAACCGGTGAGTCAAAGCGCCGCTTTAGCTGGCCAACCGGCACGCCGCAAATTGCAGCGCTGCTGGTGGTGCTGCTGGTAGATAGCCTTGTCGCACCGCATTTCTTCCAGATTATTGTTCAGGATGGCCGCCTGTTTGGCAGCCCGATCGATATTTTAAACCGCGCCGCGCCCGTGGCGCTGCTGGCGATTGGGATGACGCTGGTGATCGCCACCGGCGGAATAGATCTCTCCGTCGGCGCGGTGATGGCTATCGCCGGGGCCACGGCAGCCTCCATGACCGTGGCCGGTCACAGCCTGCCGGTGGTACTGCTGGCGGCCTTAGGCACCGGCGTGCTGGCCGGACTATGGAACGGCATTCTGGTGGCGGTGCTGAAAATTCAGCCCTTTGTCGCTACGCTGATCCTGATGGTGGCCGGGCGCGGGGTCGCACAGTTGATCACCTCGGGGCAGATTGTTACCTTCAACTCTCCGAGCCTGGCATGGCTTGGCAGCGGCAACCTTCTGTTCTTCCCGACGCCGGTGATTATTGCCCTGGTCACGCTTATTGTCTTTTGGCTCTTCACCCGCAAAACGGCGCTCGGCATGTTTATTGAGGCGGTGGGGATCAACATTCGCGCCGCGCGCAACGCCGGGGTCAACACCCGCCTGATGGTGATGCTGACCTACGTGCTGAGCGGCGTCTGCGCCGCCATTGCCGGTGTCATCGTCGCCGCCGATATTCGCGGGGCCGATGCCAATAACGCCGGGCTCTGGCTGGAGCTGGATGCGATCCTCGCGGTGGTGATCGGCGGCGGGTCGCTGATGGGCGGGCGCTTTAACCTGCTGCTCTCGGTGATCGGCGCGCTGATCATTCAGGGCATGAACACCGGGATCCTGCTCTCGGGATTCCAGCCGGAACTCAACCAGGTGGTAAAAGCGGTAGTTGTACTCTGCGTGCTGATCGTCCAGTCGCCGCGCTTTGTCAGCATCATTAAGGGGATCCGTGGCCATGATAAAACGTAATTTACCGTTAATGATCACGCTGGGCGTGTTTGTGCTGGGGTATCTCTACTGCCTCACGCAGTTCCCCGGTTTTGCCTCAACGCGCGTGATCTGCAACATTCTGACGGACAACGCCTTTTTAGGCATTATCGCCGTCGGCATGACCTTTGTGATCCTCTCCGGCGGGATCGATCTCTCCGTCGGGTCGGTGATCGCGTTCACGGGGGTATTCCTTGCGAAGGCGATCGGCTTCTGGGGCATCTCGCCGCTGGTGGCGTTTCCGCTGGTGCTGGTGATGGGCTGCGCGTTTGGCGCCTTTATGGGGCTTCTGATCGACGCGCTGAAAATTCCGGCCTTTATCATCACGCTGGCCGGGATGTTTTTCCTGCGCGGCGTAAGTTATCTGGTTTCTGAGGAGTCGATTCCGATTAACCATCCGGTGTATGACACGCTCTCCAGCCTGGCGTGGAAAATTCCCGGCGGCGGGCGTTTAAGTGCGATGGGGCTGCTGATGCTGGGGGTGGTGGTGATTGGTATTTTCCTTGCCCACCGAACCCGGTTTGGCAATCAGGTTTATGCTATTGGCGGCAACGCCACGTCGGCCAACCTGATGGGGATCTCAACCCGCAGCACCACCATCCGCATCTATATGCTTTCGACCGGCCTGGCAACGCTGGCGGGTATTGTCTTCTCAGTTTATACCCAGGCGGGCTATGCCCTTGCAGGCGTCGGCGTCGAGCTGGATGCGATTGCCTCGGTGGTTATCGGCGGCACGCTGCTCAGCGGCGGGGTAGGGACGGTGCTGGGGACGCTGTTCGGTGTCGCGATCCAGGGGCTGATACAAACCTATATCAACTTTGACGGCACGCTCAGTTCGTGGTGGACGAAGATCGCCATCGGCATTCTGCTGTTTATTTTTATTGCCCTGCAACGCGGTCTGACGGTGCTTTGGGAGAATCGTCAGAGTTCGCCTGTAACACGTGTATAAATATTCTCCGGTAGCGGCCGATAATCTTCTTTTATGCCCAGAAATATCTCGCTACCGGAAATAATATCATGCTTAAAACGCTATCGATTCGTACCGGCTTGCTCTCTTTACTGGCCGTTATGACCCTTCTGCTGCTGATTGTCAGCGGCATCGGCATTTATGCCCTCACACAGAGTTCTTCCTCACTGCAGCGCATTAATCACCTTCAGGGTGAGCAGATGGTGCAGCTGAATACCGGCTATACGCTGATCCTGCGCGCGCGCAATGAGGCGGGTCAGGCCGTCCGCATGATGGAAATCGGCATGCTGGACGATGCGGCCAAAGCGGTAAAAAACATCAATCAGGAAGTCGCCCTGGCCCTGAAAACGTTAAAAGGCGTGATTGACGGCGGCGTGGCTGACGAACAGGGGCAGCAGCTCCTCGACAAAGTCGCGGCCAGCCTGGCGACATATAACCAGCAGGGGATCGGCCCGATGCTGAAAACCCTGAATGACCAGAGCGCAGACAGCTATTACGATCTGCTGGAGAACACGCTGATTCCGGTGGCGAAGCAGTTCGATAACGACATGCAGGCGTTTCAGAAATGGAGCGAAGCGCGAGGTCAGGCGGAAGTGCGTGCCGTACAGGCGAGTAAAACCCGCGTGCTGATCCTGATTATTGTCGCCGCGCTGCTGACGGCGGGCATTATCGCGCTCGCCTGGCTGGCGCTGCGCCATATGCTGCTCAAGCCGCTGTCGGCCTCCATTGCTCAGCTGGAGAACGTGGCAGCGGGCGATTTAACCCACATGCTGAATGCCCCGGCGAGCCAGGAGTTTAACCGCCTCAACGCGGCGATAGAGGAGATGCGTCAGTCGCTGATGAGCTCGGTTCTGCGGGTTCGCGATGCCAGCTCGCAAATTGATACCGGCAGCCGCGAGCTGACGGCGGGGAACCGGGATCTTGCCGAGCGCACCGAATCCACCGCCACGTCGCTGGAGCAGACCGCCGCCAGCATGGAGCAGATCACCGCCACGGTGAAGCTTAACGCCGACAACGCCGAGCAGGCGCACCAGCTGGCGAAGTCTGTTTCCGACACCGCCGATCACGGCAGCGAAATGGTCTGCTACGTGATTGAAAAAATGCGCGATATCTCCGGCAGTTCGGCGCGCATCGCCGACATCCTGAGCGTGATTGACGGTATTGCCTTCCAGACCAACATTCTGGCGCTTAACGCCTCCGTGGAAGCGGCGCGCGCGGGCGAGCAGGGGCGCGGGTTTGCCGTGGTCGCGGGTGAAGTCCGCAACCTTGCCAGCCGCAGCGCCGACGCGGCGAAAGAGATCCGCTCTCTGATCGGCGATTCGCAGGCCCACGTTAACGAGGGTAGCGAGCTGGCCCAGCAGGCGGGTGAAACGATGGATGAGATTGCCACCGAAGTGCTGCGCATGACCAAACTGATGCGCGAAATTGCCACCGCGTCTCAGGAGCAGAGCCGCGGCATCGAGCAGGTGAATATTGCGGTGAACCAGATGGATGAAACCGCGCAGCAGAATGCGGCGCTGGTGCAGCAATCCTCCGCCGCGACCCGCTCCCTTGAGGAGCAGTCGCGTCAGCTGATGGAAGCCATGTCATCATTTAAAGTGACGGCTCAGACTGCGGCATAATATTTCCCAGCCCCGGTGCGTTCTGTGCCGGGGCTTTATTTCTCGCGGAATTTACCGCCGCAATATTATCGTGAATATCACCCATTAATAATTCCAGCGAGTTGGTTAACGCTAACGCTTTTTCAGTCGGCTCGAGATATAAACCTTTGCGAAAAAATAACGGCTCATCAAACAGTTGATTAAAACGCTTCAACGCCAGGCTCACCGCAGGACGGGACATCTCCAGGCGCAAAGAGGCTTTTGCCATACTGCCGCAGCGGACGACTTCAATAAATACAGGGATAAGATTTAAATCAATGCCGGTATTAGCCCGGGAATAATTTTTCATTGCAATTCTGCTCCAGGAAATAAATGTCAAACTGTTATGGAAATAATGCAGGAGCAGGGGTGAAGATTAAAGCGTGATTTTTATAAACACTTATACGGTAAAATATATAAATGTGTTGGGGAGCCAGACTGGCTCCCCGGGAGAGATATTACGCGTCCGGGTACTCACGGATAAAACGTTCAACGTCTTCAACCATATGGTTGTTGCCAACGAAGAACGAACGACGCTGGTGAAGGCTTTCCGGCACGATGTCCAGAATACGCTGTTTACCGTCGCTCGCCTTGCCGCCAGCCTGTTCGGCCAGGAACGCCATCGGGTTGCATTCGTACAGCAGGCGCAGCTTCCCGTCCGGGTGGCTGGCGGTGCTTGGGTAAAGGTAGATACCGCCCTTCAGCAGGTTACGGTGGAAATCCGCGACCAGAGAGCCAATGTAGCGGGACGTGTAAGGGCGCTGGGTCGCTTTATCTTCTTCCTGGCAGAATTTGATGTACTTCTTCACGCCGTTCGGGAACTTGATGTAGTTGCCTTCGTTGATGGAGTAAGTGCTGCCTTTCTCCGGGAAGCGCATACGTTCCTGGCACAGGCAGAAGACGCCCAGCGACGGATCGTAGGTAAAGGCGTGAACCCCGCATCCGGTGGTGTAGACCAGCATGGTGGACGAGCCATAAACGACGTAACCGGCCGCAACCTGGTTACTGCCCGGCTGCAGGAAATCTTCTTCGGTTACCGGCGTACCAACAGGCGTGACGCGGCGGTAGATGGAGAAAATGGTACCGACAGAAACGTTAACGTCGATGTTGGAGGAGCCGTCGAGCGGATCCATCAGTACGACGTATTTCGCGTGTTCACACCCTTCGAAAACAACAATTTCATCTTCTTCTTCGGAGGCGATACCCGCAACGATGTCGCGCGCGCGCAGTGCAGCTTTCAGTTTTTCATTTGCGAACAGATCGAGTTTCTGCTGAACCTCGCCCTGAACGTTCTCGGCACCGCTGGCACCCAGGATATCGACCAGACCGGCCTTGTTGATATCACGGTGGATGATCTTAGCGCCCAGCTTTATTGCCGACAGCAAAGCAGTGAGTTCACCCGTAGCATGAGAGAACTCGTGCTGCTTTTCGACAATAAATTCACCTAACGTTTTCATAACACTTTCCCTGCATCTTTGTGAGTAGAGCGATTGTATGTTCACTAAAACGACTAATGCCCAACAATCTTAACAAATATTCAAATAGTAGCGCAGAGGTGAATCGCGCCAGCAACATACGGATTTACCTGAAATGCGTTTCACAGCCGCTAACATGTGAGTAAAATGTGCGCCACATTAAAGAAGGATAGTGACGTATGCGCATTCATATATTGGGGATTTGTGGCACTTTCATGGGCGGACTGGCAATGCTGGCGCGCTCGCTGGGCCATGAAGTGACAGGTTCGGACGCCAATGTGTATCCGCCGATGAGCACGCTTCTGGAAAAACAGGGCATCTCTTTAATTCAGGGCTACGATGCCAGCCAGCTGGATCCCGAGCCGGATCTGGTCATCATTGGCAACGCCATGACCCGCGGTAACCCGTGCGTTGAAGCGGTGCTGGAACGCAATATTCCGTTCATGTCCGGCCCGCAGTGGCTGCATGACTTCGTGCTGCGCGACCGCTGGGTGATTGCCGTAGCCGGTACCCACGGCAAAACCACCACCGCCGGTATGGCGACCTGGATCCTCGAAGCCTGCGGCTACAAGCCGGGCTTCGTGATCGGCGGCGTGCCGGGTAACTTCGACGTCTCTGCGCGTCTCGGCGACAGCCCGTTCTTTGTGATTGAGGCGGATGAATACGACTGCGCATTCTTCGACAAGCGTTCCAAATTCGTGCACTACTGCCCGCGCACGCTGATCCTCAACAACCTTGAGTTTGACCACGCGGATATCTTTGACGACCTGAAAGCCATTCAGAAACAGTTCCACCACCTGGTGCGCATTGTTCCGGGCCAGGGCCGCATTATCCTGCCGGAGAACGACATCAACCTGAAGCAGACCATGGCGATGGGCTGCTGGAGCGAGCAGGAGCTGGTGGGCGAGCAGGGCCACTGGCAGGCGAAAAAACTCAACGCGGATGCCTCCGAGTGGGAAGTACTGCTCGACGGTGAGAAAGTGGGCGAGGTGAAGTGGGGCCTGGTGGGCGAGCACAACATGCACAACGGCCTGATGGCGATCGCCGCGGCGCGCCACGTGGGCGTACTGCCTGCGGATGCGGCCA
Source organism: Enterobacter cloacae complex sp. P42RS (assembly GCF_014930595.1). Classification (NCBI taxonomy): domain Bacteria; kingdom Pseudomonadati; phylum Pseudomonadota; class Gammaproteobacteria; order Enterobacterales; family Enterobacteriaceae; genus Enterobacter; species Enterobacter cloacae complex sp. P42RS. Next base: position 98,798 of record NZ_JADBRK010000005.1, read on the forward strand.
ATGCGCTGGGGACGTTTATCAACGCCCGCCGCCGCCTGGAGCTGCGCGGCGAAGCGAACGGCGTGACGGTGTATGACGATTTCGCGCACCACCCAACGGCCATTCTGGCGACGCTTGCCGCCCTGCGTGGCAAGGTTGGCGGCACCGCGCGCATTCTGGCGGTGCTGGAACCGCGCTCGAACACCATGAAGATGGGCATCTGCAAAGACGATCTCGCGCCGTCGTTAGGACGTGCCGATGAGGTCTTCCTGCTGCAGCCGCAGCATATTCCGTGGCAGGTGGCTGAAGTGGCCGACGCCTGCATTCAGCCTGCGCACTGGAGCGCGGACGTGGATGTCTTAGCGGATATGGTGGTGAAAGCCGCACAGCCTGGCGACCACATTCTGGTGATGAGCAACGGCGGGTTCGGTGGGATCCATCAGAAGCTGCTGGACGGTCTGGCGAAGAAAGCCGCGGCCGCAGAGTAAAAAAAAGCCCGGTGGCGCTAGCGCTTCCCGGGCTTACATTATCTCTTCTCCCTCTTCCCTTTGGGGTGAGGGGCTTACTCTGCGTTCTCAGACAGCTCGCGCAGATACTGGAAAATCAGACGCGCGGATTTCGGCGGCTTATTCCCCTCTTTCTCTTTCTTCGCGTTGCGGATCAAAGAACGCAGCTGCTGGCGGTCGGCATCCGGCCACAGGTTCAGCACTTCCGGTACCGCATCATCACCCTGTTCAATCAGACGATCGCGGATCTGCTCCAGCTTATGGAACAGCGCAACCTGCTGGTTGTGGCGGTTTTTCAGCTTGTCCAGCGCCTGACGGATCGGATCCACGTCGCGCTGACGCAGCATTTTACCGATAAGCTGAAGCTGGCGACGACGGCCTTCTTTCTTGATTTTCTGTGCCAGTTCAATGGCATCACGCAGATCCTGGTCGAGCGGGATCTTATCCAGCGCGTTTTTACCCAGTTCTACCATTTCTGCGCCAAGCTGTTTTAACTCTTCGGCGTCACGTTTAATTTCACTTTTACTGACCCAGATGATCTCATCATCTTCGTCTTCGATGTCATCACCGGGAACGTCGTCGAGCCAGTCTTCGGGCTGCTTAGTCATGTCAGGCTCCTTAAAAAAAGAGGCTAATGTTACCAGTTAAGACGCGCACTGAAAAACGGTTCTCTGTTAGACTTCACTTAACTCTCTCTTACAGTATGGCATTTGCGATGAAAGTAACCTCACAAGTTGAAGCGCAGCGTAAGATTCTGGAAGAAGCCGTCTCCACCGCGCTGACGCTCGCTTCAGGTAAATCAGATGGCGCCGAAGTGGCGGTCAGCAAAACCACCGGCATTAGCGTGAGCACCCGCTATGGCGAAGTGGAGAATGTAGAATTTAACAGCGATGGCGCGCTTGGGATCACGGTGTATCACCAGAACCGCAAAGGCAGCGCGTCGTCCACCGATCTCAGCCCGGATGCCATCGCCCGCACGGTGCAGGCGGCGCTGGATATCGCCCGTTACACCTCTCCGGATCCTTACGCAGGCGTGGCGGATAAAGATCTGCTGGCGTTTGACGCGCCGGATCTCGATCTGTTCCACCCGGCTGAAGTCACTCCGGATGAAGCGATTGAGCTGGCCGCGCGCGCCGAGCAGGCGTCTTTGCAGGCTGACAAGCGCATCACGAATACCGAAGGCGGCAGCTTCAACAGCCACTACGGCATCAAATTTTTCGGCAACAGCCACGGCATGCTGCAGGGCTACTGCTCCACCCGTCACTCGCTTTCAAGCTGCGTGATTGCCGAAGAGAACGGCGACATGGAGCGTGACTACGCCTACACCATTGGCCGCGCGCTGGAGGATTTGCAGTCTCCTGAGTGGGTGGGCAAAGAGTGTGCCGAACGCACGCTGTCTCGCCTGTCGCCGCGTAAGCTCTCCACCATGAAGGCCCCAGTCATTTTTGCTAATGAAGTGGCGACCGGCCTGTTTGGTCATCTGGTGGGCGCTATCGCGGGCGGCTCGGTGTACCGTAAATCGACCTTCCTGCTCGACTCGCTGGGCAAGCAGATCCTGCCGGAGTGGCTGACTATCGAGGAACATCCGCACCTGCTGAAAGGGCTGGCCTCCACGCCATTCGACAGCGAAGGCGTGCGCACGGAACGCCGCGATATCGTTAAAGACGGCATTCTGACCCAGTGGCTGCTGACCAACTACTCCGCGCGCAAGCTGGGGCTGAAAAGCACCGGGCACGCGGGCGGGATCCACAACTGGCGCATTGCCGGGCAGGGCCTGAACTTCGAGCAGATGCTGAAAGAGATGGGCACCGGTCTGGTGGTCACCGAGCTGATGGGCCAGGGCGTAAGCGGCATCACCGGTGACTATTCTCGCGGTGCGGCAGGCTTCTGGGTCGAAAACGGCGAAATTCAGTATCCGGTGAGCGAAATTACCATCGCCGGTAACCTGAAGGACATGTGGCGCAATATCGTTACGGTCGGTAACGATATTGAAACACGTAGCAATATACAGTGTGGTTCTGTATTACTGCCGGAAATGAAAATCGCCGGCCAGTAATACCCGACAAGCGTTTCAATAATAAAAAAGGAAGTGAGCAATGCGTAAACACCTGTTAGCGATCGTCGCGGCTTCAACGCTGGTTCTTGGCTCTTCTGCGTTTGCTGCCGATCTCGAAGACAACATGGACATCCTCAGTCAAAACCTGAAGGTAGTGCAGAAAACGGACAATGCGGCGGAAATGAAAGGCGCACTGACCAAAATGCGTGAAGCGGCGCTGGACGCGCAAAAAGCGACGCCGCCAAAGCTGGAAAGCAAAGCGGCAGACAGCGCAGAGATGAAAGACTATCGCCACGGCTTTGACGTGCTGGTCGGTCAGATCGACGGCGCGCTGAAGCTGGCTAACGAAGGCAAAGTGAAGGAAGCCCAGGCGGCGGCCGACCAGTTTGTGGCGACGCGCAATACGTATCACAAGAAATATCGTTAATTGGGTGCCTGAGCTGTACGTCCTTCCTCCGTATGCGGAGGCGCACTAAGCGCCCCCGCATCCTTGCTCCCTACTGGCCGGAGCGACAATCCATCCGCGCTGTCACTTCAAGCGAGCCGTTTCGAAAACGGATCTCGCACAGTGTTTTCCTCGTCACCAGCGTTAAGATGATTATTGTCAAAGCAACAATCATCGAAACCCGGATAATTGGGGATTGGCGTTTCATGGATGCCTCCTTGCTTTAAAGCGGGCGAGGTAGCGAACTCCACGGTCCGACGTGTCGTTTCGAGCCCCCGCCCTGATTTTCTATCAGGCGGGGCTTTCCACTTTCCGTCCCATGCCTGAGACGGTCAGTCTCAAGCACCCGCAGCCACTCTAGCGAATCCCCATAAGAAAACCTTATCCACGTCACATTTCTACGAGCCTGCTCGTAAACTTTTCCACTCCGCTTACCTGTTTAGTGCCGCTTAATAGCGTGACATTCATCACGTAAATGCGGCCGTTAATCCAGATTCACCATATTTATGTGGCACAGATCACTGCTGCGGCTCGCCTTTCCACTTCGAAGTGGAAAACAACTCGCTACAAACCCTTCACGCCCAACGTTAGTTTTATTCCAGAGCCATTAACGGGGTAAGACGAGTGATTAACGGAGCGGTAATGAACGACGTTGGGGAACAGGCGGTGCAAACAGAACAGCTCGCGAACACCATGCTGCAGCAGGTTTATGCCCTGCTGGCCCGGCACAACATCATCCCCAATGCGGTACAGGAGCAGATGCTCACCTCCCACGTTCGCGCAATGGCGCACCGGTCCGTGACCGGCGAGCCGCTGCCGGAGGTTGAAGCAGAGCTGTTCGACGAAATTTCACCAGATTCAATGCAGCTTGCCCGTGAAGTGGTGGCGCAGTTTGGCAACCTTCCTGATGAAGAGGCCTGGCTGCTCTCCGTTCACTTTGAAGTCGCGAAAGACAACCTTTAAGGAGCAACACATGGAACAGATTACAGTCGTGATTGGCGATCGCCTGGGTAAAGGTCAGAAAGTGGCTGCGGGTGTGGAAAAAGCAGGTGGACGCGCAGTGGTTGTGCCGGGCATGGCGGCGGACATGAAGCTCGGCGACGTAATGAAAGCGGAAAACGCCACCTTCGGCATCTCCTTCTGCGGCAGCGGCGGCGCGGGGGCCATCACCGCCCAAACCAAATATGGCTACAAGGCCAAATACGGCATGCGTTCCGTGGAAGAGGGCGTGACCGCCATCAACGAAGGCTGCAACGTGCTGGGCTTTGGCTTTATGGATAAAGAAGAGCTGGGCGAGCGTCTGGTGCAGGCGTGGCAGAAGAAATACGGCGCATAAGCATGAAAGAACAGTTCACAACCACGGTGAGAGTGAAGGGGAAGGGCGACGCCAAAGCGCGCGCCTTTGCCGACGCGCTCAACCACGTTCAGGCCGCGGTGATGAAAGCCTCACCGCATATCTTACTGCGTATTGAGCCACAGGATGTGCAGGTTGTTCAGGCGCAAGAAGCGGTGCGTAAAGAAGCGTTTCTGTTCTTCTTTTTGCGCCGGGAAAGACGCACCTACAGCGTGGAGCTGGATGTGACCGTCAACGTGACCGCCATCAATCTTGACCGAGTGGATTTCGTCACGCAACGCTGATTATTCATAAAAGGGCAGACTGATGTTCTTAATTATATTAATAAAATCGCTCATCATTGGCGGCCTGGTTGGCGTCGGTGTCGGAGCCGGGGCTGCACGCATGTTTCATGCGCCTACCACTCAGGGTATGGGCGCGTTTCGTACGTTGGGGGAACTGAACTCCTGTGAAGGGGATCCGGCGTCCCACTTCTCCTTTGGGTTAGGTTTCTTCTTTAACGCCTGGGCCTCTTCCGTGGCTGCAGGTGCCTTCACACAGGACGTTGACCACCGCATCATCCCGAACTGGGGTGCTGCTGCACTGATGATCAAAAACCGTAACGTCGGCGAAACGCTGCACGATCCCCGCAAAATGGCGATTGCCTGCGGCGTGATTGGCATGCTCGTCGTCACCTTCCTGAACCTGACCGCCTCCTCCGTGCCGGCAGCGCTGCAGGTTACCGCCGTGAAGGTGCTGGTGCCTGCCGCGAACCTGCTGGTTAACACCGTGATGCCGGTGATCTTCTGGCTGGCGGCCATCGACGCGGGTAAAAAATCGGGCTTCTGGGCCACCATCTTCGGCGGCGCGGCGCAGCTGATCATGGGGAACGCCGTACCGGGTCTGGTTCTCGGCATCCTGATCGGTAAAGGCGTTGAGGAGAGCGGCTGGAACCACGTCACCAAAGTGATGATGGCGGCGATCGTGCTGCTGTTCGTGTTGAGCGGCTTCTTCCGCGGCTTCGACATGAAGATGATCGAATCCTTCCATCTGACCGTGCCGAACTGGCTCGACATGATCCACAACTCGCTCAGCGGTAAATAACAGGAGCCTCTAAATGGAACAGAATAAAGGTTTTTGGTATGCCGACTGGTCGTTCCCGATCTTCGTTGGCCTGCTCTCCTCCGGCGTCTTCGCCGGGACGCACATGTACTACCTCTACGGCATCGGCGCGTTTAACGAAGTGGCCTTCGTGGCGATGCTGAAAGCGGGCATCGATACCGGCGTCTACGGCGCGGTGGCGGCGTTCGGCGCGAGCTTCCTGTTCGCCCGCATTATTGAAGGGTCGCTAGTCGGTATTCTCGACATCGGTGGGGCGATCCAGACCGGCGTGGGCCTCGGCGTACCGGCGCTGCTGCTGGGTGCGGGGATCATGTTCCCGGTGACCAACTTCATTGCCTCGCTGATTACCGGCCTGGTGATTGGTCTGGCGATTGGCTACGTCATCATCCTGGCGCGTAAGTTCACCATCAACCAAAGCAACTCCACCTACGGCGCAGACGTGATGATGGGCGCGGGTAACGCCTCCGGCCGCTTCCTCGGGCCGTTGATTATCCTCAGCGCGATGACCGCCTCCATTCCAATCGGCGTCGGTTCGCTGGTCGGCGCGCTGCTGTTCTACATCTGGCAGAAGCCGATTACCGGTGGCGCCATCCTCGGCGCAATGATTTTGGGCTGGCTGTTCCCGGTCGCCCTTTAATACTCGCGGGCGCTCCGGCGCCCGCCATATCAGGAGATCCTCATGTTTGATTTACTCCTGCGCCGTGCGCGCCTCGCCGACGATACCCTGACCGATATCGCCATTCAGGACGGGAAGATCGCCGCGACGGGCGAAATTGACGCTCCCGCCCGTAAAACGGTTGAGCTTAACGGTGACGTGTACGTTAGCGCGGGCTGGATTGACTCCCACGTTCACTGCTACCCGAACTCACCGATTTACCACGACGAGCCGGACAGCGTGGGCATTGCCACCGGCGTCACTACCGTGGTGGACGCGGGCAGTACCGGGGCCGACGACGTGGACGATTTCTACGCGATTACCCGCAAGGCCTCCACCGAGGTCTTTGCCCTGTTGAATATCTCCCGCGTGGGGCTGATTGCCCAGAACGAGCTGGCCAACATGGCAAACATTGACGCCGATGCGGTGAAGCAGGCGGTGAAGCGCCACCCGGATTTTATTGTCGGCCTGAAGGCGCGCATGAGCAGCAGCGTGGTCGGTGAAAACGGCATCACGCCGCTGGAGCGCGCCAAAGCCATCCAGAAAGAGAATGGCGACTTGCCGCTGATGGTGCACATCGGCAATAACCCGCCGAACCTCGATGAAATCGCCGAGCTGTTAAGCTCCGGCGACATCATTACCCACTGCTATAACGGTAAGCCTAACCGCATTCTGACGCCGTCCGGCGAGCTGCGCGCCTCCATCACCTCCGCCCTGAAGCGTGGCGTGCGTCTGGACGTCGGCCACGGCACGGCGAGCTTCAGCTTTGAGGTGGCGAAACGCGCCATCGCGATGGGCATTCTGCCGCACACCATCAGCTCGGATATCTACTGCCGCAACCGCATCAACGGCCCGGTGGGCTCGCTGGCAAGCGTGATGTCGAAGTTTCTCGCCATCGGCATGTCATTGCCGCAGGTGATTGACTGCGTGACCTCGAACGCCGCCGACGGCCTGCGCCTGACGCGCAAGGGCCGCATCCAGCCGGGTCTCGACGCCGACCTGACGCTGTTCACGATTAAACGCCAGCCAACGGTGCTGACGGACGCTGAAAACGACAGCCTGCAGGCTGAACACATTCTGGTGCCGCTTGCCGCGATCCGCGCGGGCAAGGGCTACATGACCGAACAAGGGAGCACGGAACATGCCTTCGATTTATGAGAAGTATAATTTAAAGCAGGTTATCAACACCTCTGGCCGCATGACGGCGCTGGGCGTCTCCACGCCGCGCCCGGAAGTAGTGCAGGCGGCGATGGACGGCATGAATCATTACTTCGAGATGAAGGATCTGGTCAATAAAACCGGGGAATACATCGCGAAGCTGCTGGATGTGGAAGGCGCGACGGTGGTCTCCTGCGCGTCGGCGGGCATCGCCCAGTCCGTGGCGGCGGTGCTGGTAAAAGACAGCGACTGGCTGCTGGAAAACCTGCACGTCACGCCAATCGAGAACAATGAAATCGTCCTGCCGAAAGGCCACAACGTTAACTTTGGCGCGCCGGTCGGCACCATGGTGGCGCTGGGCGGCGGCAAGCTGGTGGAAGCGGGTTACGCCAACGAATGCTCCGCCGACCAGCTGGCGGCGGCCATCACCCCGCGCACGGCGGCGATCCTCTACATCAAATCGCACCACTGCGTGCAGAAAAGCATGCTCAGCGTCGAGCAGGCGGCTGTCGTCGCACGTAAACACTCCCTGCCGCTGATCGTCGATGCCGCGGCGGAAGAAGATCTGCACGTGTACTACCGCTCCGGCGCGGATCTGGTGATTTACAGCGGCGCGAAGGCGATCGAGGGGCCAACCAGCGGCCTGGTGATCGGCAAAACCCAGTACGTCGAGTGGGTGAAACGCCAGACGGCGGGCATTGGCCGCGCCATGAAGGTGGGTAAAGAGGGGATCCTCGGCCTGACCTGCGCCATTGAACACTACCTGACGGCCACCAAGGAAAGCGGTGCCGAGATGGTGGCGAAGATGAAACCGTTTATCGACGCGCTCAACACCCTGAACGGCGTCACCGCCCGCGTGGTCTGGGACAGCGCGGGTCGCGATATCGCCCGCACCGAAATTAAGTTCGACGAAGCCACCACAGGCGTCGGCACGGGTGACCTGGTGAACGCGCTCAAGCAGGGCGAATACGCCATCTATTTCCGTGGCTACAAGGCCAACGAAGGGATTATCGAAGCGGACGTGCGCAGCGTAAGTGCTGACCAGCTGAACATCGTCTACCGCCGCATTAGTGAAGTATTAGGACAGGAGAAAAACGCATGAAACTGACCCCCAATTTTTACCGTGACCGCGTCTGCCTGAACGTGCTGGCCGGCTCGAAAGCCAACGCCAGCGCCATTTACGAGGCGGCGGAAGGTCACGTGCTGGTGGGCGTGCTCTCCAAAAATTACCCGGACGTGGCGAGCGCGGTCGCGGATATGCGTGAATACGCGGCGCTGATTGATAACGCGCTCTCCGTAGGGCTGGGCGCGGGCGATCCGAACCAGTCGGCAATGGTGAGCGAGATCTCCCGCCAGGTGCAGCCGCAGCACGTTAATCAGGTCTTCACCGGCGTGGCCGCGAGCCGCGCGCTGCTGGGGCAGAATGAATCGGTGGTCAATGGCCTGGTCTCTCCGACCGGTACCGTCGGTATGGTGAAAATCTCCACCGGCCCGCTGAGCAGCAAAGCGCCGGACGGTATCGTGCCGGTTGAAACGGCGATTGCCCTGCTGAAAGACTTCGGCGGCAGTTCGATTAAGTACTTCCCGATGGGCGCCCTCAAGTGCCGTGACGAATACCAGGCGGTGGCGGAAGCCTGCGCCCGTCACGACTTCTGGCTGGAGCCGACGGGGGGTATCGATCTGGAAAACTATGAGGCGATCCTGCAGATCGCCCTCGACGCGGGCGTGAGCAAAATCATCCCGCATATCTACAGCTCGATTATCGACAAAGCCAGCGGCGATACGCGTCCCGAAGATGTGCGTACGCTGCTGGCGATGACGAAGAAGCTGGTGAAGTAGAACTCACACATATAAAGGAGCCACCATGCACACCCGTAACCTGCTTGTCGCTTCACTCTCAATGCTCGCCACCGCCGCCATCGCCCAGACGCAATACGCCTGGGTGGGCACCTATAATCCGAACGGTGAAGGGCTGTACCGTTTTACCATCGACCCGCAAACCGGCGCGCTGGACGATAAAACGCTGGTGAGCAAACTGCCGAACGCGGCGCAGTTGACCCTTTCGCAAGACGGTAAAACGCTGTATCTGGCAAGCGAAGTGGAGCAGGGCGTGGTGCAGGCGCTGCGCGTCGGCGATAACGGTGAGCTGAGCGAGCTGAATCAGGTGGCCTCCGGCGGCGCCGGGCCGGTGTATCTTTCGCTAACGCCAAACGGCAAGCATCTGCTGGTGGCGAACTACGTCAGCGGATCGATTGCCGTTTTGCCCGTCAACGCGGACGGCAGCCTGGGTGACGCGACGGACAGACATCAGGACCAGGGCGAACCGGGCGTGGCGAAGCCGGAAGCTGCCGTTGAGGGCAGTTTCGCGATCAGCGATCACAACGGCCCGCATGCGCACATGATCGCCGCCGATCCGGGCGGGAAGTACGTTTTTTCCACCGATCTTGGGCTGGATCGTATCTATCAGTACCGCTTTGACGATCGAACCGGAAAGCTAACGCCGAACGATCCGCCGTTTATCAGCGCCTCCTCAAAAGGCGCCGGTCCGCGCCACTTCGTCTTTACGCCGAAAGGCGATGCCCTGTGGCTGATTAACGAAGAGGCGTCGACGCTCACCCATTATGCGCTGGACAGCAGCGGCAGGCTGAAAGAGGGCAAAACGATCTCTGCCCTGCCGGACGGCTATAAAGGCACCAGTTTTGCTGCCGGGCTGGCGCTAAGCGCCGATGGTAAACAGCTGTATGTGGCGAACCGTTTGCATAACAGTATCGGGCACTTTACCGTAACAGCGGAGGGCACGCTGACGCATCAGGAGGATGTCTGGACGCGCGGCGACTACCCGCGCACCCTGACGCTCGATAAGCAGGGCCGCTGGCTGTACGTCATGAACCAGCGCAGCGACAACATTACCCGTTTCCGCGTGGCGCAGGACGGCAAGCTGAGCTTCGAGCCAGACTATACCCCGGTCGGCAGCCCATCCCAGATGGTCATTTCACCCTGAGCAGTAAGAGGACAAAGACGTGCGATTTCCGAACCAACGTTTAGCGCAACTTTTCGATCTGTTGCAAAACGAGACGCTGCCGCAGGACGAGCTGGCGCAGCGGCTGTCGGTCTCCACGCGAACCGTCCGCGCAGATATCACCGCCCTGAACGCGCTGCTGGCGAGCCACGGCGCGCAGTTTATTCTGAGCCGGGGTAACGGCTACCAGCTTAAAATTGACGATGCCGAGCGCTATCAGCAGCTGCAGGCATCGCACCCGCGCGCGCTGCGTATTCCCCGAACGGGACCGGAGCGCGTGCACTATCTGGTGGTGCGTTTCCTGACGTCGGCGTTTTCACTTAAGCTTGAAGATCTGGCCGACGAGTGGTTTGTCAGCCGCGCCACCTTGCAGAGCGACATGGTGGAAGTGCGCGAGTGGTTCCAGCGCTATAACCTGACGCTGGAAACCCGCCCGCGCCACGGCATGAAGCTGTTTGGCAGCGAGATGTCGGTCCGCGCCTGCCTGACCGATCTTCTGTGGGAGCTGGCGCAGCAGGACAGCCTTAACCCGCTGGTGACGGAGGTCGCGCTCAACGCCGGGGTACCGGAGCAGATGGTGGTCGTGCTTCACGACGCGCTCACCCGCCATCACATTCGTCTGACCGACGAAGGCGAACTGTTCCTGCGCCTGTACTGCGCGGTGTCGGTGCGGCGCATCAGCGAGGGGTATCCGCTGCCGGAATTCCACGCGGAAGACGTGGAAGAGAACGTGCGCGAGGCGGCGAAGGATATCGCGGTGGCCATTCAGGAGCTGGCGGGCAAGGCGCTTGCGCCATCGGAAGAGAGCTGGCTGTGCGTCCACATCGCGGCGCGGCAGATTCAGGAGATTGCCCCCAGCGCGATTAACGCCGACGACGACGAAGCGCTGGTCAACTATATCCTGCGCTACATCAACACCCACTATAACTACAACCTGCTCAGCGACGCGCAGCTGCACGCCGATCTGCTCACGCACATCAAAACCATGATCACCCGCGTGCGCTATCAAATCATGATCCCCAATCCGCTGCTGGACAACATCAAGCAGCACTATCCGATGGCGTGGGATATGACTCTCGCGGCGGTGTCGAGCTGGGGGAAATACACCCCGTATGCGATCAGCGAAAACGAGATTGGTTTTCTGGTGCTGCACATCGGCGTCGGGCTGGAGCGCCACTACAACATCGGCTACCAGCGCCAGCCGCGCGTACTGCTGGTGTGCGACGCCGGTAATGCGATGGTGCGCATGATCGAGGCGGTGCTCCAGCGCAAATACCCGCAGATCGAGGTGACGCGCACGCTCACTCTGCGCGAGTACGAGCTTGCGGATGCCATCGGCGAAGACTTTGTCATCTCCACCGCCCGCGTGAGTGAAAAATCTAAACCGGTGGTGACGATCGCCCCGTTCCCGACCGATTATCAATTGGAGCAGATCGGCAAGCTGGTGCTGGTGGACCGCACCCGCCCGTGGATGCTGGAGAAATACTTCGACGCGGCCCATTTCCGCATTCTCAACAAACCTGTTGACCAGCAAACGCTGTTCCGCGAGCTGTGTGACCAGCTTGAACGCGAAGGCTTTGTTGGCGCGGAGTTTCTGGATTCGGTCGTTGAGCGTGAAGCTATCGTCAGCACCATGCTCGGCGACGGCATCGCGCTGCCGCACTCCCTCGGCCTGCTGGCACAGAAAACGGTGGTCTATACGGTGCTGGCTCCGCAGGGTATTCAGTGGGGGGATGAAACGGCGCACGTCATCTTCCTGCTCGCCATCAGCAAAAGCGAGTACGAAGAGGCGATGGCGATTTACGACATCTTCGTCACTTTCCTGCGAGAACGCGCAATGACGCGCCTGTGCCAGTGCGAGGATTTTGCGGCGTTTAAGGCTGAGGCGATGGAGAGTTTGAGCCGGTTTTGAGAGGCGTTATCCAGAATTCGATGTAATGCGAATGTAATGCTAAACTGCATTACACATTCGATTTTACTGGAGGCATAATGGCCACGCTTAACGTCCGTCTGGATGACAAACTCAAAAATGAGGCGTATGCCGTGCTGGAAAAACTCAATATTACCCCAACGGAAGCCGTGCGGTTACTGTTTCAGTACGTTGCGGAAACAGGGCGTATGCCGGTGAAAACTGTCACCATCAGTGACAGTGAAGATGAACTGATACAGACAGTCCGGGAGCGACTGGCGAATCCACAAAAGGGAATTAAGGTTAGTCTGGATGATTTAAGAACTGGAGTTCGACCCTAGGGCTTTAAAGGAGTGGCATAAGCTGGGCGATACGGTGAAATGCCAGTTTAAAAAGAAACTTGCTGACGTCTTAGTGAACCCCAGAATTGAATAGGCCCGCCTGCACGGCCTGCCGGATTGCTACAAAATAAAACTCAGATCTCTGGGTTATCGTTTGGTTTATCAGGTTCAGGATAACGTAGTTACGGTATTTGTTATCGCTATCGGAAAGAGAGAGAAATCAGCCGTTTATCATGAAACAAATAAACGGCTTTAGCGTTTAACGCAGATGATGCACAACCTGGTTGCTGCTGCCGCGCCAGATCAGGGCCGGATCTTTTAAATCCTGCACGAACTTGCCGTCCACCAGCACGTTAATCAAATCCACGACTTCCCTCTGAGCAGCATTCAGCTCTTCCAGCTTATATCCCGTCCAGACCCAGATATCTTTTCCCGCACACTCGCGGTGAATGCGCTTCACCAGCTTCAGGATCTCCGGCACGTTTTGCGGATGGAGCGGATCGCCGCCGGAGAGCGAAATCCCCTGGCGTTTGATGCGCGTGTCGTTCAGGTCGTCGATGATGCGGTCTTCCATTTCGGCGGTAAACGGCATGCCGGAATTTACGCGCCAGGTGCTTTTGTTGTAGCAGCCTGGGCACTCATGAACGCAGCCTGAAACGAACAGGGTGCAGCGGGTACCGGGGCCGTTGACGATGTCGACGGGGTAGTACTGATGGTAGTTCATAGCGGTTAACCAAGCCGGGTACAGTGTGAGTGCGGATTGTAGGCCCGGTAAGCGTAGCGCCACCGGGCATAAATGTGGCAGTAGCTCAACCGATCTGCCCATTCCCCAGATGTTTCACCCGGCGCTTCACCTCTTCCTGCTTGCCGGCGTTAAACGGACGGGCATCCGGGCTGCCGAGATAGCCGCACACGCGGCGGGTCACGGAGACACGGGCTGCATCGTGGTTGCCGCATTTCGGGCAGGTAAAGCCTTTGCTCGTACACTCGAACTCACCGGTAAAGCCACACTCGTAGCATTCGTCGATTGGCGTATTGGTCCCGTAATACGGCACGTGCTGATAGCTATAATCCCACACGTCTTCCAGCGCCTTCAGGTTGTGCTGGATGTTCGGGTACTCGCCGTAGCAGATGAAGCCGCCGCTGGCGATGGGCGGATAGGCCGCTTCGAAGTCGATCTTGTCGTACGGGTTTACCTTTTTCTCCACGTCGAGGTGGAAGCTGTTGGTGTAGTATCCTTTGTCGGTCACGCCTTCCACAATCCCGAACTCGGCGGTGTCCAGACGGCAGAAGCGGTCGCACAGGTTCTCGCTCGGCGTACTGTAGAGGCTAAACCCGTAGCCAGTTTCCTCTTTCCACTGGTCAACCGCGTCGCGCAGGCGCTGGACAATCGCAATGCCTTTTTCGCGCAGGGCCGCGCTGTCGTACATATGCGCGTCGCCAGACAGGGCGTTGATGGTTTCGTGGATGCCGATATAGCCCAGCGAAATCGACGCGCGGCCGTTTTTGAAGATCTCGGACACGTCATCGTCCGCCTTCAGGCGCACGCCGCAGGCCCCTTCCATATAGAGGATGGGCGCCACGCGGGCTTTCACCCCTTCAAGGCGTGCGATACGGGTCATCAGCGCCTTACGCGCCAGCTGCAGGCGTTCATCCAGCAGTTTCCAGAATTCAGCTTCATTGCCTTTGGCCTCCAGCGCGATGCGCGGCAGGTTCAGGCTGATGACGCCCAGGTTGTTACGCCCGTCGTGGATCTGCTCGCCGTTTTCATCCTCGTACACCCCGAGGAAGCTGCGGCAGCCCATAGGCGTTTTAAACGAACCGGTGACTTTTACCACCTGGTCGTAGTTCAGAATGTCCGGGTACATGCGCTTGCTCGCGCACTCCAGCGCCAGCTGTTTGATGTCGTAGTTCGGATCGCCAAACTTGTGGTTCAGGCCGTCGCGGATGGCGAACACCAGTTTCGGGAACACCGCGGTTTTGCGGTTCTTGCCGAGGCCGGAAATACGGTTGCGCAGAATGGATTGCTGGATCAGGCGTGATTCCCAGCTGGTACCCAGGCCAAAACCGAAGGTCACAAACGGCGTCTGCCCGTTGGCGGTGTGCAGCGTGTTCACTTCATATTCCAGCGACTGGAACGCGTCGTAGCACTCTTTTTCGGTACGGGAGTGCGCATAGCCGTCCGCGTCCGGGATCTGCCACTCTTCGGCAGTTTTCCGATGCTTGTTGAAGCTCGCCGTCACGAACGGGGCCAGCACTTCGTCAATGCGGTTTATGGTGGTCCCGCCATAAATGTGGCTCGCCACCTGAGCGATGATCTGTGCCGTTACCGCTGTCGCCGTGGAGATCGACTTAGGCGGTTCAATCTCGGCGTTACCCATTTTAAAGCCCTGGGTCAGCATGCCTTTCAGGTCGATCAGCATGCAGTTGAACATCGGGAAGAACGGCGAGTAATCGAGGTCGTGATAGTGGATCTCGCCGCGCTCGTGTGCCGAGACCACGTCGCGCGGCAGCAGATGCTGACGGGCATAGTGTTTGGCGACGATACCGGCCAGCAGATCGCGCTGGGTCGGGATCACTTTGCTGTCTTTGTTGGCGTTTTCATTGAGCAGGGCAGAGTTGGTCTGCTCCACCAAGCCACGGATCTCCTGATTGAGGCGACCGCGCTTCTCACGCTGCACGTCGCGATCGTGGCGATACTCAATGTAGGCGCGGGCTAACTGTTTGTAGGGGCCAGCCATCAGCTGGTTTTCAACCGCGGTCTGGATCTCGTTGATATCGACCTGGCTGCGTTCAGTCATCTGGCTGCTAACGACTTCTGCGACGGTGGCGCAGTAATCTGCGTCATCGACTCCCGCTGCTTTAGCTGCACGCAGAATGGCTTCCTGGATGCGCTCTGATTTAAACGGCACTTTACAGCCATCACGTTTCATCACATGCGGTGTCATGATCACTCCATTTTTAAAAACAGGTTATCCACAGAGGTGGAGAAGTATTCACCGGACGTATTCCCCGCCAGGCCAAAGACTTCCCCCGTTCCCAGCTCATGTTATCCACAATTCCGGCCAGCGTAAGCGCCGTCTTGTTGTTGGAATAGTAGACGATTAATACAATATGTTGGGTCGGCGTGCATTTTAAGTTCTACATATAGTGATTTGCATCAAACAAGTTTGCGATTTATTTGACGCAGAACAAAGTAAAAAGACGAGAGTACAAACGGCGGGCGCTTCAGCCTTTGTAAAGACGCGAAGGAAAAATCTGATTAATTATTCAACAAAAACAAGCGCTCAACGTGGTACATGCTGAGCGCCGTTCGGTTAACTCACCGCGCAGGCCCAGCTCAATCCTGCCTGTAAAAAGGCTGCGGTAGCGATACTGCCCAGTATCACCGGAATGAGAAAGGAGCGGTCAGGAGCCACATCCTGTTTTTGAGGTTCTTCAGCACTCAGGGAGGACATCGCCTCTTCCCGGGTGCGCGCCGCCAGAAGCTGCGCGCGCACTCGATCTTCTGTCAATAAACTGGTCAGCGTCGTCAGCAGCTGCATGTGGGTACTGCCTGCTTCCGCGGGCGGAATGGCGAGCAGGAAAACCATTCTGACCTCTTCATCACCGTCCAGCCCCGGCCAGCGTATCGGGTCGTCAAAGAGTGCCAGACAAAACGCCGCCTGCTGCACCGCCTCGGTTTTACCGTGCGGAACGGCGAGCGCTTCACCCAGCGCGGTAGGGCCTTCGCTTTCGCGCTGTAACACGCTCTGGATGAATGTTTCTTCATTGCAGATGATTTTTCGCCTGGCGAGCGGTTCGGCGAGCCAGCGGATCAGCGCTTCAGGCGTACGGTGCGGCGGGTTGATAAAAACCAGATCGGGGTGCGTCAATGCAAGCAAGTTCATATTAAGCCTCCATCAAAAAATCGCAGGTTGCGAAAGGGGGGATTGCCGTTACCGGCGGCACAGGCTCTTCCAGATAGTTGATCTGACGTAGCCCCACCAGACTTTCCGGGACGGGAACCGGCTGCGTCCCGGCGTTAAACACCCGGACGACGGTGCCATTCGACCGTTGCGCATGGGGCAGGGCAGAAAGGACTAGCGGCTCCGGCAGGGTCAATAATGAGAATTGTGCCGGAAGCTGATGCTCGGGCAGACGCAACGCAAAGCGCTCAAGGCGGTGATCGAGCGTGTGTAACGATTGCCGTTGGTAGGTGAAGGGCTGTCCGGCCGCCTGATTTTCCAGTTGGCGAAGCGTGAGATGATCGGCGCTGTCGGCCAGCGCGACGGTAAATGAAAAGTGCAGCGGTTTCAGCAACTGCGCATCGGGGGTCTCAACCACCGTATTATTAATGCCGGACGCACGGCCCGGTCGCCAGTCGAGATCGTTGCGCCCGAGCACGCCCGTCGCTTTAAACAACGTCAGAGCAATCGCCGCGGGTTCACTGCCGATAATCTGAAATTCCTTCATACCGCGACTATTCACCACCAGCGCTTTGCCCGCTTCCGCGACAGCAATAATGCCTTCGGTGGTTTCGATATCCACGGGCATCTCGCGATAGCGCTCCTGCCAGTTTCCACTCTCACACCCCGTATCGCGCTGGATTATCGCGAAGGGCTGGGAGGCGATAGCGTGACGGGTGCGAATATCGCTGCCGATCAGTAAACGTAGCCGGTGATCGCAGTGGCTGTTTTCCAGCGAAGCCTCGACGTACAGGTTCGGATCGTCTTCGCGTAATGTGCACTCCAGACGAATGGATAACGGCGTTCGGGCAGTATCCTGGCGTCCGGCGAGATCTGGCGGAAGAAACAGGGTGGCTTCAACGATCAGCTTTTCGACAAGCGGCGTTTTCAGGCAGCCGACGAGCGTGAAATGGTCGCATCGCGTCGGGGTATCGCCCGCAAGCGGTGAGAAATCGTAGCTGTCGCCCGCATCCGCACAGTCTTCAAGGGTAAAGAACGAGGGGATGCATCTGCCGCTGCGTTTGTCGTGCAGGGTTAGTGTTCCGTCGTCCAGCGTTAATCGATAATGCGCATTCTCTATCTCGCTGCCCGTTGTCTGTTCAGGCTGCCGGAAAGGCGCCGGGTCATCTTCAACGTTAACGCTGAGATAGCCGACCGGCGGCAGAACCGGTGTTTTCACAGCAACGTGCCAGCGGTAATAAGGGGGAAGGGGCGTTTCACATTCGCCTTCGGCGTTAAGGGAGATCGCCGTTCCGCCGGGCAACACGTCTCTTTTCAGGACGTCGAAGGGGATGGCCTGCCCCTGATACATCAGGGCGATATTTTCAGCGCGGCTATAGAGAGTGGTTTTCACCACGCGCTGCGTTTGCGTGGCCAGCGGGTTAAAAATCAGCAGATCGCCTTCCCGGGCGCAGGCGGCGGCCAGGGTTTTCACCACCAGATTCCACAGGCTGTGGCACAGCTGTTCGGTTTGCTCCAGTCGATGCAAAATATCGCGGTTGGTGGCATCGCTATTACAGCCGCCGATGGAGTCATGGGCATGGCTTCGCAACAGCTTCTTCCAGAGCGTATCGACCACCGAGAGGTTGACCGGCAGCCCCTGGTGACGCGCCATGGCGATTGTCGGCTCCAGCTGCCGCAGGATGAACTGCTCAACTGCATCATTTTTCTTTTTAATGTCGTAGCGCACGGAGCCGATCGTTTTATGGATGCGGGTGTAGCGCGGCGATTTCAGCTCTCCTTCCCAGAATTCAAACTGCTCACGCTGCGCGCGCAGAATGTCGACGTAGTGCTCCAGCGAACTGATGACGTAATGGTCCTCATCCGGGGAGCGTGCGCTGGCGACCTGCAGGATTTTCGGCAGCGCCGGGTCGATGCTGACCTGATCGCCGCCGCAGGGCAGCAGCAGGTCATTTATTCCGGCCCGCGAGCGCAGGAGATTGACCATCGGGAAGATTTTTCCCTGCAAATGGCTCGCGTCTGAAGAGATGTTTTTAGCCGCGCCATAACCGAGCGCCATCGCGCAGGCGATAACGGTCGCCCCTGACGGCGCGCGCCAGAGGAACTGGCTGCTTTTCGCCTGTCTGTCGTGATCGATGCCGCGCCAGAAGACGATATTGTCGATATTGCAGCCCTGCAAAATCGTGGGCATCTGCGCATTGTGGCCGAAGGTATCCGGAAGATACCCAACCTGCATGGCGTGCCCCAGCTTACGGGCAGAGAAGATGCCGTATTTGAGGTTGCGGATAATGGATTCGCCATGCACGTTGTAGGTATCCGTCTGGGTATACCACGGCCCCACAAAAATCCTTTTCGCTCTGACCAGCGTCTCCAGCCTGGTGCGATAATCGGGATTGATAGCGAGAAAGTCTTCTACCACCGCCATCTGTCCGTCAAGGTGATAGCAGCTGTAAGCCGGGTCCTGCTCCAGCGTGTCGATGACGTCCGCAAAGTTATATGACGCCAGCACCATGCTGTCCTGACGGGTGAAATACCACTCCTGATCCCAGTGCGTATGGGCAATGACGTGGATCTGATTCATGACCTTCCCCTTAGCTGGCGTTCTTTGGGCTGACGTAAAGCACGCCCAGGGCGCAAATCAGTGCGCCAATAAAGACGCTCGCCAGGTAGCCCGCCACGTTGGTTGCCAGCGGCCAGCCCCAGATGGCCGGCAGCGGCAGCGTCTGCTTCACGCCGAGTGCAATGGCGACCAGCGCGCCGGCGACGGCACCGGTCATGAACACCGGGATCAGACGTGGGTTTTTCAGGATGAACGGGATCGCGCCTTCGGAGATCCCAATCACGCCCAGCAGCAACGAGGTGCTGCCAACGGTTTTCTCTTCCCGGCTAAAAACATCCGGTAGTCCAAAGCGGCCGTTGAGGAACGCGGCAAAGCCGACGCCAATAGAGGGGATCACGATGGAGAGTTCGCGGGCGGTGAGATCAAACGTTTCGCTCATGCCATTCAGGCCGAGCGCGACTGAGCCTGCCGCCTTGTTGACCGGGCCGCCCAGGTCAAACGCGGTGCCTGCGGCGATCATCGCGGAATAGAATCCGCGCCCGGTGTCACCTGCCGAGGTAAAAAAGACCACCATCAGCTGGTTAAGCGAGCCGAAAATCGGGTTAATCAAATATTCCATGACCATCACCAGCGTAATGCCGGTGATCAGTGGGACGACCAGCATGGTCTTGATGGTCGTGAGCTGCTGGCGGACGTGAATGGAATCATTCAGCCAGCGCACCAGATAGCCCACAAAAAAGCCAATGCCGATCGCGCCGAAAAAGCCGGACGGCATAAAGCCTTCGATATCAAAGAAGCGCTTGTAGACCTCGTCTGACATGATGCCGCCGATAAGTCCGGGGATCAGCGCCGGTTTGCCGGCAATGGAAAACGCCAGATACATGGCGAAAACCGGATACATGAACTTAATGGTCATAAAGCCCACTTTATCCAGCACGCTGAACGGCGAATGGTCGATGTTAATAAACTGGCCGGTAATTTTGGCCGTTGCCATCATCAGCCCGCCCATGACCACCACCGGCAGCATATAGCTGATGGCCGCCATGATATGGCCAATAAAAATCTGGTAAGCCGAAGGCTGGAGTTCGTCTTCATGTACGACAGTCGTGACGTTTTTTTCCATGGCAAGCGCCTGACGCAGATAGCGATCGGTATGCTTGATCAGCTCTTGCGTGCGGGTCTGAAGGTGGGGAATGTTTTCAAAGCGCTCGGCATCCTGAATGGGGACGTCGGTTGCCAGAATAATGGCCGTGGCGGAGGCGATATCCTGCTTCGTTAAGCGATTTTTAACGCCGTCGCTGCCCTGCGTTTCGACCTTAACCTCAATATTATGCTCTTTAGCCCATGCAATAATTTTATTCGCCGCCATAAAGGTATGTGCAATGCCCGTCGGGCAGGCCGTTACCGCGACAACTTTCTGTTTCGTCATTGTCATAATTCCCTGGATGTGAAAACAGGGAAAGTATAAAGAGAACCTAAAACAGTTTTTAACGTTTGCTAATACTAATTACGTATCGTGATACGCGTAAATGCAATGTGTGAAGCGCCTTCCAGAGACTATTTTTCTGTTGTGTTAATATCATGCCGGGATTAAACAGGGTGTAATATATGAATTCATTCCAGGGAAGTGAACGCTTGATATTTGAATACATTCAGCATCACGCGTGTAATATTTCTAATATTTCGGCAAAAGAGATTGCCCGTGATACCTTTACAACGACAACATCCGTTAATCGTGTGTGTAAAAAAATGGGGTATAAAAGC
The DNA here is from genome assembly GCF_014930595.1 of Enterobacter cloacae complex sp. P42RS. Lineage (NCBI taxonomy): Bacteria > Pseudomonadati > Pseudomonadota > Gammaproteobacteria > Enterobacterales > Enterobacteriaceae > Enterobacter > Enterobacter cloacae complex sp. P42RS. The sequence continues at coordinate 119,553 of NZ_JADBRK010000005.1, forward strand.
TATACCGAGCTTCGGTATCGTTTTTTACGCGATCATTTTACCCCTGCGCCTGCAGTGCCCGACGCGGGTCCGCAGGCGGACGACATTGTGGCGGAGGTGTCCAGGCTGCTCATCCATTCCAGCCATATCTATCTGTACGCACGCGGCGCCTCGCTTACCAGCCTCAACTACCTGTCGCGCTTTTTATCGCTGGCGAGCCTGCCGCATCTTATTTTGAATGACATGCACCAGCTGACACGGGTATCGAAGGGGACGCTGGTGCTGATCAGCAAATCCGGGGAGACACAGTCGCTGATAGAAATGGCGCGAAACGCGCTGCGCAAGGGCTTAAAGATTATTGCAATTACCCGTCAGGGGGCGACGCTGGCGTCAATCTCAACGCTATGTTGGCCGTTATCGATCGACATTAACGCGGTATCGCTGTATCAGCGGGAGGGCCAGCTTGAACTGTTAAGCGCCGTGGACCGTATCGGCTGCAGGCTGCTGCAGCACGATACGGTGTAGTCAGGCCGTCAGAGCTGCTTCACTATCCCCAGACGTACGGCATAATCATTTTCATGGTTGCCGTCATTGTTGATATAGGTTTTATCCAGTGACACCAGCTCGACGTAAGGCGTCCAGCCATCGTCGAGCTGGTAGTTGAACGCAACGGTATGCTCCCAGTAGGTATCATCCCCGGTTCCCTGATCGACATTATCCTGCCAGCGGAAGCGCGGGTTGTAGGACATACCGAATTTGCCAATGTTGTACGCGAACCAAATGTCGAACTGGTGTGACTGACGGCGGGTATAGCCGCTGCCGTCGAGTTCTTTGTCGCTGTGCGCGTCATTGATGGTGTTATAACGGTAACGGGCAGAGAGGTTCAGACCGTTATCGAACGCTTTCCAGCCCTGAATGAAGGGGCGATAGTGGGTATTACTGGGGGTGAAAACCGTCACCATGCCAGGCGCAACGGCAAAGCCATTGCCCAGATTGAAGCGCCAGCGCGTTTCAATCTCCTGTGCCGCCTCCGTTAATCCTTTGTCATCGGGATTATTTCGGTCGGTATCACCAAAAAAGGTGTCGTTATGGTTTTGTGCGGCTTCAACGGAGAAGTAAAAACCGTTATCCGCCTGATGCATAACCTTAATACGAGAATCATTTACGTCAGAGCGCGTATTATGGCCAAAGCGAAGGTCGACGGACGTATTTCCGCACCATCCCTGTGTGCTCAATAATAATGCGCTAATACACGTTACTTTAATAATTGTCTTTTTCATCATGTCCTGCCGAGGTTATTTAATTGGCAGGGCTATTTTTATTTTCGGTACGCCGTGATGTAAAAGTTATCGTCGTACATTTAGCGTATCGCTAAACATAAAAAAGGAGATACAGCATGCTGTATCTCCTGACGTTTATTCCTGCACCCACCAGATGGCTTCAAACGGGCGCAGCTGCAGCGTATCGGGACGAGAGGGGACGTCCTCATAGTTGCTGAGTGCGACCTGCCATGCGCCCTGGACCGGGTCCGGCTGCCACTGCTGGCGCTCTCGGCTCAGGTTTGCCACCACCATCAGCGTCTGGCCCTGCCACTGGCGGCGATAGCACCACAGGGAAGGGTGTTCCGGCAGCAGATCGTCGTAATCCCCCCACGTCAGCACGGGCAGGGTTTTGCGCAGACGAATCAGCGACTGATAGGTGTAGAACACTGAATCCGGGTCGTCCAGCGCCGTACGGGCATTCACGGTTTCATAGTTATCGCAGACCCCAATCCACGGCTCGCCCTCGGTAAAGCCCGCATTGTGCGACGCGTCCCACTGCATTGGGGTTCGCCCGTTATCGCGGGATTTACTCGCCAGAATCGCCAGTAATTCATCCGGCTCACGGCCATTGGCCCGCAGTTCGGCGAACATGTTCAGGCTTTCCACGTCGCGGTAGTCGGTGATGCGGCTGAAGTGCGGGTTGGTCATGCCCAGCTCTTCACCCTGGTAGATATACGGCGTGCCCTGCATGCCGTGCAGCACCATGCCGAGCATCTTTGCAGCGTGAACGCGGTGTTCCCCTTCGTCGCCAAAGCGCGACACGATGCGCGGCTGGTCGTGGTTACACCAGAACAGCGCGTTCCAGGCTTTGTTGTGCATGCCCTGCTGCCAGTGACGGAAGAGGGTTTTCAGCGCCACGAAGTCCGGCTTTGCCTTCGTCCACTTTTCGCCGCCGGGGTAGTCCACCTTCAGGTGGTGGAAGTTAAAGGTCATCGACAGCTCGCGCCCGTCGAGCGACGCGTACTGCTGGCAGTTCTCCAGCGATGTCGAGGACATCTCGCCCACCGTCATCAGGTTGCGCGGGGTGAAGACGTCGCGGCTCATCTCCTGGAGATATTCGTGGATGCGCGGCCCGTCAGTGTAGAAGCGGCGACCGTCGCCAATGGTGTCGTCCGGGAAATCCTGATCTTTCGAAATCAGGTTAATCACGTCCAGACGCAAGCCGTCCACGCCGCGATCGGCCCAGAACTCGCATACCTTTTTCAGCTCGGCGCGCACCGCCGGGTTTTCCCAGTTGAGATCCGCCTGCTCGGGCGCGAAAAGGTGCAGGTAATACTGCTCGCTCTCGGCGTGCCAGCGCCAGGCGTTGCCGCCAAACTTGGAGCGCCAGTTGTTGGGGAGCTGCTCCGGCGTACCGTCGCGCCAGATGTAGAACTGGCGGTACGGGCTCTCTTTGTTCAGCGACTCGCGGAACCAGGCGTGCTGCGTGGAGGTATGGTTAAACACCATATCCAGCACGATGCGAATGCCGCGTTCGTGCGCTTCGGCAACCAGCTCGTCAAAATCATCCAGCGTGCCAAAGGACGGGTCGATGGCGGTGTAATTCGCCACGTCGTAGCCGTTATCCACCTGCGGGGAAATATAAAACGGCGTCAGCCAGATGGCGTCGATGCCGAGGGTTTTCAGGTAATCCAGCCGCTGCGTCACGCCGCGCAGATCGCCGGTGCCGCTGCCGGTGGTGTCCTGAAAACTCTTTGGGTAAATCTGGTAGATGACGCCGTTCTGCCACCAGTGAGGAAGGGTATTCATAATGCGTTCCTGCAAATGCGAAGGGGCGCAACTGCGCCCCGAAAGATGAAGTTAAACAATCTGCAGCGTGCCCTGACGGAACTTACGCTGGTAAACCACGGTGGTGAGCGCCATGGGGACGATAATCGCCACCGCCATGGCCAGGGCAAACACTTGCCAGAAAGTAGGCTGGATGGAGAGGATCCCCGGCAGGCCGCCGACGCCAATCCCGTTCGCCATCACGCCGTTCAGGCCGCACAGCAGGCCCGCCAGGCCGGAGCCGATCATCGCGCAGAGCATCGGGAAGCGATACTTCAGGTTGATGCCGTACATCGCCGGTTCGGTGACGCCGAGATAGGCGGAGATGGCCGCCGGAACGGAGATCTCACGCTCGTTGTGCTTACGGCTAACGATAATGATGCCGGTCACCGCAGAGGCCTGTGCGATGTTAGAGAGGGCGATAATCGGCCAGACCGGGGTACCGCCGAGGCTCTGGATCATCTGCATATCGATGGCCAGCGTGGTCTGGTGCACGCCGGTGATCACCAGCGGGGCATACAGGAAGCCAAACAGCGCGGCACCGATTGGCGCGAAGCTGCCGGTCATCAGATGACGCACCGCGAAGGCCACGCCGTCGCCGATCATGCGGCCAAACGGACCGATAAAAGCGTGCGCCAGGAAGACGGCCAGGATCAGCGAGCAGACCGGCACCACCACCAGGTAGAGGTAATCCGGCACGATGCGCTTCAGACGCGTCTCAATAAAGCCCAGCGCCAGACCCGCCAGCAGGGCCGGAATGACCTGCGCCTGATAGCCCACCTTGGCGATGGTAAACAGGCCGAAGTTCCATACCTCAGGCACCTGCTGACCAAGTAAGTAAGCGTTCATTAACTGCGGAGAGACCAGCGTGACGCCCAGTACGATACCGAGAATTGGCGTACCGCCCATCTTGCGCACCGCGGACCAGCAGATCCCGACCGGCAGGTAGAAGAAGATCGCTTCACCAATCAGCCACAGGAAGTCATAGATGCTTTGCAGCGCCGGGTACATCTGCGCCAGGGTTTTACCGTCGCTCATTGGCACATCGCCGATGACGTTACGGAAGCCCAAAATTAAGCCCCCGCTGATCAGCGCCGGCAGCAGCGGGAAGAAGATTTCTGCAAAGTGGGAAATCAGCTGCTCGTGCCACTTCATATTCTGGCGCGCCGCCTTCTTCGCCTGCTCTTTATCGGCAGAAGAGTGTCCGGTGGTCGCCAGCAGAGCCTGATAGTAATCGCCCACTTCGGTACCAATCACCACCTGGAACTGTCCGGCGTTGGTGAAGCAGCCTTTCACCATGGAAAGCTCTTCAATCGCCTTCGGGTTGGCCCTGGCCGGATCGTTCAGCACGAAGCGCAGGCGGGTAATGCAATGGCTGACGGTGGCGATGTTTTCGCGGCCGCCGACCAAGACGATCAGCCGATCGATATCTGCTTGTTTGACTTTACTCATCATGAAACCTCATGACAGATGTTGAGGGGGGTAATGACCTGAGCGCAAGCCTACTCCTTCAGCGTGACGGCGAAAATGGGAACGTTCCCGAAATCGGGCGAAGATCACAATAAACGATTCAGGAGGGTTATGAGAGACGGGCAGGAATAACGATCTGGCGCGGCTCGCTCCGCCCGTTGATCTGCTCGATCAGCTGCGCGGCGGCCTGCCTGCCGGACTCGGCGTAGCCCGGATCGACGGTGATAATTTCAGGGTGCAGGAACTTCATCAGCGGCGTGCTGCCGACGCTCGCCACCTGCAGGTTATCAATGCGCTGCTCCTGCAGATACTTGCTGGCACCCAGCGCAAGGGTGTCCGTGGCGCACACCAGCGCGGTGGTCTGCGGCGTCAGGACGCTGGCGACCTGCTCGTAGCCCTGCTTCATGCCCAGCCCCGGCAGGGAGGCCACGGCAGGGAGATTGTGCTTTTTGCAAAAGGCCAGATAGGCTTCGTGGCGGCGCTTGCCGGTGGTAACGTCCGCGTGCGGCACGCCAAGATAGCTGATGTGGCGGTGGCCTTCTTCGTACAGGCGCTGCATCAGGGTGATAATCGCCCCCTCATCGTCATAACAGACGGAGGCAAAGCCGTGGGCATCGCGCGCCAGCAGCACCAGCGACGGCTGCCAGTGTTTCAGCATCTCCTCGTCAATGCCGGTAAAACCAAACAGCACCACGCCGTCAATGTTACGGCGCTGGAGCATGCCGAGATGTTCTTCCACCAGCTGTGGCGAGAACTGGCTCTCCATCATGATCGGGTCATAGCCCTGCTCGTAGAAGGCAGGCAGCATGGTCTGAACGGCGAGGTTTTCGGAGAGGGAATCCAGACGCGAAACGATGATCGCAACCACTTTATCGCTCTGCCCGCGCATGGCGCGCGCGGAGCGGGAAGGGGAAAAACCGTGCTGATTCATGACCGCCTCAACGCGCTCGCGGGTGCGTTCGCTGACGCCGCTTTCGTTGTTCAGCACGCGTGAGACGGTTGATTTCCCCACGCCGCTTAAACGCGCGATGTCTTTAATTGTAAGGCGGTTCTGCATGCTGTTTTCCCTGTAACAACGACAAAATGGTCAATTGAGCCTAATGCTATAGCGCGATTTCGCTATGGGCAAAGTCTGGTTTACGTACTGTTTATTTGCAGGCGCGTATAATACCGCCCGAATCGTCACAAAGGGTACGCTTAAATCTTTATACTGCGCGGCGACACCCTGTTTTTTACTTACCGGAGGCTTTATGGATCCCGATCCCGCACCTCTCCTGAATGGGAGAATTTGTTCTTTCCGGTAAGCCAGCTTTTGCTGTCTCACCGGTAATGTGAGGCAGCAACGTCCTAAACGTTCCTGCTTGAAAAATTGAGTGCCTGACAGGTACGGCTTTGCCACGCCTGAAGGGAATGCTGCGTCCGCCTGGCGGATGCGGAGGAATGTCTATGTTTAAAAATATCACCCGGCAGCTGCAGGCGCTGCTAAGCCGCCATCTGCCACACCGTCTTGTTCAGCGCGACCCGCTGCCCAATGCCAAAAACATGGCAGGAGCGGCGATCCCGGCGTCCCTGACCGAACGCTGCCTGAACGTGGCGGCGATGGATGAAAACGAAGTCTGGCGCGCCTTTGGCGGCCATCCGGAAGGGCTGAACGCGGCAGAAGTGGAAAAAATCCGCGCCGTGCACGGCGATAACCAGATCCCGGCGCAGAAGCCCTCTCCGTGGTGGGTGCATCTGTGGCTCTGCTACCGCAACCCGTTCAACCTGCTGCTGACCGTGCTCGGCATTATCTCTTACGCGACGGAAGATCTCTTTGCCGCGGGCGTGATTGCCCTGATGGTGGGTATCTCCACGCTGCTGAACTTCATTCAGGAAGCCCGCTCCACCAAAGCGGCGGACGCCCTGAAAGCGATGGTCAGCAACACCGCAACCGTCTCGCGCGTGATTAACGACCTCGGCGAAAACGCCTGGGTGGAACTGCCTATTGACCAGCTGGTGCCGGGCGATCTGGTGAAGCTGGCGGCGGGAGACATGATCCCGGCGGATTTACGCATCATCCAGGCGCGGGATCTGTTCGTGGCGCAGGCCTCCCTGACCGGCGAGTCCCTGCCCGTTGAGAAGGTATCGCGCAGCCGCGACCCGCAGCAGATGAACCCGCTCGAGTGCGACACCCTGTGCTTTATGGGCACCACGGTGGTCAGCGGTACCGCGCAGGCGATTGTCACCGCCACCGGCGGCAATACCTGGTTTGGACAGCTTGCCGGGCGCGTCAGCGAGCAGGAGAGCGAGCCGAATGCGTTCCAGAAAGGCATTGGCCGCGTCAGCATGCTGCTGATCCGCTTTATGATGGTCATGACGCCGATTGTCCTGCTGATCAACGGCTACACCAAAGGCGACTGGTGGGAGGCGGCGCTGTTTGCGCTCTCCGTGGCCGTCGGCCTGACGCCGGAAATGCTGCCGATGATTGTTACCTCCACGCTGGCGCGCGGGGCGGTGAAGCTCTCTAAACAGAAAGTGATCGTCAAGCACCTCGACGCCATCCAGAATTTTGGCGCGATGGATATTCTCTGCACCGATAAAACCGGCACCCTGACGCAGGATAAAATCGTGCTGGAGAACCACACCGACATCGCCGGTAAAACCAGCGAGCGCGTGCTCCACAGCGCGTGGCTGAACAGCCACTACCAGACCGGGCTGAAAAACCTGCTCGACGTGGCGGTGCTGGAAGGCGTGGACGAGGAGGCCGCCCGTACGCTCTCCGGCCGCTGGCAGAAAGTGGATGAAATCCCGTTCGACTTCGAGCGCCGCCGCATGTCGGTGGTGGTCAGCGAGCAGCCGGACGTGCACCAGTTGATCTGCAAAGGCGCGCTGCAGGAGATCCTGAACGTCTCCACGCAGGTGCGCCATAACGGGGAGATCGTGCCGCTGGACGACACCATGCTGCGCCGCATCAAGCGCGTCACCGACAACCTGAACCGTCAGGGGCTGCGCGTGGTGGCGGTGGCGAGCAAATTCCTGCCCGCGCGGGAGGGGGACTATCAGCGTATCGACGAATCCGATTTGATCCTCGAGGGTTACATCGCATTCCTCGATCCGCCGAAAGAGACCACCGCACCGGCGCTGAAGGCGCTGAAGGCGAGCGGCATCACCGTCAAAATTCTCACCGGCGACAGCGAGCTGGTGGCGGCCAAAGTGTGTCACGAAGTGGGGCTGGACGCGGGCGACGTGGTGGTGGGGAGCGACATTGAGCACCTCACCGACGACGAACTGGCGCAGCTTGCCCAGCGCACGACGCTGTTTGCCCGCCTGACGCCGATGCACAAAGAGCGCATTGTGACGCTGCTGCGTCGTGAAGGGCACGTGGTGGGCTTTATGGGCGACGGCATTAACGATGCGCCCGCGCTGCGTGCGGCGGACATTGGCATCTCCGTGGACGGCGCTGTGGATATCGCCCGTGAAGCGGCGGATATCATCCTGCTGGAAAAGAGCCTGATGGTGCTGGAGGAGGGCGTCATCGAAGGGCGTCGCACCTTCGCCAACATGCTCAAATACATCAAAATGACCGCCAGCTCCAACTTCGGTAACGTCTTCAGCGTGCTGGTGGCGAGCGCGTTTCTGCCGTTCCTGCCGATGCTCCCGCTGCACCTGCTGATCCAGAACCTGATGTACGATGTCTCTCAGGTAGCGATCCCGTTTGATAACGTTGACGACGAGCAGATCCAGAAGCCGCAGCGCTGGAACCCCGCCGATCTGGGCCGCTTCATGCTGTTCTTTGGGCCGATCAGCTCCATCTTCGACATTCTGACCTTCTGCCTGATGTGGTTTGTGTTCCACGCCAACACCCCGGAACACCAGACGCTGTTCCAGTCCGGCTGGTTCGTGGTAGGGCTGCTGTCCCAGACGCTGATTGTGCACATGATCCGCACGCGCCGCATTCCGTTCATCCAGAGCCGTGCCGCGTGGCCGCTGATTGTAATGACGGGCATTGTGATGGCGCTGGGTATCGCGCTGCCGTTCTCACCGCTGGCAAGCTACCTGCAGCTGCAGGCGCTGCCGCTGAGCTACTTCCCATGGCTGGTGGCGATTCTTGCGGGTTATATGGTGCTGACGCAGATGGTGAAAGGATTCTATGCGCGTCGATATGGGTGGCAGTAAGCTCATTTTGCCACAATCCAAACGTAGGCCGGGTAAGGCGAAGCCGCCACCCGGCATCTGGCTTTCCTCCCAAATTCAACAACCTGTGATCTCCGTCGGCGCATTCGCTTGACGACAATTTGTACGCATGTTAACAGAATGTTTTGCCTGTATTTGGCCCGTCAGATAAGGAACATTCATGTTACGGTACAGTCTCTTAACCGCCGGGCTTATGCTCGGCGCCTCCGCTTTTGCCGCGCCGGCAGGCGACCTTCCCCTGATGCCCTGGCCTGCGAAGGTTGAACGCCCGACGACGCAGGGCGCGCTGGTGCTTAACAATCAACTCTCCGTGAGCGTCAGCGGCGACGATCTGGGGGACGCGGTCAACCGCCTGCGCCAGCGCATTGCGCTGCAAACCGGCTGGACGCTACAGCCACAGGCCGAAAAACCTGACAAGCCGACCATCCGTATCGCCATCGCTAAAAAGGTGAAGCCGCAGCCGCTGCCGGACAGCGATGAGAGCTACAAACTCATAGTGGATGCCAACGGCGTGAACATCTCCGCTAACACCCGCTTTGGCGCATTGCGCGCAATGGAAACCTTGCTCCAGCTGATGCAGAACGGTGCCGAAAACACTTCGATTCCGTGGGTTACCATCGAAGATTCGCCGCGCTTCCCGTGGCGCGGGCTGCTGCTCGATTCGGCGCGCCATTTCATCCCGTTACCCGATATCAAACGCCAGATCGACGGTATGGCCGCGGCCAAGCTCAACGTCCTGCACTGGCATCTGACTGACGATCAGGGCTGGCGCTTTACCTCGAAGCGTTATCCAAAATTAACCCAGCTTGCCAGCGACGGGCTGTTCTACACCCCTGAGCAGATGCGCGAGATTGTGCGTTACGCTGCCGAACGCGGCATACGCGTGGTGCCGGAAATCGATATGCCGGGCCACGCCTCAGCGATTGCCGTCGCCTATCCAGAACTGATGAGCGCGCCGGGGCCGTACGCTATGGAGCGCCACTGGGGCGTGCTGAAGCCTGTGCTGGATCCCACCAAAGAGGCGACTTACACCTTTGCCGACGCGATGGTCAGCGAACTGGCGGCGATCTTCCCCGATCCGTATCTGCATATTGGCGGCGATGAGGTGGACGACAGCCAGTGGAAGGCAAACGCGGCGATCCAGAGATTTATGCGCGACAATAAACTGGCGGACAGCCACGCGCTGCAGGCGTATTTCAACCGCAAGCTGGAGACGATCCTTGAGAAGCACCACCGGCAGATGGTCGGCTGGGACGAGATCTACCATCCCGATCTGCCGAAAAGCATTCTGATCCAGTCCTGGCAGGGACAGGACGCACTGGGGCAGGTGGCGCAGAACGGCTATAAGGGCATTCTCTCAACCGGCTTCTACCTCGACCAGCCCCAGTCCACCGCCTATCACTACCGCAACGAAATCGTGCCGCAGGGGCTGAGTGGCGTGGACGTGATAGCGGACACCGACAGCGCCCAGAGCTGGGCTTTCTCCATGCCGCGCCTGAAGGGCAAGCCGGTGGAAGGCAGCTTTACGCTGGTGAAAGGCGACGCCGGGTGGCGCGGATTTATTGATTTTGCCGGGAAATCGCGTCGGGCGGTGAATAACATTCAGTGGCGCGACGACAACCAGGTGACCTTTACCGTCGACACCTGGATGGGTGAAACGCGCCCGGTGGTCAACGTTGATAACGACAAACTCACCGGCTATTTCCTGGTGGGAAACACCCGCTACCCGATTAGCGGCGCGCGTCTGGACGACGTGCCGAAAGGTACCCCTCCGGTCGTGCCGGACGTGACGAATCAGGCCAACCTGCTCGGCGGCGAAGCCGCGCTGTGGGCGGAAAACGTGGTCGCGCCGGTGCTGGACATCCGCCTGTGGCCGCGCGCCTTTGCGGTGGCGGAGCGGCTGTGGTCCGCGCAGGACGTCAACGACGTCGATAACATGTATACCCGCCTGCAGGCGATGGACAGCTGGTCGACGGTTTCCGTCGGGCTGCAGCAGCATACCCAGCAGCAGGTGCAGTTCACGCGCCTCGCTAACAATGCCGACACCCTGCCGCTGCAAATCCTCGCTCAGGCGCTCGAGCCGGCCCAGTATTACACCCGCCAGCACCTGAAGTTCCAGGCCGGAAACTACCATCAGTTTGAGCCGCTTAACAGACTTGCAGATGCGCTGAACGCCGAAAGCGCTACCGTGCGTCAGATGCACAAGTGGGCGGACCGCCTGGTGAGCGACGCGGAAGACACGGAGAGCGCCGAGGCGCTGCGCCACGTCTTTAACCGCTGGCAGAACAACACCAGCGACGTGCTGGCCTTGAGCGAAAACAGCTATCAGCTGAAGGCCATTAAGCCGGTCATTCTGGAGGTGGATAAGCTGGCCTCGATTGGCCTGAGGCTGACGGATCTGGTGGCGCGTCAGGGGACGCTGGACGACAAAGAGATCGCGTCGATCCAGAGCGAGCTGGACAGCGCGGCGAAGGTGCAGGATGAGGTGGTGATTGCGGCGGTCTATCCGCTGGAGACGCTGCTACGCGCCACGCGAAATCAGTAACACACATGCCCGGCGGCACTTCGTTTGCCGGGCCTACACCACGTAGGCCCGGCAAGCGCAGCGCCACCGGGCATAAAGGCCACTCAGTTCTTCAGAACCCACGCCTCTTTCCAGTGTGCGCCAACGCCTGGCTCATACTGGTTTGCGGTTGGGCTGTACTGCACGCAGAAGCCGCTGTACGGGAATGGCTTACATTCGTAGGTCTTACCGTCTCTAGGCTGAAGCACCACGGTACCTGCCTTGTACGACGCGATATTGTCCGGGAAGGTAAAGTCGTGGTGGCCGGTGCTATCCGCAGCGGCATCGCCTTCCAGCATCAGGTTCAGGACGTCCTGCGCGAACAGGGTGCCGTCTTTATTGGTCGCGTAGTATTTCAGCATGTGGTGGCCGGCGGTCACGTCGGTCAGGGTCATAGTGACGTCCTGATTGCTGTTGTTCATGTCCTGCTTCAGGTAGCCTTTTTCCGCACCGTGGTGGTTCATCACGTGTGCTTCAAAATTCACGTCACCCTGCGTATTCACGTGGAAGGTCACGGTCGCGTTGCCATGTTCGATTTTGCTGTATTGCAGATCGGTAACGGCGATGGTTTCGCTCACCTGCGCTTTTTGCTCTTCATAAGAGATAGCAACGGACTGCAGCGTGCTGCCGTCTTTCACGAATACGCTGTTGGCGCCGTGAACCGGGCTGATGTCACCGGCTTCATCCTTCACGCCGACGCGCACGTCGTGCTGCGCGGTGTTGATCTTCTGCGCCAGATCCCAGGACCACTGGTTAGCGTCGCCTTGTTCAGCAGAGCCGATGGTCATCTCGGTGCGCATGGCGGTCACTTCGCCGTGGGCGTCGAAGAAGCGTGCGATAACTTTATCGCCCACGTTCAGGTTATTACCGGCAATCTGGCCGCTCAGGGTTTTGCTCCACTCGGACACAACCGCAGGCGTTTCGTCCGGGGTAACGTTGCCGCCGTTCCCGAAATCAACGTCAATGGCCTGATAGAAACTGTTTGCGGTATCCGCAATCTCCCACACGCCATAAATAACCTGGTAGCCGGTACGCTCGGGTACATTACAGGTCATGGATTTGGTCATCGCCGGTGCCTGACCATTGCCGTTTATGGTACAGAACGGCGTTAATTCAAACTGGTCGCGGGTCAGCGGCTTATTGGGGTCCCAGTTTTGTCTGGTGATGTAATAACGCCAGCTGGTGGTTTTATGCGGCGCGGTATGGTGCCAGACAAATTCATGCGGGCCTGCCGTCATGGGGCTTTTGGTCCAGGCATTCAGGCTCTGCTTATCAAGCTGGGAGTAGCTGGCAATACCGGCGCTGGCAAGCTGGCCGTCAGGCGGCATCGCGCCCGTCGGAAAGCCGGAGGTTTTTTCAACACTCTGCGGTTCATATTGAACGGAGCCACAGTCAATATTCTGGCCGAGCTTACACATATAAGCGCGACTGGCGGGGGATTCTATATATCCGTGTGCAAGTGCGGAAGACGCAACCGTTAATGTGGCAACGGCCAGCGCAATTTTAGAGAGTTTCATTCTTCATCCATTAATTAGAATATAACAAGGCAGCGTCAGTCTATTAATGGTGCGGGGAGGCGTCATTGCCGGGAGAGAGTAAAAATGGTCGAAATTAAAAAGGCAGCCGAAGCTGCCCTGTCTAAACTGAAATGAATTAACGACGAACGGCAATCGCTTCAATTTCAATTTTCACGTCTTTTGGCAGACGGGCCACTTCCACGCAGGAGCGCGCCGGGAAGGTGGCGTTGTGCTCGGTGAAGAATGCTTCGTAGGTGGCGTTAACGGTCGCGAAATCGTTCAGATCTTTCACGAAAACGGTGGTTTTCACGATATCGCCCACTTTCAGACCGGCAGATTCAACGATAGCCTGCACGTTTTCCAGCGACTGACGCGCCTGTGCCGCGACATCTTCCGGCACCGCGCCGGTTTTTGGATCCACCGGGATCTGCCCGGAAGTGATGATCATGCTGCCAAGATCAACGCCCTGAACGTAAGGGCCAATAGCCGCTGGTGCATTTTCCGTCGCGAGTACTTTGCTCATGTTTTCTCCAGAATTACAGCGTTAAGAATGTTCCCGGCCATTATAACAGCCGGGATTTCATTACCAACCTCAATTAGTTGGCCAGCACCACATAATGAGAAAACTCTTTTTCGCAGTATTTGCATTTGAGCGCGATGTCATCGGCGCGTTTTTTCACTGCAAAGCTGGAGGAAACCGGTTCAGCATGACTGATGCAGTTGCTGTTCGGGCACACCAGCACGCTTTCGATGCGATCCGGCAGGCTCGGGCGGGATTTGCCGACCACTTCATACTCGTCGATGCGGTTAACCGTGGCGTCCGGCGCGTACAGCGACAGCTGGTTAACCTGCTCGTCGGTCAGGAAGGTGTTCTCGATTTTGATCAGGTCTTTGCGGCCCATCTCGCCCGACGGCAGGTTCAGGCCGATGGTGATGCGCTGGTCGGTTTCGGTCAGTTTGAACAGCGTCAGCAGCTTAAAGCCCACCTGCGCAGGGATGTGGTCAATCACGGTGCCACGCTTGATGGCTTCAACCTGGAGTTTGTTATCGTGTGTCATGGTCGTCTCCCCTTACAGAGCTAATTCGCGATTCAGAACCAGTGCCAGTAACGCCTGGCGGGCGAAGATGCCGTTCCCGGCCTGCTGGAAGTACCAGGCGTGCGGCGTTTTATCCACGTCTGTGGCGATCTCATCGATGCGCGGCAGCGGATGCAGCACCTTCATGTTGTCGCGCGCGCCTTCGAGGTCGCTGGCGCGCAGCACGAACTGCGCCTTCACGTTGGCGTACTCGGACGGGTCCAGACGCTCTTTCTGCACGCGGGTCATGTAGAGAATATCCACGTTGCCCACCACCTCTTCGATGCTGGAGTGCAGGCTCCACTGAATGCCTTTTTCGTCCAGCATGTCGAGAATGTACTGCGGCATCGCCAGCGCGTCCGGCGCGATGAAGAAGAAGCGGTTGCCGTTAAATTTCGCCAGCGCCTGGGTCAGAGAGTGGACGGTACGACCATACTTCAGGTCGCCGACCATGGCGATGTTCAGGTTCTCGAGCGTGCCCTGCGTCTCCTGAATGGTGAACAGATCCAGCAGGGTCTGCGTCGGGTGCTGGTTGGCACCGTCACCGGCGTTCAGCACCGGAATGCCGCCGGAAAACTCGGTCGCCAGACGCGCCGCGCCCTCCTGCGGGTGGCGCATCACAATCGCGTCGACGTAGGTGCTGATAACCGAAATGGTGTCCGCCAGGGTCTCGCCTTTTTTGCCCAGCGACGTGTTGCTGCTGTCCGAGAAGCCCACCACGCTCGCCCCCAGTCGGTGCATGGAGGTTTCAAAGGAGAGGCGGGTGCGGGTCGAGGCTTCGAAGAAGCAGCTCGCAATCACCTTGTGCTTCAGCAGCTCCGGTTGCGGATTGGCCTTCAGTTTTGCCGCGGTTTCCAGAACCAGTTCCAGCTCTTCGCGGCTGAGGTCGTTTATGGAAATGATGTGTTTTTGATAAAGCGGATTCATGTTTATCTCCTGACGCCGGGCAAAAAAAAGCCCCTCAAATGAGGGGCTCTGGGAATAGGTTTAGCAACGGGAAGAAAAACGGCAGGCCAGCGTCTGATTTCAGACGCGGTAAGACGATATGTCGTACACGCTTGACCATGCTTCCTCCCGGCAAATTGTCGGGCATTATACGCAGCTCGCTTTTGGGATCAAGCGATTTAATGCACGCTTTACTCAATGCAAACGGTTCTTTATGAATATTAATGCGTTCTGAGTAAATAATTAATTTGCTTATGCACCAGCGCGGTGCGCTTCACGAAACGGGGGGCGACCCAGACGATACTGCTTCCGGCCACTACGCCTAAAATTTCCGGTAACTGGTGATAATCCAGAATACGCGCCACCGCGCGGCCATATCCGGCGACGGTATGGATAAGGATAAATTCGCTGTTGTGCTCCACGCTCACCACCATTTCGGAGACGGTGCGCGCGGCGTCGGGGGCAGGGCGCAGCTGGGGATTCAGCGAATAAATCTTTAGCCCTTTGGCATTTCGAATTTTTATGACACCGAGCAACTTGAGCAGACGTGAAACGGTGGACTGGCTGATGGTCTCAAAACCACGCTCCTGCAAATCCCGGCGGATCTCCTCCTGAGAGAGATAGCTCTTTTCTGCGATCAGACGCTGGCAGACCGTTAGCTGTAGTTGCTCTTTGGGAGAGTACTCTTCGTAATCCATCATAGTTCCCTATCAGTTCCCGAAATAACCGGTGGCACTGCACCGATCCGTAGGCCGGATAAGCGCAGCGCCATCCGGCAAATTACAACAGGGCGCCCAGGCTTAACGCCACCATAATTACCACCGTTAAAATGCCCAGCAGCGGCGCGACCCATTTCAGATAGCGCACGTAGGGCACGCGGGCGATAGCCAGCCCGCCCATCACGACGGCAGAGGTGGGAGTGACCAGGTTAACGATGCCGGACGCCGACTGGTAAGCCGTGACCACCAGGTCGCGGTTGACGTTAGCGAAATCGGCAAGCGGCGCCATGATCGGCATCGTCAGAACGGCCAGGCCGGACGAAGAAGGCACAAGAAACGACAGCACCACCTCAAGCCAGTACATCACGTTGATGAACGCCACCGTCGACAACCCGGTGACCATGCCCTCGGCGCTGTGCAAAATGGTGTGGGTAATCATGCCCTTATCCATGATCACTACGATACCGCGCGCAATGCCGATAATCAGCGCGACGCCCAGCAAATCTCGTGCGCCGTTGATAAACGTCGACGTCAGCTCCTCTTCGCTCATGCGGGCGATAAGCCCCACGATAATCGCGCTGGCGAGAAACACCGCGGAGATCTCCGCCATCCACCAGCCCAGCACCGCCACGCCGTAGATCATCACCGCGAAGGCGAGGGCGAAAATGACCAGGATGATTTTGCGCACCGGGGTAAATTCCAGCGACTGCTCGCCCTTGTTGCCGAGGAAATGGGTGAGGTTCTCCTCCTGCTTGTCTGCGACGATGGACAGCGACGGATCCTTGCGCACCTTGCGGGCGTAGCGCATGACCCACGCCACGCAGATGATCCAGCCGATGACCAGCAGCGCCACGCGCAGGGCGATGCCGTTGGTAAAGGGGATCCCGGCGGCGTTGGCGGCGATCACCGTGGCAAACGGGTTAATGGTGGAACCCAGCGTGCCGATCCCCGCCCCGAGCAGCACGGTGGAGGCGGCGACAACCGGATCGAATCGCGCCGCCAGCATTACCGGCACCAGTAAGGTATAGAAGGGCAGCGACTCTTCGGCCATACCGTAAATCGTGCCGCCTGCGGCAAAGAGCGCCATCAGGATCGGGATCATCCACTCCTCGCGTCCGCGCAGCCGGGTGGTGACGCGTTCGATCCCCGCGTCAATGGCCCCGGTTTTGGTGACGATCCCGAGAAAACCCCCGATGATCAGAATAAACAGCGCCACGTCGATCGCCCCGGCCTGGCCGGATTCCGGATCGTACAGCCCGGCAATCGGCGCCATCAGCACCGAAACCAGCCCCTGCGGATGTGCCGCGACGTGCGCGTAGGTGCCGGCAACCGGCACCTCTTTGCCGAGCGCCTCGTTCATCGCCATATGGTACTGCCCGGCCGGGACAATCCACGTCAGCACGGCAACCACGGCAATCAGGAAAAAGAGAATGGTGTAAGCGGAGGGAAATTTGAACTTGCCCATGATGTTCTCCTCAACCCGGCGCACCTCGCGGCGCGCCGGGCGGTGATTAGTCGCCGAGTGTCGCCACCATGACCGCTTTAATGGTGTGCATGCGGTTCTCTGCTTCGTCAAAGACGATGGAGTTCGGTGATTCGAAGACCTCTTCCGTCACCTCCAGCCCCTTCAGGCCGTACGCCATCTCGATCTCGCGGCCCACTTTGGTGTGCTCGTTGTGGAACGCCGGCAGGCAGTGCATAAACTTGACGTTCGGGTTGCCGGTGGCCTTCATCACGTCCGCGTTGATCTGGTACGGCTTCATCAGGCTGACGCGCTCGGCCCAGGCTTCCTTCGGCTCGCCCATAGAGACCCACACGTCGGTGTAGAGGAAATCGGTCCCCCGCACGCCTTCTTCCACGTCGTCGGTGAGGGTGATGCGCGCGCCCGTCTCTTTGGCGATGGCGCGGCACTGCTCAACCAGACCGGCTTCCGGCCAGAAGGATTTCGGCGCGACGAGGCGGATATCCATCCCCATTTTGGCCGCGCCGACCATCAGGGAGTTGCCCATGTTGTTGCGCGCGTCGCCGAGATAGGCAAAGCTCAGCTCAGGCAGGGTTTTGCCCGGGGAGTGCTCCAGCATGGTCATCAGGTCGGCGAGGATTTGCGTCGGGTGGAACTCGTCGGTCAGGCCGTTCCACACCGGCACGCCCGCGTACTCGCCCAGCTCCTCGACGATGGCCTGGCCGTAGCCACGGTATTCGATACCGTCATACATGCGGCCCAG
This sequence comes from Enterobacter cloacae complex sp. P42RS, assembly GCF_014930595.1. Lineage (NCBI taxonomy): Bacteria > Pseudomonadati > Pseudomonadota > Gammaproteobacteria > Enterobacterales > Enterobacteriaceae > Enterobacter > Enterobacter cloacae complex sp. P42RS. The sequence continues at coordinate 137,309 of NZ_JADBRK010000005.1, forward strand.
CACGCGGGCGGTGTCTTTCATCGACTCTTTATGGCCGATCTGCGATCCGCTTGGGCCGAGGTAGGTCACCTGCGCGCCCTGGTCGAACGCGCCCACCTCAAAGGCGCAGCGGGTGCGGGTGGAGGTTTTTTCAAAGATCAGGGCGATGTTTTTCCCGACCAGGGTTTGCTTTTCGCGCCCGGCTTTTTTGGCGGCCTTGAGCTCAATGGCGAGGTCAATCAGGTACTGGATCTCCGCCGGGGTGTAGTCCAGCAGCTTCAGGAAGTTGCGGTTTTTCAGGTTGATGGTCATGGGTAAATCCTTTTTAAATTTAGCTGTCTGATGCCCTCACCCCGGCCCTCTCCCACGGGGAGAGGGGGATCACATTCCCTCTCCCTTCGGGAGAGGGTTAGGGTGAGGGGAAACGGGTGCTCAGTTACGAATCAGCGTGCCTTTCTCGCCCGCCAGGATTTCCGCGCCGTCGGCCAGCGCGCCGATCCCGGCAATGCCGTTGCAGGCCTCAACGAACTCGCGGCAGGCGGCCACTTTCGGCCCCATCGATCCGGCGTCGAACGGCATGCCTCTGAGCAGTTCCGGCGTCACCTGCGCCAGCGGACGCTGGGTCGGCTTGCCCCAGTCGAGGTACACCGCGTCGGCATCGGTCAGGATCAGCAGGGCATCGGCCTCGATCTGCCTTGCCAGCAGGGCGGCGGAGAGGTCTTTGTCGATCACCGCCTCGATCCCGCGATAGCCGTTGGCGTGTTCCACTACCGGCACGCCGCCGCCGCCGTTGCAGATCACCAGGTGGTCGCGCTGGATCAGCGCCGTGATGGCGTCGCTCTCGACGATGCGCTTCGGCTGCGGAGAGGGCACCACGCGGCGGACGTAGCTGCCGTCGGCCTTAAACACCCAGCCTTTCTCCGCGGCCAGCGTTTTTGCCTGGGCTTCGCTGTAGACCGGGCCGATGTACTTGGTCGGGTTGCTGAAGGCCGGATCGGCGGCGTCCACTTCCACCTGGGTGAGCAGAACGCTCACCTCACGCTGTGGCAGATTGTTTTTCAGCGCCTGCTGGAGCATGTAGCCGATCATTCCCTGGCTTTCGGCGCCGAGAACGTCCAGCGGGTAGGGCGTCACTTTGTCGTAGGCGCTGTTTTGCAGCGCCAGCAGCCCGACCTGCGGGCCGTTGCCGTGCACCAGCACCACGCGCCACTGCGCCGTTAGCCCGGCGATGGTGCGGGCGGCCTGCGCAATGTTCTGGCGCTGGATGTCTGCTTCCAGCGGTTCGCCGCGCTTGAGCAGCGCGTTGCCGCCCAGCGCCACAACCAGAGTGGGTTTTCGTTCCATGATGGCTCCTTTAAATTCCGTCGCGTTCCAGCGGGCAGCTCATGCAGCGCGCGCCGCCGCGGCCGCGTCCGAGTTCGTCGCCGGGGATCGGCAGCACGGTGATACCCGCTTTGTCGTACTTCTCGTTGGTCCAGACGTTGCGCTCGTAGCCGATCACCACGCCGGGGCGGATGGTCAGCACGTTGTTGGCGTCGTTCCACTGCTCGCGTTCGGCCTCAAAGGCGTCGCCGCCGGTGGTGATCAGGCGCACTTGGTTAATGCCGAGCGCTTTCTCGATGGCGTGCAGCAGGTCGGTTTCCTGCGTGCGCAGCAGGCCGCCGCGTCCGTCCGGGGTGAGCGTCCAGCACTGGGCGTCCTTGCGCACCACTTCCGGGTAAACGGAGAAGGTGTCTACGTCGATGTGGGTCATCACGGTGTCGAGGTGCATGCAGGAGCGGTGTTTCGGCAGCTCAACGGCAATCACGCGCTCGGCCTGGCGATGTTTAAACAGGCTGTTGGCGAGGAACTCCACGCCCTGCGGCGTCGTGCGCTCGGACATGCCGATCAGTACCGCGCCGCGGCCAATGACTAATACGTCGCCGCCTTCTAAAGTGGCGTGGTCGTAATTAATATTCTCATCGCCGAAATACTTAATAAAATCACCGTCGGCGAACGCCGGGTGCCAGCGATATATTGCCCGCAGGTTATTGGTTTCACGCTGGCGGGCTGGTTTCGCCATCGGGTTAATAGAGACGCCGTTATAGATCCAGCAGGAGGTATCGCGGGTAAATAAATGGTTCGGCAGCGGCTTCATAATAAAATCATTCGCCGTGTGGGTATCTACCACCATATTTTTAATGGCCGCCGGAATTTCTCCGTAGGTTAATCCGCCGCTTAAACGACGCGCCAGTTCGCGGTGCGGCATATCCGCCAGCCAGCCGCGCACGTCGCCGGCAAAGGTTGGTCCGAGGCGATAGTCGGAGATTTGCGTCTCCAGCAGCCAGGCTTTTGCTTCTGCAATATCAAGGGTTTGTGTCAGAAGGTCGGTCAACAGCAGGACTTCCACACCCTGCTCGCGCAGCGTGTTTGCGAAAATGTCATGCTCCTCACCCGCCCGCTCAACCGAGAGCACGTCATCGAAAAGCAGCTCCTGACAGTTTGAGGGCGTTAAGCGTTTCAGACTTAAATTAGGGCGGTGCAGCATAACGCTACGCAATTGACCAATTTCAGAACCGACGTAATGCTTTTCCATAATTATTCCTTTAACAGTTTTTCAGAATAAAAAGGGCATGCGCCATGTGATGTGTTTAATTTCATGGCGGCTAAGCTCAATTGATTTCGTGATTTATAGTAGGCGCTTAAATAATGGTTATTGTGACATTGCTCACGCGAAAACCGATATTGAGCAGTTTATTTTCAATTGCATGATTCGTATCAGATAATGATTAATTTCATATTATTAAGGGATGAATAGCTAAGCAGGAACGGGTGGCAATATTTGAAGTTGTTATTATTTTGTAGAATCACACGCTTTGAAATATTTAGTTATGCTGTTGATTTTAATGGATAAAATGTTGTCACGGGAATAGCTATGCAATAATGACAGTTAACTATTTTTCACTTAAGAGAAATCAATAAATAATTATGGATTTTTAAAGGAAATAACCAAAGTGGTAAAGTGTGATACACCAACAGGTTTTGTGAGTTATGTTTTAAATTCAGTGAGTTAGATCCTATGTGCAAAGTGCATGAAATGAGGTTATGCATAACCACTGCATAAATGCCTGTGTGCAATTAACAGTGGATTAACACATTTCCCGATAAACATGCGCTGACGCAAATCTTGTCAAAAAAGGGCTGGTATGGAAGAGGCAATTCTCGTATAAAACATAAAAATGAAACAATGTTTTAATCTGAGGGTTGTATCATGATTATTGGCAATATTCATCATCTCCAGTCCTGGTTGCCAGAAGAGCTGCGCCAGGCCATTGAGCACGTTAAGGCCCACGTCACCGACGCAACGCCGACCGGTAAGCACGACATCAATGGCAACAGCCTGTTTTATCTGGTTTCGGAGGACATGACCCAGCCGTTCGCCGAGCGTCGCGCTGAATACCATGCACGCTATCTGGATATTCAGATTGTGCTAAAAGGTCAGGAAGGGATGACCTTCAGTACCCTGCCGCACGGTACGCCGGACACCGACTGGCTGGCGGACAAAGACATCGCGTTCCTGCCGGAAGGCGAGCAGGAGAAAACCGTGGTGCTGAGCGAAGGGGATTTTGTAGTGTTCTGGCCGGGCGAAGTGCATAAGCCGCTGTGCGCGGCGGGAGCGCCGGCGCAGGTGCGTAAGGTTGTGGTGAAGATGCTGGTAGAGTAACCCCTCACCCCGGCCCTCTCCCAAGGGGAGAGGGTGTAAAAGTTCCCTCTCCCCTTGGGAGAGGGTTAGGGTGAGGGAACCAGATCGCACCTTCGCATAATGTGATCCACCTTAAACTTCCCGCACTCCCTCTTCATCTCTCATTTACCTGCGCTTTTTCTGCGTCATAGTATGATCGTTAAATTAATGAACGCTGTTCTATAATGTAGAACAAAATGATTCAGTAAGGAGATCTCATGCCGCAGTCCGCGTTGTTCACGGGAATCATTCCCCCTGTCTCCACCATCTTTACCGCCGACGGCCAGCTCGATAAACCGGGTACCGCCGCGCTGATCGACGATCTGATTAAAGCAGGCGTCGACGGCCTGTTTTTCCTGGGCAGCGGCGGCGAGTTCTCCCAGCTCAGCGCCGAAGAGCGTAAAACCATTGCCCGGTTTGCGATCGATCATGTCGATCGTCGCGTGCCGGTTCTGATCGGCACCGGCGGCACCAACGCCCGGGAAACCATTGAGCTGAGCCAGCACGCGCAGCAGGCGGGCGCGGACGGCATCGTGGTGATCAACCCTTACTACTGGAAAGTGTCGGAAGCAAACCTGATCCGCTATTTCGAGCAGGTGGCCGACAGCGTCACGCTGCCGGTGATGCTCTATAACTTCCCGGCGCTGACCGGGCAGGATCTGACCCCGGCACTGGTCAAAACGCTCGCCGACTCGCGCAGCAACATTATCGGCATCAAAGACACCATCGATTCCGTCGCCCACCTGCGCAGCATGATCCATACCGTCAAAGCCGCTCACCCGAACTTCACCGTGCTGTGCGGCTACGACGATCATCTGTTTAATACCCTGCTGCTCGGCGGCGACGGGGCGATCTCGGCCAGCGGCAACTTTGCCCCGCAGGTGTCGGTGAACCTGCTGAAAGCCTGGCGGGATAAGGACGTGGCGAAGGCGGCTGAGTATCATCAGACCCTGCTGCAAATACCGCAGATGTATCAGCTGGATACGCCGTTTGTGAACGTGATTAAAGAGGCGATCGTGCTCTGCGGCCGCCCGATTTCTACGCACGTGCTGCCGCCAGCCTCGCCGCTGGACGCGCCGCGTAAGGCGCAGCTGAAAACCCTGCTGCAACAGCTCAAGCTCTGCTGAGCCGGACGATTACCATGACCATTGAGAAAATTTTCACCCCGCAGGACGATGCGTTTTACGCGGTGATCACCCACGCGGCGGGGCCGCAGGGGGCGCTACCGCTGACCCCGCAGATGCTGATGGAATCCCCCAGCGGCAACCTGTTCGGCATGACGCAGAACGCCGGGATGGGCTGGGACGCCAACAAGCTCACCGGCAAAGAGGTGTTGATTATCGGCACTCAGGGCGGCATCCGCGCCGGGGACGGACGACCGGTTGCGCTGGGCTACCACACCGGGCACTGGGAAATCGGCATGCAGATGCAGGCGGCGGCGAAGGAGATCACCCGCAACGGCGGGATCCCGTTTGCGGCCTTCGTCAGCGATCCGTGCGACGGGCGCTCGCAGGGCACGCATGGCATGTTCGACTCCCTGCCGTACCGCAACGACGCGGCGATCGTGTTTCGCCGCCTCATCCGTTCCCTGCCGACGCGCCGGGCGGTGATTGGCGTCGCCACCTGCGATAAAGGGCTGCCCGCCACCATGATTGCGCTGGCCGCGATGCACGACCTGCCAACCATTCTGGTGCCGGGCGGGGCGACGCTGCCGCCTACCGTGGGTGAAGACGCGGGCAAGGTGCAGACCATCGGCGCGCGCTTCGCCAATCACGAACTCTCCTTGCAGGAGGCCGCCGAGCTGGGCTGTCGCGCCTGCGCCTCGCCTGGCGGCGGGTGTCAGTTTCTCGGCACGGCGGGCACCTCGCAGGTGGTTGCGGAAGCGCTGGGGCTGGCGCTGCCGCACTCCGCGCTGGCCCCGTCCGGACAGGCGGTGTGGCTGGAGATCGCCCGCCATTCGGCGCGCGCGGTGAGCGAGCTGGATAACCGCGGCATCACCACGCGCGATATCCTCACCGATAAAGCCATCGAAAACGCCATGGTGATCCACGCGGCGTTCGGCGGCTCCACCAATTTACTGCTGCACATTCCGGCCATCGCCCATGCGGCGGGCTGCACGATCCCGGACGTAGAGCACTGGACGCGCGTTAACCGCAGGGTGCCGCGCCTGGTCAGCGTGCTGCCCAACGGCCCGGACTATCACCCGACCGTGCGCGCGTTCCTCGCGGGCGGCGTGCCGGAGGTGATGCTCCACCTGCGCGATCTCGGCCTGCTGCATCTGGACGCCATGACCGTCACCGGCCAGACGGTGGGCGATAACCTCGACTGGTGGCAGGCGTCCGAGCGCCGTAAGCGCTTCCGCCAGTGCCTGCGCGCGCAGGACGGCGTGGATCCGGATGACGTGATCCTGCCGCCGGAGAAGGCAAAAGCGAAAGGGCTGACCTCGACGGTTTGCTTCCCGACGGGCAACATCGCGCCGGAAGGATCGGTGATCAAGGCCACGGCGATCGACCCGTCGGTAGTGGGTGAAGATGGCGTTTACCGCCACACCGGCCGGGTGCGGGTGTTTGTCTCGGAAGCGCAGGCGATCAAGGCCATCAAGCGGGAAGAGATCAGGCAGGGCGATATCATGGTGGTGATCGGCGGCGGGCCGTCCGGCACCGGTATGGAGGAGACCTACCAGCTTACTTCGGCGCTGAAGCATATCTCGTGGGGCAAGACGGTGTCGTTAATCACCGATGCGCGCTTCTCGGGCGTGTCGACGGGCGCCTGCTTCGGCCACGTCTCGCCGGAGGCGCTGGCGGGTGGGCCGATTGGCAAGCTGCGCGATAACGACATCATCGAAATAGCCGTCGACCGACTGACGTTAACGGGCAGCGTGAACTTTATCGGCACGTTGGACAACCCGCTGACGCCGGAGGAGGGCGGGCGCGAGCTGGCACGGCGGCAGACGCATCCGGACCTGCACGCCCACGACTTTTTGCCGGACGACACCCGCCTGTGGGCGGCATTACAGTCGGTGAGCGGCGGCACCTGGAAAGGCTGTATTTATGACACCGATAAAATTATCGAGGTAATTAACGCCGGTAAAAAAGCGCTCGGAATTTAATTATTTTTCGCTCGATTGTCGTCTACGGAATATATTCCGTGGACGGCTTTTGCTTGTCCCTGTTTTATCAATCTAAACAATAGGTTGTGATATATCGCTGGCGTCACAAAAGCAAAATAACGTAATTCAGAAATAAGATATGACCATTGCTGGTTAATTGAACAGCTCATTACACTCCCTTAACACGATGTTGTAATTCAGCACACTACATAAGGGTGTAATTCTGATGACGCAATTAACCATGAAAGACAAAATTGGCTACGGGCTGGGTGACACCGCCTGCGGCTTCGTCTGGCAGGCCACGATGTTCCTGCTGGCCTATTTCTACACCGACGTCTTCGGCCTGTCGGCGGGCATTATGGGGACGCTGTTTTTAATCTCCCGCGTGCTCGACGCCGTGACCGACCCGCTGATGGGGCTGCTGGTGGACCGCACCCGCACGCGGCACGGCCAGTTCCGCCCGTTCCTGCTGTGGGGCGCCATCCCGTTTGGCATCGTCTGCGTGCTGACCTTCTACACGCCGGACTTTTCCGCGCAGGGCAAAATCATCTACGCCTGCGTGACCTACATTCTTCTGACCCTGGTCTACACCTTCGTTAACGTCCCGTACTGCGCCATGCCGGGCGTCATCACCGCCGACCCGAAAGAGCGTCATGCCCTTCAGTCCTGGCGTTTCTTCCTGGCGGCAGCGGGGTCGCTCGCCATCAGCGGCATCGCGCTGCCGCTGGTGAGCATCATCGGCAAAGGGGACGAGCAGGTGGGCTATTTCGGCGCCATGTGCGTGCTGGGCCTGAGCGGCGTGGTGCTGCTCTACGTCTGCTTCTTCACCACCAAAGAGCGCTACACCTTTGAGGTACAGCCAGGCTCGTCGGTGGCGAAAGATCTTAAGCTGCTGCTGGGCAACGGCCAGTGGCGCATCATGTGCGCGTTTAAGATGATGGCGACCTGCTCCAACGTGGTGCGCGGCGGGGCGACGCTCTACTTCGTGAAATACGTGATGGATCACCCGGAGATGGCGACCCAGTTCTTACTCTACGGCAGCCTTGCCACCATGTTCGGTTCGCTCTGCTCCTCCCGCCTGCTGGGCCGCTTCGACCGGGTAAAAGCGTTCAAGTGGATCATCGTCGCCTACTCGCTGATCAGCCTGCTGATTTTCGTCACCCCGGCCGAGCACATCGCCCTGATATTCGCCCTCAACATCCTGTTCCTGTTCGTCTTTAACACCACCACGCCGCTACAGTGGCTGATGGCCTCTGACGTGGTGGATTACGAGGAGAGCCGCAGCGGACGCCGCCTCGACGGGCTGGTGTTCTCAACCTACCTGTTCAGCCTGAAGATTGGCCTGGCGATTGGCGGGGCGGTGGTGGGCTGGATCCTCGCGTACGTCAACTACTCCGCCAGCAGCAGCGTGCAGCCGGTTGAGGTGCTGACCACCATCAAAATTCTGTTCTGCGTGGTGCCGGTGGTGCTCTACGCGGGCATGTTCATCATGCTGTCGTTCTACAAGCTCACCGACGCGCGCGTGGAGGCCATCAGCCAGCAGCTGATCAAGCACCGCGCGGCGCAGGGCGAGGCCGTTCCCGACGCCGCGACAGCCGCATCCCATTAACCGGAGGCATTATGCAAATCACTAACCCGATCCTGACCGGCTTCAACCCGGACCCGTCCCTGTGCCGCCAGGGCGAGGACTACTACATCGCCACCTCGACCTTCGAGTGGTTCCCGGGCGTGCGCATCTACCACTCCCGCGATCTGAAAAACTGGTCGCTGGCCAGCACCCCGCTGGACCGCGTGTCGATGCTGGACATGAAGGGCAACCCGGACTCCGGCGGCATCTGGGCGCCGTGCCTGAGCTACGCCGACGGCAAATTCTGGCTGCTATACACCGACGTGAAGATTGTCGACTCGCCGTGGAAAAACGGCCGCAACTTCCTCGTCACCGCGCCGTCCATTGAGGGCCCGTGGAGCGAGCCGATCCCGATGGGCAACGGCGGGTTTGACCCGTCCCTGTTCCACGACGATGATGGCCGCAAATACTACCTCTACCGCCCGTGGGGGCCGCGCCACCACAGCAACCCGCACAACACCATCGTGATGCAGGAGTTTGACCCGCAGACCGGCACCCTCTCGCCCGAGCGCAAAACGCTGTTTACCGGCACGCCGCTCTGCTACACCGAAGGGGCGCATCTTTATCGCCACGCGGGATGGTACTACCTGATGGTTGCCGAAGGCGGCACCAGCTACGAGCACGCCGTCGTGGTGCTGCGTGCAAAAACCATCGACGGGCCGTACGAGCTGCACCCGGAGGTGACGATGATGACCAGCTGGCACCTGCCGGAGAACCCGCTGCAAAAGAGCGGTCACGGCTCGCTGCTGCAGACCCACACCGGGGAGTGGTATATGGCCTACCTCACCAGCCGCCCGCTGCGCCTGCCCGGCGTGCCGCTGCTGGCCTCCGGCGGGCGCGGCTACTGCCCGCTGGGGCGCGAGACCGGCATCGCCCGCATTGCGTGGCGCGACGGCTGGCCGTACGTGGAAGGCGGCAAACACGCGCAGCTGACCGTGCCCGGCCCGCAGGTGGCGGAGCAGCCCGCAGCCGCTCAGGGTAACTGGCGGGATGATTTCGACGGCAGTACGCTTGACCCGGAGCTGCAGACCCTGCGCATTCCGTTCGACGACACCCTCGGCTCGCTCACCGCCCGCCCGGGCTACTTACGGCTCTACGGCAACGACTCGCTCAACTCGACCTTTACCCAGTCGACCGTGGCGCGCCGCTGGCAGCACTTCGTCTTCCGGGCGGAGACGCGGATGCAGTTCTCGCCGGTCCACTTTCAGCAGAGCGCAGGGCTGACCTGCTACTACAACAGCAAAAACTGGAGCTACTGCTTTGTGGATTACGAGGAGGGGCAGGGGAGAACCATCAAGGTGATCCAGCTCGACCACAACGTGCCGTCATGGCCGCTGCACGAGCAGCCGATTCCGGTGCCGGAACAGGCTGAGAGCGTCTGGCTCCGGGTGGATGTGGATAGGCTGGTCTACCGCTACAGCTACTCGTTCGACGGCGAGACGTGGCATGCCGTGCCGGTCACCTATGAGGCGTGGAAGCTGTCGGACGACTACATCGGCGGGCGCGGCTTCTTCACCGGCGCGTTTGTGGGGCTGCACTGCGAGGACATCAGCGGTGACGGCTGTCACGCGGACTTCGACTACTTCACCTACGAGCCGGTATAGCGGCTCAGGCCGGGTAGCCCAGGGCGCGTGAGAGCTCGAGCCCGGCCTGCTGAAGCTCCTCGCGGAAGCGGGCCAGCTCGGCGTCATCCACGCGGGAGGTGAGCGTCGACAGGCTCAGGGCGGCAATCACGCGGGATTCGTGGTTCCACACCGGCACCGCCACGCAGCGCACGCCCTGCTCGTTCTCTTCGCTGTCCAGGGCATAGCCCTGCTCGCGGGTCTGCGTCAGGGCGGTCATTAACGCTTCGCGGGAGGCGAGGGTCGCGGGAGTAAAGGTGGTGTAGTGATAGCCCTCCAGCAGGGCGTTCAGCTCGGCCTCGCCCAGCCAGGCAATCAACACCTTGCCGATGGCGGTGGCGTGAACCGGCAGGCGGCGGCCGATACGCGAATAGGCGATGGCGGCCAGCTTGCCTTCAATCTTCTCGATATAGACCCCTTCACGCCCGTCCAGGATCCCCAGATGGGTGGTCTGCCCGGTCCGCCGGGACAGCTCCGTCAGCCAGCCTTTCGCCTTGTGGCGAATATCGATGGAGCCCACGACAAAATGGCCGCGCTCGACCAGCTTCATGCCGAGGCGATATTTGCCGTTCTCGGGGTTCTGATCGATATAGCCGTGAAGCTGGAGGGTTTTCAGCAGCGAGTGGAGGGTGCTCTTGCTCAGCCCCATCAGTTTGCTGATGTCGGTGATCTTAAGCTCGGTGGCCTGCTCGTTGAACAGGTCGAGGATCTGCAACGCACGTTCAACAGACTGAATAATCGGCATAATGCTGGCATGTCCACGCTGGAATGAAGGCGAAAACGTACCTTTTTCGGGGTGAAAAATCAATTGAGTAGAGCGGGTTGTGGGAGAAAGGGCATCAGGCCGCATCGTCGCCTGATTTGTCCGGCGGCGCTACGCTTGCACGGGCCTACGGGTTTTGTAGGCCGGGTAAGCGCAGCGCCACCCGGCTACATTATTGTTAGCGGGGGAATCAATTATTATCCCGTGCAGCGACAGACTGAATTTTCCAGATCCCATCTTCTTTAACCATGCAATCAATAACTGTGTGCTGGGTCTTATTGCCGAACGTGATATTCACGTTTACACAGACCGGGTCTGAATCATACGAATCAATAGCCACATTCTCAGCCCAGTCCTCGCCGATATATTGCGATTTCATAAAAAAATCAGCCTCGTAAAATTCAGCGTCGGCATAACGGGGATCGTCTGCATGACGTAATTTTTTCATGGTGCTGGCCGTAACGAACTTATCGATTTCATTTCCCTGTTGGATGGGATAACGATCGTTGTTCACTTGTTTAATGTACCAGCGATTGAATTCAAGGGCGCGCTGCATCGGTATCTGAAAATCTTCGGCCCCCAATGCTGCTGTGCTGAATAACACAATTAAGATGAGCTTATTCATATTAATAATGCCTGTATAAGGTTATTGCTGGCTGAAGTTGGCGATAGGTTGGCCCCTTCGATTTTAAGCCCTCCGGCTCGAATGGCGGCGACGATTGCCCGAGCGCAATAGTGTCCAGTATGGGTTAGTGCGTGGCTACGGGCGTATGACACAGCTTCATGCTTATTCCATGACATGAATAATCCTTATTAACGAAATGCAGTAATAAGGAAATATTACGCCGATAATATACGGTGTTTTGTAATTGATAATGACCTGATATTAACCATTATCTACTCAGTAAATAATGGTTAATAAAAAGATAAATACCTATTATGGTTAATGCGTATCTGAGAAAGCGTCAGTAAAATGTATTTTTCTGCCTGACGATAACGCTGTTGTCGTTTTTAGTGTTTTCTCCCTCTCCCCGTGGGAGAGGGCCGGGGTGAGGGCACCAGCGCGCAGAGGAGTCAATCACTCCCCAAGCGTCGCCACCATCACCGCCTTAATCGTGTGCATCCGGTTTTCCGCCTGGTCGAACACGATGCTCGCCGCCGACTCAAACACCTCGTCCGTCACTTCCATCCCGCCGTGCAGATCGAACTCCTTCGCCATCTGCTTGCCGAGCGTGGTCTGGTCGTCATGGAACGCCGGCAGACAGTGCAGGAACTTCACGTCCGGGTTGCCGGTCAGCGCCATCATCTGCGCGTTCACCTGATACCCGCGCAGCAGCGCGATCCGCTCCGCCCACTTCTCTTTGGCTTCGCCCATCGACACCCACACGTCGGTATAGATAAAGTCCGCGCCCTTCACGCCCGCCGCCACGTCTTCCGTCAGCGTGATTTTGCCGCCGTGCTTCTCCGCCAGCGCGCTGCACTCCGCCACCAGGCTCTCTTCCGGCCAGCAGGCTTTCGGGGCCACCAGGCGCAGATCCAGCCCGGTCAGCGCCGCCGCTTCCAGCATCGAGTTGCCCATGTTGTTGCGCGCGTCGCCCGCGTAGACCAGCGTCATCTCGTTAAACGCCTTGCCCGGCAGGTGCTCCTGCATGGTCAGCAGGTCCGCCAGCAGCTGCGTCGGGTGGAACTCGTTGGTCAGCCCGTTCCACACCGGCACGCCCGCATACTGCGCCAGCGTTTCGACCACTTCCTGGCCGTGGCCGCGATACTGAATGCCGTCGTACATCCGCCCGAGAACGCGCGCGGTGTCCTTAATTGATTCTTTATGCCCAATCTGGCTGCCGCTCGGCCCTAAATACGTGACGCGTGCGCCCTGGTCAAATGCGGCAACTTCGAAAGAGCAACGGGTACGGGTCGAGTCTTTTTCGAAGATGAGCGCGATGTTCTTACCGGTAAGCTTCTGTACTTCCTTGCCCTTTTTTTTATCGGCCTTGAGCTGTGCGGCAAGGGTCAGCAGAGAAGTGAACTGTGCAGGGGTAAAGTCGAGCAATTTCAGAAAGTGTTTCTTGTACAGATCAGACATTTTATCCTCGCATGGCGAACGCCACTTATTGAATTAAAATTCACTTTATATGTGTAATTATTCATTTGCAACCCCGTTTCACAATTCTTTCCAACAAAGGTGGAGGCAAACCCGTCCGTGTGTGAAAATAGAAGTATCTGCCGCACTTTAAAGAGGATTGAGCCATGGCAAACCCGGAATTACTGGAAGAGCAACGCGAAGAGACGCGTCTGATTATTGAAGAGCTGCTGGAAGACGGTAGCGATCCGGACGCGCTGTACACCATCGAGCACCATTTCTCTGCGGATGATTTCGACGCGCTGGAAAAAATGGCCGTGGAAGCCTTCAAGCTGGGTTACGAAGTGACCGAGCCGGAAGAGCTGGAAGTGGAAGAGGGCGACACCGTCATTTGCTGCGACATCCTGAGCGAAGGCGCGCTGAAGGCGGAGCTGATCGACGCGCAGGTTGAACAGCTGATGAACCTGGCCGAGAAGTTTGAGGTGGAATACGACGGCTGGGGAACCTACTTCGAAGATCCGAACGGCGAAGAAGGCGACGACGAAGATTACGTCGACGAAGACGACGACGGCGTGCGTCACTAAGTGATTCAGGCGGTGGCGCGCGCCACCGCTTTTTTCAAGGCAGAACCATGGATTACCCGCAGATACTCGCCCCCGTACTCAACTTCCTCCAGTGCCCGACCCCGCAAGCATGGATTGATAAAGCCCGCGACCCGGCGAACCTGCCGCTGCTGCTCACCGACCACATGGTGTGCGAGCTCAAGGCCGCCCAGACCGCGCTGCTGCTGGTGCGTAAATACATCGCCGATGAAAGCGGTGCCGACGCGCTGCTCGACTGGCTCAAACCCTACGAACAGTTCACCTTCCGCGACGGCCCGGAGCCGGACTTCATCGCCCTGCACAGGCAGATTGGCAAAAGCGTGATGCCCAAAACCGACGACCCGTGGGGCCAGGCGCTTATCGACAGCATGGTGCTGCTGATTAAAGAGGAGCTGCACCACTTCTGGCAGGTGCGCGAGGCGATGCTGGCCCGCGATATTCCGTACGTCAAAATCACCGCCAGCCGCTACGCCAAAGGGATGCTAAAGGAAGTGCGCACCCACGAACCGCTGACGCTGATCGACAAGCTCATCTGCGGCGCCTACATCGAAGCCCGCTCCTGCGAACGCTTCGCCGCGCTGGCTCCGTTCCTCGACGACGACCTGCAGAAGTTCTATCTCTCGCTGCTGCGCTCGGAAGCGCGCCACTATCAGGACTACCTGACGCTGGCCCAGCAGGTGAGCGACGACGATATCTCACCGCGCATACAGCATTTTGGCGAAATTGAAGCCACACTTATCTCGACACCGGACAACGAGTTTCGCTTCCACAGCGGCGTGCCGGTGTAAACCGGCATAACTCAAGGATAAGGATGCGAGATGAATAAAACGTGGACCCGTATTGTGATTGTCGTCATTGCGGCTGCCGCCGTGGCGTTCTGGGTGTTTTTCGACAGGCAACGCGCCCCGGAACGGCAGATGGATAACGCCCTCAACGCGATGCCCGCCTGGCAGGTGATTAAGGAGCAGGAGCCCGCGCTGCATCAGCGCATCCTCGACCAGATGGCTGCCCTGCAAAAAGCGGGCGAGCCGGAGCAGCAGATTATCGACACCATCCAGCCGCAGATCCTGCATCTGCAGATGTCGCGCCTGCAGAACGCCCCGGACGCCAACGTGGTGAACTACATGACCATCAACATGGAGCAGACTGCCGCCATCCAGAAGGTGAGCGACGACGCCTGCTTCCGCTTCCTCTACCCGATGGTGAAGGGCGGCGTGAACCCGATGCGCATGCTGGATAAAGACCTGATGGCGCGGCGCATGCAGGCCGACGCCGACATGATGCGTGCGGCCTACGGCAAAAACCGCCACACCGTGACCCCGGCCGAACGCGAGGCGGCCGTCGAGGATGTGCGTCCGATTATGAAGCAACTTGCCGATAAGTACGGCGAGGACATCCAGCTGTTGCAGATGCCGGAGAAGGCAGTGGGCAAGGAGAAGCTCTCCTGCGACATGGTGCAGGCGATGTGGGCGAAGGTGCTGGCGCTGCCGGAGCAGAAGGCGGCGAGGGTGATTCGGCTGGCGGTGTCTGAGCTGGACTGACGGTGGCGCTGGTTTTTTGGGCACTTAGCGCGGGTTTAGCGCGTCGTCGCTTGCATGGCGGCGCGCGACAGGTATAATCCACAACGTTTCCGCATCCCCTTCAGTGCCGAAGTGGCGAAATCGGTAGACGCAGTTGATTCAAAATCAACCGTAGAAATACGTGCCGGTTCGAGTCCGGCCTTCGGCACCAACCCTTATCTTTATTCTTAAAATCATTTTGGCTACTAAGATAGTAGTTTTCGTGTTGTCAATTGCATTTATGTTTATCTGTGCTTTTTTGTTTTATATAAGAAAACTTCATCCAACCTGTTGATTTTATTGGCTTTATTGTTTTTTTTGTTTACTTAGTAAGTCTTGAAAAAAATCTCAATAAAGTATAATATTTTTCATTTACTAATTTCCAAGATACTAACAATGAATAGAGAAGTAATATTCAAGAAGATCAAAGATTCGGTGGGTGAGACTTACTATTCGGATGAGTCCCAGATTATAATTAATGACGATTGCATTAATTCTTTAAAGAAAATACCAAGTAATTCAATTTCACTGATCCTAACAGATCCGCCGTATCATGCTACAAAAAAGAAAAATATATATGGTGATACGTTGTTCAAACAAGACGATCAATATATAAAATGGATGGAAGAAATTTCAACAGAATGGAGAAGAATTCTTAAGCCTAATGGCTCATTGTATTGTTTTTGTGATTCATCTATGTCAGCTCGATTAGAGGTGATGCTTTCCTCAAAGTTTAATATACTTTCCCATATTGTTTGGACTAAACCGAATAAACCAGGATTTGATGGGTGGAAAGGTAAAATGAATAAGGATATTTTGCGACAATGGTATGGTCATTCAGAAAGAATTATTTTTGCAGAGCCTGCTAAAAATGGAAATTTGCATCGCTCTTCGTTTGGTGAATTTTTGAAAAATAAAAGAAAAGAAGCTGGTTTATCTGGTAATAAGTTAACAGAGCTAACTGGCGCTTTCGGAAAAGTAAACCATGGTGGTGCTGTTTCAAATTGGGAGACTGGACGAAATATTCCGAGTCGAGAACAATATGAAAAGATAAAAAATGCTATCCTTTCAAGTGGAAAGGTTGACGAAATGCCTGATTATGAAGATGTCATTCGTCCATTTAATATCAACAAAGACATTGAATACACTGATGTATGGAATTTTGAATCTGTGCGACCATATTCAGGCAAGCACCCAGCAGAAAAACCACAAGATATGTTGGAGCATATCATTTTAGCCAGTTCATATGAAAATGATATTGTGCTAGATTGCTTTGCTGGTTCAGGAAGTACAGCGATGGCATCTTTGAAAAACAAACGCAAGTGTATATCAATTGAGATTGATATACACTGGGTTGAATATATTTTAAATAGAACTAACCTATTGGTATAAATATTACGTGGCGTCAGATTCTGTCGCCGCGTCTAATCTTAGATTTCTTTCAATTACCTCTGACATCCATGCTAAAGTATTATCTATTCCAGAATCTTTAACGACAACATTACAATGATGATGTCCCCAACCAAGATTATATGGTTCATGATTAAAAGCACCGTATCTTAATTCATTGATATGGAAGAGATTTATTTCAGTTACGGTCAGATCGTGAACTTGACGGAACTCCTGCTGCTCTAGTCTAGAGAAAAAACCCTTTGCGGATAACTTTGCTAAACATAATGGACAAACTGAGTGGTCTTCCTCATCAATGATTCTTTTTTCACGTAATAGCCTTTTATCTAATAAACCCAGAGCTTCCGCTTCTGCTAATGCTAAATCCCGTCGTTGATTTGCATTCTCTGGACTCATTTCATTTAAGGCCGCAGATTCCAGTGAATCAGCGCAAAGCCAATAAATGGCTTCGAGTTGAATTCGACATTTTTCAATTACTGCTGAATTCGCATATTCGTATAATCGTATTCCAGCTCCTTTTGATTGAGTGGTGTTGTAACCCTTATTGATTTTTTCTCCCTGATAAGATGATGTCGTTGCGGCTATTCTACATACAAATTCACCACCCAAAGGTGCTTTACGTGACATGGGTTCTGATTGACTAATTCCATTTATTTGAGGATTGTATTGATTATATTGATAACGCTGCGTATAGAATAAAAGAGCATTTTCTCCTAGCATAAGACCAGATTCATTCATTATTTTTCTTGTCTCTGATGCTGACTCACCATAATAATCATCCGGTGAAATAAGTACTATATAGCCATTTTCATATTCAAAATTTAGTGCCCATCTATTTTCTTCGGGTATAATGAACTCGAATGGAATCAAAACGGTACTATTTCTTCCAACTCTATTCTGATAAATCACATCATCATCTGCACCTCTTGTTTGTCCTGTCTTATATATTTTCCTTGATAATAAAATAGGTAATTTTGGTTTTTTGGGTTTCTTTGGCATAATTTCATAACTCGTGAATTTTTAAATTTATGTGCGATAGGTAAGACAATATTAATGTGTAAACCAATTAGAAATTAGAGCGGCAAGATCGTCTTCTACTGTATAAAAGTAGCACGCTGGAATATTCAGAACTTGTGCAAGTTTCCGAGCAAGAGCAAAATCAGGAGTATGAATACCTCTCTCATATTGATTCATTCTGGCGCTAGCCGTAGCTTCATCAATACCGGCTAGAATACCTAATCGTTGTTGAGATAAGCCAGCCTTAATACGGGCTTCTTTGAGTCTATGTGGCAGCATCAGATTTCCTTAACCTTAGCTAACTTTGTTTGATTGTGAGGTGTTAACATACAAAATTAAACTAAGTAATACTTAGTTTTTGATTTGAGTTTTATACATTTATTAATCAATTAAATAATTTGAAGGAGTGAGTCGATTGCTGAAATTGATCTAAGTTACAATCTGTCTTGAATTAAAATTTCAAATTGTATTCAAGTTATTATTTCTATCAAGTTGAAAATTAGGAGGTAAATATGTCTTTTATTGTAAATGCAATGTTATAAAGCATACGTGCTGATCTAATTTTGTATTTTACCATGTCTCTTAATTTTTATTAAAAATGATGATATTGCTGGGGTGCTCGAAATACTTCAGCATGATATTGAAAGATTAAAGCACAACCGAGGCGTCATTATACCGCATATCGAACCCGCAGAATTCACATTTTCAATTATAAGGAAGTAGCCCTTGTTTCCATCCCAACGGATCGCAGATCTTAAGGATCTTCTTGATATGAAAACTAATCTGATGTGTATTATTCTTCCTGATTGTTTTCAAACAAAATTATAGTGGTGATCTGCATTACAAACGATGGGACATCGCTCTCATTCATGGTGGCTAAACTATGAAAATCCTTTTAAAAGTCCTGAAGTGGAGTGCACTCTCGGTCGCCACCGTCTTTATCCTTGGATGGCTCTTTGTCTGGCTCGTGGCATCGGGTTCGGATGAAACGATGGTTTACACAGAAAATGACTTTTTCCACTACCACACGCTGACTGACAAGGATATTGAAAACGCCCCGCGTGTAACGGACGACTACTATTTCGAGGCGCATCCCGGCGATGGTTATGCTCCTTCGAATAGCATCTTTTTTAAAGGGGCTACCGGTGCGGTACCGTTGCGCGCGTATCTCGAAACGCTGGGATACACGAAGGAAAAGCGTCGCCTGGGGGATAAGGAAATCTGGTCAAAACCCGATCAGATAAAAGGGGATATTTTTTATCTGTACTTTAATGCCGCCACGGGTGAAGTTGAGCTGACTAAAGTTATGAATTACTGAACTCACTTACTCCATGTCGATTAGCGCCGCCTGATGATCAAGCGGCGCTTTTTCGTAGTATCCCATTCAGCCATCTCTCATCTCTGTCCGGGCGGTTATCCTGAGTCGCCCACAGCGAAGCTATCTCCATCCCCGGAACCGCCTTTAGCAACTCCTGCAACCCCTCTTCATCCAGGTCCGTAAACCGTCGTTCACCCTGTACCCGTTCACCGTTGCCATACTTAAAGGACACATACCAGACGCCGCCAGGTTTAAGCGCATCCGCAAGCTTCTGCATTACAGCAGGTAACCCAGAAGAGGGGACATGCAGCAAAGATGCACAGCACCAGATCCCATCGTACTGCGCTTTACCGTCGATCTCTGAAAACGTCATCATCTGCACGGGTAACCCGGTATGTTGCTTTGCCAGTTCCACCATCGCGGAAGAGGCATCAAAAGCATCCACAAGATAGCCCATCTCATGAAAGGCTTTTGCGTCCCGGCCAGAACCGCAGCCCGCATCCAGAACCCGGGCACCGTGCGTCAGATGTTGGGTAAAAGCCTCGTAAAGCGGAGTCATATCGACATTGACCGTGCCATTGAAGAAATCCTGCGCGTGGTTCTGGTAGTAGTGAAGTGTCATTAAAACGTTGCCTCGCCTTCCGCGTTGGGTTTCCAGGTATGGATAAGTTTGTCCAGCGCGGCCTGCCAGTTACGCTGTAGAAAGCTTCTCCGTGCTTCAGGACGTTGCCCTGTCTGTAGAACAATCGTCTCATGTAACGGCAGTTTGCTCTGAATAAAATACTCATTGCGGGTGTGTAACCGCTGCAGGAGCCTGAGGTCGGGAATCCGTGCAGATTTACCTTCGACGCCACGGTTACAGCACCGACAGGCCAGCACTAAGTTCCATACGCCGTTAATATTGCTCACTTCATTGCGGGCAGCCCAGGGAATAAAGTGGTCGACGTCCGCCAGTTCTGCGTCGCCCGGTACCAGGCTGATGGGTTTAAAGCAGTAAAAGCATCGTCCTTTCTGGTAACCATTCAGGCTGTCGCGGCAGCTGGTGATGTCTACGCGACGCGCGTTCACCCTCGTATACAGCAGCTGATTATCTTCGTCGAACTCTACGCCCACAAGGTTACGCGATATCCCCATCGACCAGGCCTGTTCCACCAGGTTCCAGCGAGCATTGGTTTCAAAGGCGAGGTTTTTATACTGTAGGCGTTCACCCAGTAAAAAGAAGTTATCCGTCAGGCGGATCCCGTTGTGGGTTTTGCGCTCATCAAGGAAAAAACGTTTATCGATCTCGCCCTGGTTCACGTAATGAAAGGCATCAATCACGTTGTTAAAGCCAAGGCGCACCGTCGCTTCAATGAGCTGGGCGTGGGTGATTTCACCTCTGTTAAACTTCAGGCAGGTTTCCAGAAATTGACTGCTGCGGGAGGTGATCTGTTTTGGTGCATGCTTCAGGTGCTCGCAAAGATAGCGGCTGAACGGCACGGCAAGCTGGTCGAGCGTTATCAAATCGCTGCCCGTCTTATCCACTTCATACAACGCTGACGCCAGCGCAAATTTGTAAGATGCGACGTTCCTTCCAAAGAGGATCACACCACGCCAGTAGTTCTCAAGCGTCGGGTCGGCCTGATAAAATTCCATCGATGAAGTCCTGTTACGGTTGGCTGGGCAGGGCGTAACTAAAGCCTGTAACAGGATCACATAACAAAATCAGGGTGATGTAAATCGTTAATCTATAGGTTTGATGAATTTTTGTGGGATCTGAGAAGAAGGGCTGGATGCGATGAATTTGCCGTCTAAGGCAATTTAGCGAAAGAATAGATTTCTGGATGAGGCACATAGAAATGATTTTCAAACCTGCGATTTCCAGTATCACATTAAACCCTATTTCCTGACTCCCCCTCGTATTTCCCAAATTTACCCATCGCAAAACCGCTGTATTTATATTCAGTTCTGTATAATAGGCAGCAATAATTACGCCAGTCAGAAAAACGCCTCTTCATGGGGATGTCCTCATGTGGCTTATGAAGACACTACTAACATCAGGGAGCAGGTCACTCTGCCAGCGGTTCGGTCTCGCCCCTGAGGGTACATGGTCAACTTGATAAACCTAGCTTCCTGACACACCTCTGATGTTACCGCCTAACGACCTTACACGTTGTCTTACCACCAACGGGCTATTGTCTGAAAATCAGAGGTCTCTCGGAAGAAAACCTTCTTATGTCCAATTGCATAGGAGTACGATAAGCCAACAAATCATTATAGATAAAAGGGTTATCTATGGCTCTACATGGAAAGTTCGTAATTAATGATGCGTACTACTCCCCGTTATCGTTTCCGGGTATAGGCACGTTTTTAGCTTTCTCTGGTAATGGTGCTTACCGTAATCGTGGAGCATGTGGAATGATCCCCAAAGAGGGGCCAGTACCAGCGGGTAAATACTGGATTGTTGACCGCCCTCAAGGTGGACTCAAGTCACAGCTAAACACAGTGGGAAGAGACATTTATAATCACTTCGCCAATGGTGCAACATTCAAACATTCTGAATGGTTCGCATTATGGCGTGATGATTGGGGGATCGACGATTACACATGGATTGAGAGCGTTCAGCGTGGCAATTTCCGTTTGCATCCAGGCGTACTATCAGAAGGTTGTATCACTCTCCCACATGATTCTGATTTTGCCATGTTGCGTAATGCTCTGTTGAGAAGCCAAAAAATAGATGTTCCTTGCATGAGGAAGCTACAGGCATACGGCACGATTGAGGTGATCTCCAATGGCAAAACATGCCCATAGTTTATTCATCAAGATAGTGCTGTTCGCTGTTGTTGTGCTGATCGTTGCTGAAATGGTTCCGTATGATGGATTAGTTAATTCTATTACGGGGCTTTTTGATTTCCAGAGCGCCGACAAGTTTACCCGCTTCATTTTGGGTGAACCTGATTTAGAAGTTTGGGAGTCGTTAGACGACTATTTTAGCATCTTAATCAATACATTAATCAGCGTACCTGTCATGAGCGCCATTACCACGGCGTACAGTGGCGCGACACACAAAGTTAGTCCAGCAGGCATCCCCAGAGAGTGGTTCAGTTCCACATTGCGACGGTTAGCTAAAATCTTCGGGTTTACCTTCCTGTTTTGGGCGTTGTTTCGCTTGCTGCCTTATCAGTCTTTATTCCCAGATCAAACGTATTCAAATTTCACAATGGCGGCGATTGTGGGCTTTCAGTTGCTCTTAACGATTGTTTGCTACTGGTTCATCACGAAGAAAATCACAACTAAAAGGAGTTTGTAAAATGCCTATTCCGGCTTACATGTGGCTTAAGGACGATGGCGGCGCAGACATTAAAGGAGCTGTAGACGTTCAGGATCGTGAGGGGAGTATAGAGATTGTTGGCTTTAGTCATGGTCTGAACATTCCAGTAGACAGTGCCAACGGGAAGATTACTGGCAAGCGTTCACATTCTCCGATGATGATTGAAAAGGAGTTTGATAGCTCCAGCCCGTATCTATACAAAGCCGTTGCCACCGGTCAAACGTTGAAAAGTGCGGAGATTCGCTGGTATCGCATTAACCATGCAGGACAAGAAGAGTGTTACTTCGTCATGACCATTGAGGGTGTGAAAGTGACGGGCATTAACCCAGGGATGCCAAACGCTAAAATGGCAGGAAACTCGCAGATCAACCACATGGAATCTGTTTCCCTGATGTATGACAAAATCACCTGGCGTTATGTTGATGGTAATGTCCAGTATACGGACGATTGGAACGTAAGAGCGTAACAAATAGAAAGGAGGCATTGAGTGCCTCCTCTTTATTAACGCTTATCCTCTCAAAGGAGCCTGTCCGTAATGCTGTGTAACTGCCATCGTATTATAGGTGATCGCTCAGTCGGTCACCGAACTTGATAATAAAACGACGCATTGCCATCCCGCAGATCGGCGAATGGTTGCTCTGCGGTTCATGCGGGCGCTCACCTTATATTCTGATAGTCCTCGCTGCGTAATTTCTCTGACCCAACCCTTTTCCTGAATCCCCCTCGCAAAATTCAAATTTACCCCACCCAAAGCCGCTGTATTTATATTCAGTCCTGTATAATGAGCTTCGGAAATTATGCCGAACGGCAAAGGATATATTGAAGAATATTTAACGAGGAATTCGCGATATGAAGGTGCTGCAACACCCCCATACCGCTAACCACAACCAACTAGTAAGGAGTTGTATATGGCTGCGACGAATTTTAAGCCAGAGTTTACTGTTTGCAAAACAGAATCAGACGCTTTCACCGGCGTGATTGAAAACCGCGAGCTGGTACGCAAAAACAGCGCCCGCCGTCTTCACGGCAACCCGCCTAACGCGGCGCCCGTCCATCCCCGCGCGGAAACGCCGCAGGACAGTGCCGCCTGCTGCGAACTGTATGCGCGCATAGACATGAAATATCTTCTTTTGGGCGGCGACTGGTTAACCCGTGCTGGCTTTATCAACGGCATGCCCGTGAAAATCCGCGCCATGAAAGACTGCATTGTGATTACACCACAGCATACAAGAGAATTATGGGGATGTCTGGAGGGTATGAGCGTGGTGAATATTAATAAGCAGAAAGTCGCCCAGTGGCTGAAGACCTTTCCGGGAGCGCTGAATGATACCGGTGATATACCGACTGTTAAGCGTGGAACAGGGAAGGCGATGTCCGAGTAACCGTGCTTCCCACCTCATGTAATCCTTGAAGCAATAAAACGATACGGGCATGTTATCCCATGTCCGTAATCTTCAGAAATCACTCGTGCTTTACCTGCTCTTTCACAGCCTTAACCAGCACAGCGTGAAGTTCGCCAACGGTTAAATCGCGTATAACAGGTTCGGGTATGCCACGTACCCAGCGCATAAACCGACAGATGCCAAAAAAATCTATACCCTCGCCCGTAAACAGATACTCATTCTCAGCAAGAGAGAATGTTTTCATATAGCCATCTTCTTCCGTGGCAAGCTGAACGCCAAACGCTTCTTCGCAGTCTTCCTGTAGGTCTTCGCCGTCCATACCACAAATATGTAAATCGGCCTCAATTTAAGGTTTATCACAACAAGGGCTTGAGCTTCTCTCAAAAAACTTAAATTGATGCCTTCTTTTGCCATTTCCAGGTGTTGGTTCATAGAGCCTGAATGTCCCTTTGGATATGTTTCCCATGAAATAAATTTTGCATCTACCAATTCGTCATGACTTTTCCCTGGATAAACAATCATTGCCTCATGTTTGTAATCATCTGTATAAGTCCACCCTATAGTTTAAACGTAAGCTTTTTTTTCTCGTTTCAGGATTTAGAGTTATAAAGTACCGTCCAGATGTAAATTCTTAGGTTTTCGAAATGAGAAAAGGGGCATTATATATTTAATCTTCATTTAAAGCTCTCCTCCTGAAAGCTGAAAAATTAAATCGTCCGAGTAGAATGTTTTACCTATGAGCATTTCTAAAAGATGTGCCTGTTTTTCGTTTATATTATAAACACCGATGCCATACGAGAAGTCGGCTTCATCTTCCTCTGAAATACCCATAATGTCATACAGCGCAGCTACATTTCGCTGAGAGATTATGATTTCATAAAGTAAAAGTTCATTTGTTTTACTGTATACATCTATAGAGTAAACGATCATTGTTTTAATCCTAAAAAATCACTTAGACTTGAAGCAAGGTTTACCATGAGGCTGACACCACTCTTTTACTTCCTGGACAACGCCTTCCGGGCTATCATCTTTTCCATCTTCAGGATAAAAAATAAGATCTGTGCCAGAAGGATGCTCGGCAAGTCGTACGAACTCTTTAACCTGACGATTACCATCTTCCTCTGTTTCACTTGTGGCGGTACAAATTTTTCGCACCAGACTTAGAAATTCACTTTCAGTATAATCTCTTAAATCCTTCATTTTTTTTTAACTTTTTGAATTTTATTGTACACATTCCGCGCCCGAAAGCGCGGGAGTCTCAAAGATTGTTATTCTTTAAATCCGGATTTACTATTTTCTTTACGCCACTCCTTAACTTCTCTAACAATACCTTCTGGACTATAATCTTTGCCCTCTTCAGGATAAAAAATCAGGTCAGAGCCTGCGGGATGCTCGGTAAGTCGTTTAAATTCTCTAACCAATCGATTCTCGTCTTCTTCAGTTGGTGCGTCCGCATTGCAAATTTTGCGTACCAGTTCTAAAAATTCTTCTTCTGTGTAATCACTTAACAGTCTCATATCACTCTCCTTTATGAATTTTGATGTGATGTTTTGGAGTGGTTATTCCCATATTATCAACGTCATACACCTTACCGCCCTGACTGATAGGTTGTATGTGATGAATTTCATAACGTTCTCTTTTTCCAACCGAGTCAGGTGTGCGTGTGAAAGGGGCGTTTCCTTTACGCATACTTGCGCGGTTATTGCTGATAAATTGCTCCAGCAGTCCCGGATCCCTCGACACCTCCAGCCAAAACGCCTTACGAAACTGGTCAAAGTCCGTAAATGTCTGACCACGTAACCGATCCGCTATCTGGCTTGGAATAGGAGACCCATTCCCCGCATTCGCATCAGATAACCAAACCCCGGTAACTTTTTGCCCCTTGCCTGTGACCTGTCCGGGATTGTGGCGGATATAAACATAAATCGGCGGCACCCCGCCCACCGGCAGAATCAGAATATAATCCGCAAACGTCTTCTCTTCCGGTGTCGGGCTGGTCGTCGCACCAATCCCCGTATCCTCCGGCAGCGGATCTACCACAACCGGGTTCGGTATCCGTACCGGGTTGTGATTACCCGTATCCCACGGCTTACTCTCTCCGGTGCGGTCCGGTGTCCAGATGAGGGTGATACCAGGGTCTTCTTCGGTAGTAAAGGTGTACGCCTGGCGTCGGCTATCCCACTCCATCGTGCGAACGCGCACGCTGTCTTTGCCGGGCGGCGTATGCCAGCCTCGCGGTGTCGGGTTGCCGCTGGTGTCGTTCTCCCAGGTGAAGCGAACGCGGGTAGGGGCTTCCCGCATCTGTTCGGCGCGCATCCTGTCGATAAAATCCTGCTCTCCGTCGTTCAGCTTACCGGGATACATCCCTATAAGCAGCCCTGCGACAGGTGCACCAAGGCCTCCCGTGGCTATCTCGCCAAGTGCAGCGCCGCGCACGGCCCATGTGCCGGAAATGACAGTACGTCCGCCAACGAGTGCGAGTTCGCTGGCATCGGCGATCGCGGACCGCGCGGCCCAGGCCCTCTCTTCGGCCGCAACGGCAGCCTGATAGTCCATCTCCTCGTGATGCCCGTTCAACCAGAGATAAAGCGCGCTGCGTTGCTTCGGCTTTGGGATCGCCTTACGCTTTGCCGCCTGGGCGTGCTGCGGGGCGTCGTTGGGCATGGCCTGGTAAAATGCCATTTCGCCGAAGTTGGTGTGCGGCTCACTTTCGGTGCCTGCATCGTTACAGCCTTCACCGCGCAGGCAGGATTTCGCAAAGACCCGGTTGCGATCGCGTTCTTCTGCTTGTCGCTGCGCTTCGGCCTCTTGCTCTTTTCGGCGTGCTGCGAGCATGGCCTGATGCTTTTCCTGTGCGATCTGTTCAGGAGAGGGGCCGGAGCCGAGCCACTCTCCCGATGGGGCGATCACGCGGTTGGTTCCGTGCGGGCAGCCACAAATGACGACAGAACCATCGACGGCTGAGGTTTGTCCCATCCAGTTAACGCGAGGTTCGCCGTCTGCAACAACGCCCTGTTTGCCGCATTTAGGGCATGCCGTAGTTTTATCGCCAACGCGGATAACGCCGCGCCCGTGCTCGGTGCAGTTGGGCAGGGTGCTACAACATATTGCGCCGGTGGTCGTTCTGTCGCCGTGCAGCGCCTGACCGCGGCCGTAGTTCGTTGAACGGTAGCCCATGTCCTATTCTCCGGGCCAGGTTAAGAAATCCTCTTGAGGTGGAATCCCTTCGCGGGTGACCAGATAAGTACTGCCGAGCGGTGTGCTGATAATCTCGTCATCGTTATCAAGCAGGCTACCAACCAGGGCAACGCCGTGTCCTTTCCACGTAAACGCTTCTCCTGCTGAGGTCATAATCGTGGCGAGCGTTCCATCCGGATAGGCCACACAGTCGCCTTCGACAATAACGCTGGTGTAACTCCCATCGTCCATGAGCATTGTGGCTTCACGATCGACGGGAAGAACCACGCCGCCCAGTCGGGTCTGGCTGCCAGCCGTGGCGATCCGCCAGATGGCGGTGACGGGATGTTGTCGATGAAAGGCTTCCTGTTCGGCAATAATGGCGCGTGCATCCTCAGACATGGCGGCCAGTTCTTCATCGGAAAACGGCGAACGATCAATTTCCGCTTTTAACTCAGCGGTGAATTCATTGGTATAAAGCTGCATGACAATTCCTTGTAGGGGCAGAAGAGTAAATGCAGCAATGCTAGGTTTTAGACTGTAAGGCGAATATACATAAAGTGGTTAATAAGCCGGGCTAAAATCCGAAATAAAGATCCATATTGATATTGGTCATGTTTTAAAAAAGGAATGGTAATGGTTCTTGTTAATTATAAATGTAACATTTACTGAATTGCCGATAAATAATATTATGCAGCGTATGTGTTTTAAAATGGGAGTGTTAGAAATCCTTTGTCATTCCAGTAATATAAAATCAAAAAGGAATCAAATTTGTCCCAACCCTTTGATTGCGACAAAACCCTTAGGGCTCCCTGGCCTGGCCATGCTCTGACTTGTAAATATGGTGTTTTAATGCGGATAATCAAACAGTTAATGGTAGATGCGACATATGAATCTCTTGATCCCACCTCATGTAATCCTTGAAGCAATAAAACGATACGGGCATGTCATCCCATGCCCGTTGTAAGTAAAAATCACTCGTGCTTTACCTGCTCTTTCACAGCCTTAATCAGCACAGCGTGAAGTTCGCCGACGGTTAAATCGCGTATCACAGGTTCGGGTATGCCACGTACCCAGCGGATAAACCGACAGATGCCAAAAAAGTCTATACCTTCACCCGTAAACAGATACTCATTTTCTGCGAGAGAGAACGTTTTCATATAGCCATCTTCTTCCGTGGCAAGCTGAACGCCAAACTCTTCTTCGCAGTCTTCCAGTAGGTCTTCGCCGTCCATACCGCAAATATGCAAATCGGCCTCAATCAACGTATTGCTATCGATAGGTTTACGATGCTCACCTGAGGAGTTTCGAACAACCTCAATGACTTGAGAGAGTGTGGGTTCCATCATGATGCTCTCCTTTAAAGCGGTAGAAATAATCGCCAGCGCTTCCCGACGGCGTTCCGCTTGGTCGGACCGACAAGAACAACGTTACCCCGGACCGAGAAATTTTAAAGTCAGTTCAGGCTATAGCCATATGATTCCAGGCATCTCTGTAAACGATATTCCCGTAACAGTGTTTCCAGGTGATTGCCTCATATCTTAGCTCGATTGTCTCTGTATGCGTTCCTGTTCCAGAACCCGGGAACAGATTGGGCGTAATACCCGTGATTTTTACATTCTCCAGGATAATGTTGAAATATTCTCTCTCGATTCCTGCATCATCAATTTGATACATTTTGATCGTAGCCGATTTTAGCGTTTGGTTTTCACACAGTGCCCTGATAAGAACCGGAGTTGTTTTATCAAACTCTTTCTGAACAGCAATCGGTGTATGTACACGGGTACCTGTTAGTCGGCCTGTATTTCCACTCACAGGAATGGTGAGGTGATGAGCGACTGCCTTTAATTCAATAGCACCTAACCGACCGGACACCATAGAACCTCCTACGACGGGTGAGCCATTAGCATAGGTTAACCATAGATATGCTGGATTTGACATGATTATTCCTCATCTATTTTTACAAAAGAAGGTAGGTGCAACATCGCCACGACCCATATGAACAAGCCAATAATTTTCAGCGGCCATGGTTCAAGGACAGCTATACAAGCAAATGCACCGATGATCAGTAAGGGGCCCGATAACACATCTAGGATCCCGCCAAAAATATATATCTTGCCTGGTAGTAATTTATTCATTACTAATGAAATAATGTAGGCGCTTAGGGTAATGATGCAAAAGGCGATTGTTTTATCATGCCAGTTGTCAAATTCTACCCAGCTAAGGATATATAATAAGACTAAATATGAACAAAGAAGTAGGTTTATAATAGGAATAATGAATTTACTCATACGAGCCTACCGTACGTTTGGCATTAAGTTTTTCATTAAGTTTGTTCATGATCTGATTAAAGACAGGTTTTCCTTCTGAGTAACCTGCATGGATAGCATCTACGAAAGGTTGGACGGCATCAGCAAATAGAAAGTAGAGTAGGTCGTAGTCTCGGGGTCTGAGAAGTTCGTATATCTCCGGTGCTTCTGCTTTAAGCCTGGCAGATGTTCTGATTGAGCGTTCTGCCATTCCTCCAAACAAAAGGAGTGTACTCAGTCCTGTTATTGGATTTAATTTGCCTTTGAAAACTACAAATGTAAAAGACGTTCTTTCAATAACACGTTTCGCAATAGTGGCTGCTATAATATTTGTTGATACTCTACCCAGTATTGAAGAAGCTGCTGGTCTATAAACCTTATCTTGCTCAGCCTCGGTTAAATATCTGTTGAATAGTTTAAATATTTGCTTGGCTGCATTGATGATATTATCGTAATTCAAAATGTCTTTTATGATTGCGGTTGCTATTCTAATTCTTTCCGTTTCGCGTTCATACCTTGTTTCCGTGTCAAAGATACCATAGATCAGATATCCATAATCTAGCGGAACGGATAAGCCTCCATTTATAAATGCTGTGACTGTATCTGGAGAATCGATTATGTTGAATAATCTCAAGGATATATTATCTACATCTGCCATGTTAATCCTTTAAGCGTGTCATAAAGGATTTATCAATGTAATATTAAAGTAATTAAAGCAATTTAAATTATCTAAAAGGAAAATTAAGTATTTTTATAACAAACGATATTTTATATCGAGAGGCAAAGCGGCTACGTGTCAATCACACTCCACCGCCCAACCTCAATCAACTCACCTAATCAAAACACCGGCACCCCCAACCCAACCTTCACCTCCCTCAACGTCTCTTGCGTCACCCCCTGCGCCCGTTCGGTCCCGCGCTTCAGCATCGCCATCAGCTCCCCCCTGTCCTGCATATACACCGCCCTCCGCTCCCGCATCGGCGCAATCAGCTCCTGCAAACACCCCTCCAGCTCGTTCTTGCACACCCGGTCACCCAGCCCGCCAGCCTGATAGTGCGCCTTCATCGCCGCCACTTTCTCCTTGTCCGGATGAAACGCGTCGAGGTACGTAAACACCACGTTCCCCTCAATCTGCCCCGGATCGCTCACCTTCAGGTGGTTCGGGTCGGTGTACATGGCGCTGACCGCACGGTGAATGGTCTCTTCGCTGGCCGAAAGGTGCAGCGTGTTGCCCAGCGATTTTGACATCTTGGCGCCGCCGTCGATGCCGGGCAGGCGGCTGGTGTCGCTCAGCATCGCCTTGCAGCGGCGCAGCACTGGGGCGGGCAGCAGGCTGTTCATCTTGTGCACAATCTCGTTGGTCTGCTCAATCATCGGCAGCTGGTCGTCGCCGACGGGCACGCACTCGGCCTTAAACGCGGTGATGTCCGCCGCCTGGCTGATGGGGTAGGCCATAAACCCGACCGGCAGCGAGCGGGCAAAGCCTTTCTGCGCAATCTCATTTTTCACCGTCGGGTTACGCTCCACGCGGGCGACGGTGACGATGTTCATATACAGCATCGTCAGCTCGGCGAGGGCGGGCAGGGCGGACTGCAGGCAGATGGTAGTCAGGTTCGGGTCGATGCCCGCAGCGAGGTAGTCGGCCAGCACTTCGGGGATGTTGTCGCGGATCTTCTGCGGGTTGCTGCCGTTGTCGGTCAGCCCCTGCAGGTCGGCAATCAGCACAAACTGGTTGTGTGTCTGCTGGAGCGCCACGCGCTGGCGCAGCGATCCGACGAAGTGGCCAAGGTGCAGCGGGCCGGTTGGGCGGTCGCCGGTGAGGATGGTTTGCGGGTTCATAAAGACTCCTTAACGTTGTAATGCCGAAAGGGGTCTTAGATGTGAGAAAGCCGCCTTTCGGCGGCTATCTGAAAATGGGGAAAACTACTCCGTGCCGCCTTTAAGAAGGCAGCCACCAGCGGTTTACGGTGAGCACGGCGTGGTTTATGTTCATCTCTTTACCGTACCATGTCCGGCGCGAAAAACAAAAGGGCATATCATGCTGCAATCACTCAACCACCTGACCCTCGCGGTCAGCGACCTGCAAAAAAGCGTCACCTTCTGGCACGAGCTGCTGGGGCTGACGCTGCACGCCCGCTGGAATACCGGGGCCTATCTCACCTGCGGCGATCTGTGGGTCTGCCTGTCGTACGACGAGGCGCGCCAGTATGTGCCGCCGCAGAAGAGCGACTACACCCACTACGCGTTTACCGTGGCGGAAGCGGATTTTGAACCGTTCTCGCAAAGGCTTGAGCAGGCGGGCGTCACCGTCTGGAAGCAGAACAAAAGCGAGGGGGCATCGTTCTATTTTCTCGACCCGGACGGGCACAAGCTGGAGCTGCACGTCGGCAGCCTCGCCGCGCGGCTGGCGGCGTGTCGCGAGAAGCCCTATGCGGGGATGGTATTTACCTCAGACGAGGCTTGAGGCGCGCACCTTCAGCCTGCCCGCCAGCGTCACGTGCGTGGCGGCATCTTCCTGATTGCACAGGTACTCAACCGCCAGCCGTCCCAGCTCGCTGTAGGGCAGCTGGATACTGGTCAGCGGCGGGGTGAGCTGCTCGGAAATCTTCTGGTCGTCGTAGCCCGCCAGCAGCATGTCCTGCGGGATGCGCACGCCGTTCACCGCCAGCGCCTGATAGCAGCCAATCGCCAGCCAGTCGCTGGCGCAGAAGATGGCGTCCGGTCGCTCGGCCAGTTCCAGCAGGGAGGTGGTGGCGGTGAATGACTCGCTGAACTGCCAGTTGGTCTGGCGCACCAGGCCGTCGTCGCACGCGAGTCCGGCCTGCTGCAGCGCCGCCTGGTAGCCCGCCAGACGCTGGCGGGAGGCCTCCATCCAGCTTTCGCCGGTGATGTGGGCGATGCGCGTGGACCCGCAGGCGATGAGGTGTTTAGTGACCTGGAAGGCGTTGGCGTAGTCGTCCGGGATAAACGACGGCAGCAGCGGCGAGCCGGGGTCTCGCTGGTTGAGTAGCACCAGCGGGATGCGGGTACAGTCGTGAAACGCCGTCATGTCCACCAGCGTGGTGACCGGAGAGGCGAGAATAATCCCGATGCAGTTGCGCTTCTCCAGCTGGCGGATGATGTTCAGCGCCAGCTCAATGTCGTCGCCGTAGTCGTAGACGGTGAGCAGGGTCTCGTTGCGCCACGCCGCTTCCCGCGCCTGGCTGATGGCGTCGATAAACGGGTCGAAGCTCTGTAGCGAGCTGACCAGCAGGGCGATCTCTTCCTGGTTGCGCGGGGCGTGAACGGCGGGGAGGCGGTCGTAGCCGAGCTCGGTGGCGACGCTAATCACCCGATGGCGGGTCTCGTCGCTGAGCTTGATGTTGCGGGACTGGTTAAGCACCAGTGATACCGTCGCCTGCGATACCCCTGCCGCCCGCGCAATATCGTTCATCGTCACTTTTGTTTTTCGCTTCATCCGTCCTCTCCCTTTCGCGACTTCGCATCATACCCTAACCGCACGCTTTAGCGCCGTCGATCACGTTTCTCATTCATCGAAGCGTGAACTTTGTGAGGGGCATCGCTTTTCTAAACGCCGTGATTTGCGCATTTATCCCGCAACTAATATTTATTAGCTAAACATTATCAGTAAGAGGATGCGTAATGAAAGAGCAGTGGAGCAGGGAGCAGGCACAGGCGTGGTATGAGCAGAAAGGCTGGCTGTGCGGGTTTAACTATTTGCCGTCGACGGCGGTGAACTGGACCGATATCTGGCAGGCAGAGACCTTCGATGCCGGGACGATTGACCGCGAGCTGGGCTGGGCGGCGGACGCGGGCTACAACACCCTGCGCATTAACCTGCCGTTTATCGTCTGGGAGCATGACCGCGACGGCCTCATAGCGCGTATCGATCGTTTTTTGACGATTGCCGACGGTCACGGATTCAGCACCATGCTGACCCTGATGGACGACTGCGGCTTCTCCGGTGACGAGCCGTACCTCGGCCCGCAAAAGCCGCCGGTGCCAGGCAAGCACAACAGCCAGGCGGCGGCGAGCCCGGGGCGCGACAAGGTGTGCGATCCCGACTGCTGGGCAGACATTGAACGCTATATCCGCGACGTTGTCCGCCAGTTCCGCGAGGATAAGCGCGTATTGCTCTGGGATCTGTATAACGAGCCGGGCAACCGCGGCATTTTCGCGACCGGCACGGAAGAGGTGCTGTACGACGCGAAGCTGGAGACCTGCGCGCACGAACTGATGAAGCTGGCGTTCCAGTGGGTACGTGAAGAAGACCCGACCCAGCCGCTCACCGTCTGCGCGTGGCGTCTGCCGGCGGAAGAGGAGGGCGAGACGTTTTACCAGCATCCGCTGGACCAGACCGCGCTGGAGCTGTCGGACGTGGTGAGCTATCACGCCTACACCAATACCGGGCGCATGACGGCGATTATTCAACAGCTTCAGGCGCTGGGCCGCCCAATCTTCTGTACCGAATGGCTGGCGCGCCACGTGGGCAGCACGATTGAAGAGCAGCTTCCGCTGATGTACATGGCGAAGGTTGCGCCGTATCAGTGGGGGCTGGTGCGCGGCAAAACCCAGACGTGGCTGCCGTGGCCGGTGGTGATGAAAGAGTCCACGGACTACTGTCGCCTCTGGTTCCACGACGTGTTTGAGGAGAACGGCATTCCGTTCTCACGCGCTGAAATTGCGCTGATGCAGAAGCTGCGCAAAATCGCCCCTAATCCGCAGGGCTAATAATAACGACCCGGCGGTCAGCCGCCGGGCAACCAGGTACGCACTATGGCAATGACAATGAAAATACCGTCTCGCGAGTTGTGGTCTTACTTTGGCTATGGTTTAGGTCAGTGTTTTAGCTTTGGTTTAGTGGGTTCGTTTATTAACTATTTTTACACCGACGTGCTGGGGATCTCGGCGCTGGCGGCGAGCACCATCTTCCTGATTGCCCGCGCGTGGGACGCGGTTCACGATCCGCTGTTTGCCAGCATCATGGACACCATTAACAGCCGGTTCGGCAAGTTTCGCCACTTTTTGCTGATCGCGCCGCTGCTGATCACCGGCGTCACGCTGCTGTCGTTCTATAAAATCGAAGCGGACATGACCACCAAAATCCTCTACGCCGGGGTGACCTACATCCTGTGGGGGACGCTGTACGCCATCTCCGATATCCCGTTCTGGTCGATGTCGTCGGTGATGACCAACGACTCCGCCCAGCGCACCCGCGCGGTGACGGCGGCGATGCTCGGGGTGAACGCCGGGATTGCCTGCGCCAACATCTTCTTTCCGAAGCTGGCGGCGTTCTTCGCCCAGTACAGCAGCGATAAAGGCTACTTTATGGCGGCGCTGGTGATGATGCTGGTGGGCCTGCCGCTGATGCTCAACGGCTTTATGCAGATCAAAGAGCGCGTGCTGCCGAGCCCGGAAAAGGTGACGATGCGCGACACCTTCCACAACCTGCGCCAGAACAAGCCGCTGTTTATTGTCCTGCTGTCGTTCTTTTTCTGCGTGTTCCATAACGTGGCGGGCGGTCTCTATATCTACTTCTTTATCAACAATATGGGCGACGGCAGCCTGCAAATGGCAATTGGCGTGATGGGGATAGTGGCGGCGGTGCTGTGCCTGGTCGCCCCGATGCTGACGCGCCGGATGCAGAAGCGGAAGCTGTTTATGATCCTCTGCGGGCTGGACGTGGCGGTGCGCGTGGTGATGTGGTTTGTCGGATATCACCAGGTGACGATGCTGTTTATTCTGCTCGGCCTGAGCACGCTGTTCGTGATGATGACCAACATCCTTACCTCGTCGATGATTGCCGACACCATCGAGTACGCGGAGTACCATACTAACAAGCGCTGCGCGGCGATCACCTTCTCCGGGCAGACCTTTACCGGCAAGATGTCGGTGGCGGTGGGTGGCGGGCTTATTGGCGTGTTTCTGACGATGATCGGTTACGTGCCGCAGGCGCAAATCCAGAGCGAAGGCGTGCTGTCGGGGCTGTTCTTCGGGATTTGTCTGTTGCCGGCGATTGGCTCGGTGATTCGCATGGGCTTTATGTCGCGCTTTACCTTTACCGAGGAGAAGCACGCGGAGATTTGTCGGCTGCTGGCGGAGCGGAACGCGTCTGCGAAAGCGCCGGGTAGCGGCTGCGCCTTACCCGGCCTACAGGACCAGCCCTTGTAGGCCTGATAAGCGAAGCGCCATCAGGCTTCGCTTTTAACTGATTACAGCGACTTCACAAACGCCAGCAGATCTTCGTTGAGCTGATCCTGGTGGGTCAGAGCGAAGCCGTGCGGGGCGTTGTCGTACACCTTCAGCGTGGCGTTTTTGATCATCTCCGCCGCCAGCTTGCCGGTGCTTTCAAACGGTACGATCTGGTCGTTGCTGCCGTGGATCACCAGCGTCGGCACGTCGATTTTCGCCATATCCGGGCGGAAGTCGGTTTCGCCAAACGCGGTCACGCAGTCGATGGTGCCCTTCAGGGATGCCAGCAGGGCGATGTTCAGCGTCTGGGTCAGGGCACCGGCAGAGACGGTCTGTCCGGCGTTGGTGCCGTAGAACGGCGTGGCGAAGTCGCTGATGAACTGGGCGCGATCTTTACGCAGTCCGTCGCGAATGCCGTCGAACACGCTCTGATCCACGCCCTGCGGGAAGGAGTCGGATTTACCGAAGATTGGCGTTACCGCGCCCAGCAGCGCCAGACCGGCCACACGCGCGCTGCCGTAGTTGTTGATGTAGCGGGTCACGTCGCCGCCGCCCATGGAGAAGCCCACCAGCGTCACGTCCTGGAGATCCAGGGTGGTGATCAGGTCGTTAATGTCGGACGCAAAGGTGTCGTAGTCGTAGCCGTTCCACGGCTGATCCGAGCGGCCAAAACCGCGACGGTCAAAGGCGATGGCGCGGAAGCCGCGCTCCGCCAGGTAGTTCAGTTGGCTATCCCACATGTCGCCGTCCAGCGGCCAGCCGTGGCTGAAGAGAACCGGTTTGCCCGCGCCGCAGTCTTTGTAGTAAATCTGCGTGCCGTCTTTTGCCTTAAACGTTGCCATAGTGTGTTCCTGTACAGGTGATGGTTATGGTTATACCGGCGCGACCAGATAGCGAATTGCCGGTGATGTTGTACCCTGATGAAAAGCCAGAACGCGGCTCTGCAGCAGGAGGTCATTCATGGTGTGGCGCTCCTGCTGGCGCAGATGCTCAATCCAGGAGCCCATCAGGAAGGTCTCGATAAACAGACCGGGGCGCTCAATATCCTCGTACACCGCCCAGCTCATCGCCCCGGCGCGGCGGCGCACCCGGCGCAGCTCGTGTACCGCCTCCAGGAAGGCTTCCGCGTTCTGCGGGTCGATGATGTACTCGTGCGACACCAGCACCGGGCCGCGCTCGTTCGGCAGCTCAATCTCCACGCCGTCCAGCGGCTGGCCGCTCAGGTCGAGGTTTAAATCAGGATCTTTCTCCAGCTTCCAGCGGAACACCGTTGCGCTTGCCAGCACCATCCCCAGCGTGGCGACAACCAGCGAGGTCGGGGTGCCAAACTGAGAGGCGATCTGCCCCCAGATGGCGCTGCCCGTGGTCATCGAGCCGAAGAACACCGTCAGGTAGACCGCCAGCGCGCGGGCCTTCACCCAGCGGGCGGCGCTGCGCTGCGCGCCGAGGTTGAGGGTGGAGAGCACCGCAATCCACGCGAAGCCGGTGAAGAACTCAAACAGGTTGAGCAGCCAGACGTGGCGCACGAACGCCAGCGCCAGCATGGTGAGGGCAAAAACCAGGCTCGCGGCCACCATCAGCCGATCGGCGTTCAGCCGCTGGCGCAGGCGCGGCAGCAGGATCGCCCCGGCAATGGCCCCCAGGCCAATGCACGCCAGCATTACGCCGTAGCCCGCCGGGCCTAAGCCCAGCTCGCGGCGCGCCACCAGCGGCAGAAGCGCCCAGCCCGCGCTGCCGAAAACGAAGAAAGCCACCGTGCGCACCAGCACGTTGCGCAGCACCGGCGCGGCGTGCACGTAGCGAATCCCGGAGCGCACCGCAGAGAAGAAGTGCTCCGGCGGCAGACGCTGCACGGACGGGGCCGGACGCCAGCGCCACAGCACCCACGCCACGCCGACCACGGAAAGCGCGTTCAGGGCAAACACCATCCACGGCCCGGCGAGCGACAGCAGAAAACCGCCCAGCGCGGGGCCAATCGCCCGGCTGATGTTCACCCCGAGCGAGTTCAGCGCCACGGCGGCGCCCAGCTCCGGCTTGCTCACCAGATCGGGCACCACGGCCTGGAACGGCGGCGAGCTCATCGCCGCGCCCACGCTCAGCAGGAACGTCGCCACCAGCAGAACGGTAGGGGTGACGTGTCCGGTGAAGGAGAGCACCGTCAGCCCGGCGGCGGCGATGAACACCCACAGCTGGGAGAAGAGCAGGTATTTACGCCGGTCAACGATGTCCGCCATCACCCCGGACGGCAGGGCGAAGAGGAACATCGGCAGGCTGCTCGCCGCCTGCACCAGCGCGATATCCAGCGGATCGGCGCTGAGCGTCAGCATGCTCCAGTTGATGCCGACGTCGCTCATCCATGAGCCGACGTTAGAGACCACCGTGGCGATCCACAGCATGCGGAACACCGGCTGGCTCAGCGGCTGCCAGGGCGAAACCGTCGGTGCGGGCGTCGTCTCGACGTGTGCGTCGCGAACGTCGTTAACCTGGGTCATGCGAACCTCTCCGCTGCCTTACGCGGCAGCCGCCACTGGCCCGGCCCGGTGAGGGCGAGGGTGGTGAATATAATCAGCAGCAGCCAGCCAAACTGCCCTTCGGCAATCGACCAGTTCGGGTGCACCGCCAGCATCGCCACCAGCAGCACGGCGATAATCGGCAGGCACGCCAGGCGGGTGTACACGCCCGCAATGATCAACAGCGGGCAGATGACCTCGGCGACGATCGCCGGGATCAGGCTCGCGTAAGGCCCGAAGCCGAACGGATCTTCAATGCGCGTCAGCTCTTCGCTGAAGTGCAGCACCTTCGGCAGGCCGTGCACGTAGAGCAACAGCAGGCTGCCGGTGAGGCGCAGGAAGAACAGCCCCAGATCGACCCGGGGCGGCATAGTAGTGTTTTTCATCAGAATGCAAAGCAGCTGCAGCCCAGCGCCCCCCAGAAAGCGTTATCGTCGGACACCGGCATCTCTGACGTGCGGGCGAAATCATGCTGGTGGCTGTGAACTCCGCACGGGCCGCTGCAGTGGTGAGCCACACTCAAGCCGACGCGATTAGCCTGCGGCGGCGCGCTGCGGTAGTGGCCCGGCACCTTCACCACCGGGGACCACTCGGGCAGGACCGGGATGGCGGGCGGCGCGAGCGGGCCAAAGCTGCCTGCGGCGTAAACGATATCGCCGTTCACCACCGTCAGGACGGACTCGATGCCCTTGATCTCCTCTTCCGGCACGCGGAAGTAGTCTTTGCTGAGCACCGCCAGGTCGGCGAGCTGGCCGACCTTGATCTGCCCCTTCTGGTTCTGCTCGCTGGAGAACCATGCGCTGCCCTGGGTCCAGAGCATCAGGGCGGTATCGCGGTCCAGACGGGCGCTGTGGTCGTACATCTGCATCCCGCCGACGGTGCGGCCGGAGACCAGCCAGTAGAGCGCGGTCCACGGGTTGTAGCTCGCCACGCGGGTGGCGTCGGTACCTAAGCCCACCGGCACGCCGGTCTCAAGCATTTTTGCCACCGGCGGCGTGTGGCGGGTGGCTTCGATACCGTAGCGCTCGGCAAAGTATTCGCCCTGGAACGCCATGCGGTGCTGCACGGCAATGCCGCCGCCCAGTTCTTTGATGCGGTCGATGTTGGCCTGCGACACGGTTTCCGCATGGTCGAAGAACCAGTGCAGGCCGTTGAACGGAATGTCGCGGTTCACCTTCTCGAACACGTCCAGCATGCGGCTGATGGACTCGTTATAGGTGGCGTGCAGGCGGAACGGCCAGCGGTGCTCCACCAGATGGCGCACCACGCGCTCCAGCTCGCCCTCCATGCCCGGCGCGAGGTCCGGGCGCGGCTCGAGGAAGTCTTCAAAATCGGCGGCGGAGAAGACCAGCATCTCGCCCGCGCCGTTGTGGCGGAAGAAATCGCTGCCCTGGCCCGGCGTGAGCATGTCGGTCCATTTTTCAAAATCTTCCAGCTCGTGGCCCGGGCGCTGGGTAAAGAGGTTGTAGGCGATGCGGATGGTCATCTGCTTTTTCTCGTGCAGCTCGGCAATCACCTCGTAATCTTCCGGGTAGTTCTGGAAGCCGCCGCCCGCGTCGATGGCGCTGGTCAGCCCCAGACGGTTCAGCTCGCGCATAAACTGGCGGGTGGAGTTGACCTGCTGCTCCAGCGGCAGCTTCGGCCCTTTGGCCAGCGTGGCGTAGAGGATCATGGCGTTCGGACGGGCAATCAGCATCCCGGTCGGGTTGCCGTTGGCATCGCGCTGGATCTCGCCGCCCGGCGGGTTCGGCGTCTCTTTGGTGTAGCCGACCACCTTCAGCGCGGCGCGGTTGAGCAGAGCGCGGTCGTACAGGTGCAGAATGAAGACCGGGGTGTCCGGCGCGGCGTCGTTGATCTCGTCCAGGGTTGGCATGCGGCTCTCGGCAAACTGGAACTCGCTCCAGCCGCCCACCACGCGCACCCACTGGGGCGACGGCGTGCGCAGGGCCTGCTCTTTCAGCATCCGCAGGGCGTCGGCCAGCGACGGCACGCCTTCCCAGCGCAGCTCGAGGTTGTAGTTCAGCCCGCCGCGGATCAGGTGCAGGTGCGAGTCGTTCAGGCCGGGGATCGCGGTGTGGCCTTTCAAATCCACCACCTTAGTACCGTCGCAGTGGTGCTGCATCACCTCGGCGACGGTACCCACTTCCAGAAATTTTCCGTCGCGCACGGCAACGGCTTCCGCGACAGGGTTCTCGCGATCGACGGTGTGAAACTGGCCGTTAACCAGAATAAGATCGGCTTTACCGAGGGTAACCATAACTGCTCCTGACTGAGAGGGGGAATGGTCAGGATTATGGGAACCGGTTTCGGCAAAGATCCAGTTATACAATAGGATAGGTATACCAAAGTATAACTATACCTAAGGTTAACTATACGAAGAGATAATTACACGCGGCGACGGAAAACCGCAGGATGAGGGTGACTTTATCGTCGCGGCGCTCGCGGCGATTTCTACCCTTAACCACTGGAAAATGCTATGACCTCTTCAAAGCTCGAAGTGTTAACCCCTGCGAACTGTCAGATCATCTTTATCGATCACCAGCCACAGATGGCGTTTGGCGTGCAGTCGATTGACCGCCAGGTGCTGAAAAACAACACCGTGGCGCTGGCAAAAGCGGCCAAAGTGTTCAACATCCCGACCATCATCACCACCGTTGAGACCGAAAGCTTCTCCGGTAACACCTATCCGGAGCTGCTGGACGTGTTCCCGGGCCAGGACATTCTGGAGCGTACCTCCATGAACTCATGGGACGACCAGAAGGTGCGTGACGCGCTGAAGGCTAACGGCAAGAAGAAGGTGGTGGTTGCCGGCCTGTGGACCGAAGTGTGCAACAACAGCTTCGCCCTGTGCGCGATGCTGGAAGGCGACTACGAAATTTATATGGTGGCGGACGCGTCCGGCGGCACCTCCAAAGAAGCCCACGACTTCGCGATGCAGCGCATGATCCAGGCGGGCGTGATCCCGGTGACCTGGCAGCAGGTGATGCTGGAGTGGCAGCGCGACTGGGCGCGTAAAGAGACCTACACCGCGGTGATGGATATCGTGCGCGAACACTCCGGCGCGTACGGCATGGGCGTGGATTACGCCTACACCATGGTGCACAAAGCACCGTCTCGCCAGAAGAGCGAGCACCGCACCTTAGCGCCGGTCCCGGCTCGCTAAGTTCCCTCGGCGGGCTGGCCCCTCATCCGGCTCGCCGCTGCCTCTTTCTCTGGAGTTCACAATGAGTACTGGGCTGATATCCCTTGCCGCAGGCGTGTTGATTGGCCTGATGTACGCCGTGCTGAAGGTGCGCTCCCCCGCGCCGCCCGCGCTGGCGTTGATTGGCCTGCTGGGGATGCTGGCGGGTGAGCAGGCGACGCGCCATCTCTTATCCCGCGACGGCGCGCCCCCGCCTCAGGTGACCGTTCCGCAGGCCAACTCGCAGACGGGAGCGTCGTCATGAAAGCATGGATAATTTCGCTGGTGTGCGGCGTGGGTGCTGGGGTAATTTACGCTCTGCTCGACGTCCATTCCCCGGCACCGCCGGTTGTCGCCCTGCTTGGCCTGTTTGGCATGCTGGTGGGCGAACAGCTCATCCCGGTGGGACGGCGTTTACTGAGTCGCGAACCGCTTACCCTCGCCTGGTTTCGTCACGAATGCGTACCGAAAATCAGCGGCACGGCGCCCCCTGCGCCCGCGAAGGACCCTCGCGACGTTAAATGACTGGTTAGAGGAAAAACAGCATGACGCTGCCGTGGCGCATTGCCATCATTGATGACGAACGTTCCGTCCGCAGCGGGTTGAGTAATCTCCTGGAGTCGGAAGGCTATTCAACCGACACCTTTGATTCGGCAGAGGTGTTTCTCAGCCATCCGCTTGCCCTGTCCGGCGCGGCGCTGGTGATCACCGATATCAAGCTGCGGGGCATGAGCGGCCTTGAGCTGTTTGACAAGCTGCGGCTGCTGGCCGTACCGCCGCCGCCCGTGCTCTTTATCTCCGGTCATGCTGATGAAAATATGCAGCGGTACGCTCTTAATCTGGGCGCCGCTGCTTTTTTGCGTAAGCCCATTAACATCGATATTCTGCTGGATCATATACAGCGGGAGCTGGCCCGCCGACAATAAGGATCGCGGATGAACGAACACGAGCAGCCTGCATTCTGGCCCGCCCAGGGAAATCTTCACCAGGGGCGGGTTTTTGTCCTTAAAGAGGATGTGATGTTTACCGTGCTGGCGCAGGAGGGCGGTATCGCCTGGATGCATGCGCGACATCCTCATTCCGGCGGCTCGTTCATTATCGCCACCGCGGTCAGCGACGAAGAGGAAGAGCGGGCCACCCGGCTGCTGAAAAACGAGTTTGCGCTGCGTGACGTGATGCAGGACAGCTGGGCCATTCGCGCCGTCGCGTCCACCCAGTACCGGGGACGCTTCGCGCTGGTGTACGCCCCGTTTGCCTTTGAGCTGCTGGCGCGGCGCGCGGGCAGGGCGATCTCGGGGATCGCGCGCTTTATCGAGCTGGCGATCCAGATCTGCACGCCCCTGCGCCAGATGCATCTGCAAAACCTAATCCACGGCGATATCAAGCCCGGCAGCATTTTTATTCATCACGATGGCACCTGCCGTCTGGGCAGCTTTGGCCTCTCCTGCACGCTCTCCGATGCTTTCTCTCAGACCCGGCTTGCCGTTTCAGGCGGTACGCCCGCCTGGATGTCGCCGGAACACACCTCCCGCACCCGGCGTCCCGTGGATAACCGCAGCGATCTCTACAGCCTCGGCATGGTGCTGTATGAACTTCTGACCGGCCGCCTGCCGTTTGAGCTGGGAGAGGACGACCAGACCAACTGGGCGCATTACCACATCGCCTCGGCGCCGCTGGCCCCGGACACGATCCGCCCGGACGTGCCGGGTATGCTGTCGACCATCATCCTCAAGCTGCTGGAAAAGCACCCGGATAACCGCTACCAGACGGTCGACGGGCTGATTGCCGACCTCCGCCGCTGCCAGGCGACGCTGACCTGCGAGGGCGAGATCGTCGCCTTTACCCCCGGCCAGCAGGATCGCACCCCGGCGATCCGGCGGGCGGACTCCCTGTTCGCGACGCATCCGCAGGCGAACGACGTCATTGCCGCGTTTGAGCGGGTGGGGCAGAACCGGGTGCCGGAGCTGGTAACGATCGCCGGGCCGTCAGGGATCGGCAAATCGTCCATCATCGCGACGGCGCTCAAAACGCTACAGCAGCGGACGGTGCTGCTGGCGGTGGGCAAAGTCGACCAGTTTTCGCCGTCGCTGCCCTACGGCGCATTAAGCTCCGCGTTCCGCACCCTGACGCTGCACCTGCTGGGGCTGCCGGCAGACGAGGTGGCGAAGTGGAAAATCCGCCTGTCGCGCGCCCTGGAGGGGTACGAGGCGCTGGCCGTGAGTCTGGTGCCCGAGCTGGGCCTGCTGCTCGAGAGCAAGCCGCGCTTCTCGGCGGATACGTTTTCCATTGATGCCCGGGCGCGCTTCAGCCATATGGTGCTGGCGCTGGTGAAAACCTTTGCCTCGCAGGGCTGCCCGCTGGTGCTGGTGCTCGACGATCTCCAGTGGAGCGACGCCGCCAGCCTGCAAACGCTCAACTACCTGCTGGTGAACTGCGGCGCGATCCCGCTGCTGGTGGTGGTCGCTCACCGCGATATCGATGCCTTGTCCGAACCCGCACTGCAACAGCTGCTGGCGAGCCTGCCGGAGGCGGCGCAGCACGCGAGCGCAATTGTCCCGCAGGCGCTTTCCGTGAAAGCGGTGGCGCGCTGGCTGGGGACGGTATTTCGCACCCGCAGCACGGCGACGACCGATCTCGCCACGCTGATCCATGAAAAGACCGGGGGCAACCCGCTCTTTGTACACGAGTTTTTCCGCCGCATCGTCGATGACGGGCTGGTGGTACACAACAAATATCAGGACAAGTGGCGCTACGATCTTCAGGCGATCCGCGCCCGGCATTACACCGAAAACGTCGTGACTCTGGTGCTGGAGCAGCTTGAAGAGCTGCCCGACGAGACGCGCCGCCTGCTGGGCAACCTTGCCTGTCTCGGCGGCACGGGTGAAATGGAGATGATCTGCCGCGTGGTTGGTATATCGATGGCGGAGATGCGCTACGCGCTGCATCCGGCGGTGATGGCCCAGCTCATCGTGCTGACGGAAAAGGCGTATTCCTTCACCCACGACCGGGTGCAGGAGGCGGCCTTTGCGCTGCTGGACCGGCATGAGAAAAGCCATATTCACCTGACGACCGCCGGTCTGCTGGCCGATGCCGCGCGCCAGGCTGCGGGGAACGAGCTGCTGTTCTGCGCCGTTCACCACGTCACGGCCGCGCTGGACAGCGTCCAGCCCGCCCCGCAGCGCCAGATGTTCCGCGAGCTGAGCCTGCTGGCCGCGCGACGCGCGAAGCGTTCGGGGGATTATCTTTCGGCGCTGAGCTATATCCAGACCGCCCGAGCGCTGGGAAACGCCGGGACGGTGTCGGACTTTATGCTCGATATCGAAGAGGCGGGCTGCGAGTTTGCGCTCGGCCATCTGGAGCGGACCCGCGAGCTGTGCGATGCCATCCTTGGCTGCCCCGGCGGGCTGACCGAAAAAGCGCTGGCGGCCAACCTGCTGGTGGAAGTCTACATTCGCCAGTCGGACAGCCGTCTGGCGCTGGAGGCGGCGCTCTGCTGGCTGGGAATTTTTGGTATTCAGATCGGCCGCCATCCGGAAGACGCCGACTGCG
Organism: Enterobacter cloacae complex sp. P42RS; assembly: GCF_014930595.1. NCBI lineage: Bacteria > Pseudomonadati > Pseudomonadota > Gammaproteobacteria > Enterobacterales > Enterobacteriaceae > Enterobacter > Enterobacter cloacae complex sp. P42RS. The sequence continues at coordinate 181,747 of NZ_JADBRK010000005.1, forward strand.
ACGAGGCCTGGGAACGCTTCTGCAACCGCGCGAATGATGCGCCGCAAAACCTGTTTGCCCCGCTCTCGCGGATGGATAACCCGGAAACCGAAGCGGTGATGAACCTGCTCTACAGCGCCAGCATTTGCGCCAGCTTCATCTGCCCGCGCCTGCACTTTTTACTGCTCTGCCGCATGATGCACCTGACCCTCGACCACGGCATTACCGGCGCCTCCACCACGGCGATGGCCTGGTTTGGCGTGCTGATGGGCCACCGCTACGCCGAGTATCGCCTCGGGTTCCAGTACGGCACCCTCGCCCGCGAGCTGGTGAGTCGCCACGGCTACGACGCGTTCGAAGCCAAAACCCTGCTGCCGCTCGACCAGCTCAGCGTCTGGACCCAGCCTTTGTCGTTTACCATCGAGTGCGCGAAGGCCTGCTTTACCTCGGCGGTGACCCACGGGGATATGACGATGGCCTGCTTTGCGGCCTGCCACCAGGTGATCAACTTCCTCTCGCGGGGCGATCACCTGGACGGGGTGCTGACCAGCATCGATCGCGGCCTGGCGTTTGTGCGAAAAACCCACTTCCAGGACGTGGAAACCATTTTGACGATCCAGCGCACCTTTGTTGCGTTTTTGCGCACGCCGGTCATCGGCACCTGGACCGCGTCGCAGGCGCTGCCCGAGGCGCTGCTGCCCGCGTCGCCGGAGCAGGCGCCGGAGCAGACCTCCACCATGCTTTTCTGGTACTGGCTCTACCGCGGCATGGCGCACTTTACCTGCGGCGAATATGCCGACGCGCAGGCGGATCTCGAGACGGCGGGGTGGTACGCGTGGTCTGCGCCGGGCCACATCCATCTGCTGGATTACCATCTTTACAGCGCGCTGGCGCTTTCCCGTCAGCTGACGCCGGAGACCTTCTCGGCGAATCATCGCCGCAGCATTCACGCCCACTACGACAAAATCGCCCTCTGGGCGCGCATCAATCCCGGCACGTTCGCGGATAAAGAGGCGCTGATCTACGCCGAAATCGTGCGTCTGGACGGGATGAACAGCATCGCGCTTGAGCAGTATGAGAAGGCGGTCCGGCTCTCCCGCGAGGGCGGCTTTAACCCCATTAACGCCCTGGCCCACGAGCTGGCTGGGCGCTTCGCGCTGGCCTGCGGCTACCCGACCGCCTCGGACGCGCACTTCCGCGGCGCAATTGCCGCCTGGGGGCGGGCGGGCGCGCAGGCCAAGGTGCGCCAGCTGGAGCAGGATTTCCCGCACCTGCTGGCCTCCGGGCAGGCCAGCGCCTATGACACGGTGGCGTTCGCCCAGAACGAGACGATCCGCGATCTGCAAAGCGTCATCAAAGCCTCCCGCGCGCTGTCGGAAGAGATCAATCTCGAGCGCTTGATCGAAAACCTGATGACCAGCCTGCTCGAACGCGCCGGGGCGCAGCGCGGCCTGCTGCTTCGCGTGAGCGATAGCCTCATCCCGGAGATCGAAGCCAGCGCCTGGACCAGCACCGAAGGCGTGCGGGTGCGGATCCTGAAAGACGTGCCGACGGCGACCGACATGCCCCTGTCGGTGCTCGCGGCGGTGATCCGCACCGGGCAGGAGATCCGCACCGGCAGGCCGGAGGAGTTTCACCCCTTCAGTCAGGACCCTTATCTGGTGACCTCGGGGGCGGCGGTCATGTGCGTCCCGATGTTCAAACAGGCGCGGCTGGTGGGCGTTCTGTACCTGGAAAACCGCCTGATGCCGGAAGTGTTTACCGCCGAGCACTCGCGCGTGGTCAGCCTGCTGGGCGCGCAGGCGGCGGTCTCCCTGGAGACAGCGCGGCTGTACGCCGAGCTGCTGGCGGAGAACATCCAGCGCCGCCGGGTGGAAAAAGAGCTGCGCGCCAGCCAGACCTCGCTGATGCTGGGCGAGCAGATCAGCCACACCGGCAGCTGGCGCTGGGAGCTGGAGCAGGATCTGATGTTTGTCTCGGAGGAGTATGCCCGCATCCTCGGCCTGCCCGAGCGGCAAAAGACGATCTCCATGGCGGAGTTTTTGACCTTCGTTCATGAGGACGATTACGCCCGCATCAGCGCCATCGTCACCCAGAGCGTGCGGGAAGGGCTCTCGATGCGCGCGGAGTTTCGGGTTAAGCGTACCGACGGCTCAACGCGCTATATCCTCGGGATTGGCGATCCGGTGGGCGTGGGCAGCGAGGTGAACGAGTATTACGGCATCATTACCGATATCACCAGCCAGCGCGCCGCGGAGGATGCCATGCGGGTGGCGCAGGCGGAACTGGCGCGGGTGTCGCGGGCCACCACCGTCGGACAGTTAACCTCCTCCATCGCCCACGAGATCAACCAGCCGCTGATGTCCATCGTCTCTAACGCCGGGGCGAGCCTGCGCTGGCTTAACCGCGAGCCTGCCCGGCTGGATAAAGTGCGGGAAGGGCTGGAGGAGATCGCGGCGGAAGGCGCGCGGGCGGGAGAGATCATTCGCAGCATTCAGTCCCTGACGCGCAAGCAGGAGCCCACCTTCGCGCGCATCGATCTGCACTATCTGATCCACCATATCATCACGCTTTCGCGCAGCGAGCTGGAGCAGCGACACATTAGCGTTGATTATCTGTTGAAGGCGCAGGACAGCTTTATCACTGGCGATAGCGTGCAGATCCAGCAGGTGCTGCTCAACCTGGTGATGAATGCGGTGGAGGCGATGGCCGAGGTGAAGGATCGCGCCTGTACCATCATCCTCAGCACCGCCAACGCGGAAGGGAAAGTGATCGTTGAGATCGCCGATACCGGGAGCGGCATTGAGCCCGGGCGGCTGGAGCAGATTTTTGACTCGTTCTACTCCACCAAGCCACAGGGGATGGGGATGGGGCTGACCATCAGCGCCAGCATCATCGAGCGCCACTGCGGGAAGCTGAGCGCGCGCCGCCGGGAGCCTTACGGCACGGTGTTCGCGTTTGCGCTGCCGCTGGCGGCGCAGGAAGGGTAAAAGGTTACTCCGCGGGCTGGCTTTTGGTCAGGCGCTCAACGGCCCTGACCAGCTCGGCAACCGAGCGCACCTGCATTTTCTCCATCACGCGGCGACGGTGCACTTTCACCGTGATCTCGCTGACGCCCAGCTCGGCGGCAATCTGCTTGTTGAGCTTGCCGGTGATGGCAAGCTCAAGCACCTCGTGCTCGCGCGGCGTGAGGGACAGATGGCGCTGCTTCAGGGCGTAGTGCTCTTTATTGCGCACGGCGTTGTTTTCCGCCAGCTGCAGCGCGGACTCAATGGCGTCGATCAGCGCGGCGGATTCAACGGGCTTGGTGAGAAATTCGTACGCGCCGCCTTTGATGGCGCGCACCGACATCGGGATAGTGCCGTGGCCGGTGAGAAAAATAATCGGGATCTCGCGCCCGCTGTCTTTGAGCGCGTCCGCCACCTCGAAGCCCGAGATGGCGGGCATCTGCATATCGAGGATCACGCACGACGGCAGATCCTCAAACCGGTGTTGAAGAAACGTTTCTGCTGATGAAAAGCCGATGGCGTTTAAGTCTGCCGATTCCAGCAGCCCGATTACGGACTGCCTGACCACGTCATCGTCATCAACCACATACACAATGTGTTCCATTCACCGCCCCGGTGCTGATTTAAATGTCGAGGATGCAAACAGTCCCAACGGTGGCGTAAGAGACTGTTTATGCTGACTTTCATCTTAACACATTAAATATCATTATCATTTAACAATATGATAACCATATGAAGTATAGCGAGCCGGGGCGGGGGCGGTGAAGGAATGAAACGCTGTTTTTATGCACCGACAAGCTCGATGCGGTTGCCGTCCGGGTCCGCGATCACCGCTTCATAGAAGCCGTCCCCGGTCATGCGCGGGGCGCTGAGCAGCGTGCCGTTGGCCTGCGCCCGCTCGGCCATGCTGTCCACTTTTGCCTTGCTGCCGACGTTAATGGCGATATGCGCCCAGCCGATAAACTCCGGGTGCGACGGGGCGTCGGGCAGGTCCGGCAGCGTCATCAGCTCGAGGGTCGGCCCGTCATCCAGGGTAATAAAATGGGATTCAAACCCCGGACGGTTTTTGCTGACATAGCGTTTGTTACTGCGGCCATTAAACACCGTTTCCCAGAACTGAACCTGAGCTTCAAGGCTGCGGGTCCAGAGTGCGACATGTGCAATATTCATAAGATCCCTCGTTATTTGTCTGTGAGGACTTTCACCGATAAAACAGGCTACACTCTGGTTTTGAGCGCGACAAGCTGAGGAAACAACAATGCACTACACACTGAAAGAGAGCGACAAGGACAAAGCGGAAGGGTCAAGCGGCGCGGGCGCTCTGCAGCAAAAACTGCTGGAGTCCCGTTCGATTGTCATCTCCGGCGAGATCAACCAGGAGCTGGCGCAGAAGGTCATTACCCAGATGATCCTGCTGCAAAGCGTCAGCAACGATCCGATCAAGCTGTACATCAACAGCCAGGGCGGCCACGTGGAAGCGGGTGACACCATTCACGACTTTATCAAATTCATTCGCCCGGACGTGCACGTTATCGGCACCGGCTGGGTGGCGAGCGCCGGGATCACCATCTTCCTGGCCGCGAAAAAAGAGCACCGCTACTCGCTGCCGAATACCCGCTTTATGATCCACCAGCCGCTGGGCGGCGTGCGCGGTCAGGCGACGGATATTGAGATCGAAGCGCGCGAGATCATCCGCATGCTGGATCGCGTCAACAAGCTGATCGCTGACGCCACCGGCCAGCCGCTGGAAAAAGTGAAAAAAGACACCGACCGCAACTACTGGATGTCTCCGGCAGAAGCGCTGGACTACGGCATCGTGGGCAAACTGATTACCCATTATGACGAGCTGAACCTGGATTAAGGTTTTGATTCATCTGTTACCCTGAAAGTTCTTGCTCCCTGTTCAAGGGGAGCAAGAACAATTTAAAGCATGTCGCTAGTCGTCAGACTCAATAAATCTTTCTGCAACTAATACGTGCCCTGGGCACAATGAAATTGCGGCCTTACTATCCATACGTGTTAATACCTCGACTCCTGTGAAATCAGGGATAGCGCATCTGGCTCCATTAGCAATCAGTTCAATCCCACCTATTCCAACGCAACAGGTGCCAGCACTCACTGCAGACGTCACTCCACTCCTTGAATCTTCAAAAACAATGATTTTCTCCGGTGGCGTTGAGAGCCGTTCCGCAGCAAGTAGGTAGGGATCGGGAGAGGGTTTCCCTTTTTTGACATCATCCCGTTCAACAATAACCGAAATACAGTGTTGCACCCCTAGCATGGAAGTTACACGATCAATTTTCTCTCTCCACCCGCTAGTCACTATGCCAATGCGGATTCCTACTGAATCAAGTGAAGTAATTAGCTCTGCAACGCCCGGAATAGGATCATATTCCGCTGTATTCTCCACATAAATAATGTGTGCCTGAATTTTTCTCTGCGCTTCAACAGGCAGGTCACTAAAAAGTGCCTGGATAGTATGAGGTCCAGGCTGTCCGTGTATGTGCTTGATAATGTCGTCTTGCGAAATTGTCTTGCCAAATATTTCCGCAGCTTCTCGCCAGCCTCTTTCAATGACTGAGTTGGAATCAATAAGCACGCCATCCATGTCAAATAATACGGCTGAAAAATGATTTACGTATTCACGCATGCTCGGTCTCCCTGACATCAATATGTTTTTCCTGTAATTGCCCCATCGCTACAACAATTTGACCTAGTGATATACCGCCATCGTTGGTGGGGACGCTCTGGTGGAAATAAGGTTTCAGGCCAGCAGAATTTAACCCTTCCACAGTATTAAGCAGGATAAATTCATTCAAAAATACACCTCCGCTTAATACGACCTGTCTTGTTGCGGATACTTTTGATAAACGCATACAAACTGAGATGATCATGTCCACAATCGTTGAATGAAAACGCCTGCTCAATAGGGGGAGATTAGGCGCTGTCGTAGTAAGCTCAGACACTAATTCCCTTATCATTGGACGATAATCCACTTCTAGATGACCATTTTTTTCTTGGATACAATATGAAAAAGGTTGTGACATGTAGAGATCGCGATTTAGTAAGGCTTCAAGCTCAATAGCAGCTTGTGCTTCATATTCGACATACGAGCAAATACCTATTAACGCTGATATGCCGTCAAATAACCTTCCCATACTACTGGTTTTGGGGGAGTTGAAATGCCTGGCAGCCATTTTAGCGTACACGCTAAGCTGCTGAGCTGACAGCACTTCAAGCGCAGGAAGGTTAACGCCCTCGACATGTTCTCCGTATAGTGCTGTTAACAACGATATAGCAATCCTTATAGGCTCCTTAACAGCCTTGTCGCCGCCCGGGAGAGAGAAGGTACGAAGGAATGCTGCCCTTACGAAGCTTTTTTCATCACCGGTAAGAAATTCTCCACCCCATATGGTGCCGTCTGTTCCATATCCCGTACCATCGAAAATAACGCCGATAGTTTTACCAGAAAGCCCATTTTCTGCCATGCATGACACCATGTGTGCGTGGTGATGCTGTACCTGAATAACTTGTAGCTTTGATTGCTTTAGTGCATTACGTGTAGAGCGAAAAGAAGGATGCAGATCGCAGGCTATTGCATTAGCTCTTGTGCCAAGCAATTTTTGCAGATGGTTTACACATTCGAGATGAGAATTGAAAGTTTGGTCATTTTTTAAGTCACCAATGTGTTGGCTGATGAAAACCTCTTTACCCTTAGCGATACTCACCGTAGTCTTTAATTCAGCACCTAGCGCAATAGACCTACCTGCGTCAAATGGCAAATGAACAGGATAAGGAGCATATCCGCGCGAGCGTCGAATGAAAGAAAGGTGACTATGTCTTCCCTCTGGTAACGACATAACACGAACGACAGAGTCATCAACACGCGTCTGTATGTCGCGATTGTTGAGAATAAAATAATCAGCAATGTCACCTAATTGTTCAATTGCGCGAGCATTATCACACACAATAGGGTGGCCAGAGCGATTCCCGCTCGTCATCACCAGTGCTGGCATTTTCGGATCGCTAAGTAATAAATATTGAAGCGGAGTTGAGGGGAGCATTACTCCAATACTGGGATTATGAGGCGCAACAGAGTTTGCGAGCATATTGTGTCGCTTTCGTAGCAATACGATTGGTCGCTGTGAACTTTCAAGAATTTCTTGCTCCTGCACATTTATATAAGCAATACGTGATGCACTATCACTGTTTAAGAGCATCACCGCGAAAGGTTTTGAGTCTCTGCGTTTACGTTTTCTTAATTCCTGAACAGCATTATTGTTACTTGCATCGGTGACAAGATGAAATCCACCTAAGCTTTTCACGGCAACAATGGCTCCTTCTTGTAACCGTGCGAGGGCGAAATCGATAATATCATCGGTAACGATTGTTGAGCCGTCGCGTTGAGTTAATTGCAATTGTGGACCACACTCAGGACAGGCATTTGGTTGGGCATGATAGCGACGATCTTCAATATCATCATATTCATGCTGACATGCGCTGCACATAGAAAAGGCACGCATCGTGGTCTTTTCTCGATCATAAGGCATCCCTTTAATGATGCTATACCGTGGCCCACAGTTCGTACAATTTATGAATGCGTATTTATAGCGCCTATTATCCGGTGTGTTCATTTCTTCCAGACAGTCACTGCAAACATTTGAATCTGGAGGGATAATAGTATTCATACTGCTAAGAAGATGACTTTCTCGAATATTGAACTCGGTATACCGAAGTTCGTTTTTTTCTCTTTGCACTTCCTGCACACTGATAATTTTGGCCATAGGAGGAGGGCTTAATATCAGTTCGTCAAGGAAACGGGTAAGATTGTCTTGTGTTGCTTGTATTTCAATTAATACGCCTTCCGAATCATTAAGGACCCAGCCTGTAGCATCAAATAACTGTGCCAGGCGATGTACAAAGGGCCGGAATCCGACCCCCTGGACGATGCCGCATACGCGATAACGCCGTATTAAAAGATCATCGAACTGATTAACAGAGTCGTGGGAGTTCAGCACCATAAAGTTCCTCAATTGTTGACAGTGTTCCATCTGGCTCAAGCATGGTGACTTTTGGCTCAATGGTTGGAAGAACTTCGCCGACAATAGCCGCATTTTGGCCGAGCGGATGGGCCCTTAAAAGGGCAAGCGCGTCATCTGCGCTATCTGGCTCAACGAACAAGCAAAGACAACCTTCGTTAGCAAGGTTTATTACATCCACTCCTAACATATTGGCAGCCATTGCTGCTTCAGGCTGTATTGGCAAGGATTGCTTCTCGCAACGAATCTCATTTCCGGAAGCTCGGGCATGCTCATGGAGAACGGCAGATAAGCCGCCACGCGTAACATCCCTCATGGACGCTATTTTTCCAGCAGGAAGATTATTGAGCAGGGACCGAATCATATGGTTGAGAGGTGCGCAATCGCTCAGAATATTTCTTTCAAATCCCAGACCTTCTCTGATAGATAAAAGGTGAATTGAGTGGTTTCCAATGTTCCCGCTGAGAATGATTTTTTGTCCTGGACGTACATTTTTTATTGAGACCGACGGATTTTCGAAGACACCAATGCCTGCGGTGTTAATAAATAACTGATCGGCTTCACCTTTACCTACAACTTTTGTATCCCCTGCTACAATTTTAATATCGGCCGCTTTAGCTGTTTCACGCACTGATTCAATAATCTTGATTAGGTCTGACATTAACATGCCAGCTTCAATGATCAGGCTGAGCGTCAGATAAAGCGGTTTTGCTCCGCTCACAGCGAGATCGTTGACGGTACCACATACCGCAATTTTTCCTATGTCGCCATTGCCGTAGATGATCGGTGTTACGACAAATGAGTCCGTAGTAAATGCGAGTTTTCGGGAAGGAAGTTCCAGCAGTGCGCTGTCTTCCATTGTTCCAAGGTAGGTATCTCCCAGAATATGCGCTATCAACTCAACCAATTCGCGACTTAAGCGAGCGCCAGTACCATGATCCAGCAGGACTGTCTCTGTTTTTTTATCTTTGATTTCTAATTCGTTGCTCATGATCCTCTCCTTTCACTACGTTCCGGAAGATCGCCATGTTTTTCTAACAAAGAAAGAATCTCAGAGGAGGACGCTACGGTAGCGCAATATCTTGAAAGCCATTCCAGAGCACGGACTGTATCTTCTGAGGAAGGGGCAAATACACAATCTTCCGGGACCCAAACGTTGTATCCGCGAAAAAATGCATCTGCAGCAGTTGTCTGTACGCAAACATGGGTTTGCAAACCCGTAACGATGACCGTTTTGATACCGAGATCCTGTAGCGTCTCATCAAGATTATTGTTGAAGAAACCACTATCTCGACCTTTTACAACGATAAGGTCTGAGGAATGGCATATGCTACTGATAATTTGATTTTCAGGTCTTCCAGCTAAAGCGGGAATGCCCGCAGCGCGGTTTTTATAGCGACGTTGAACAGCTGGATCGCTAGGGTCATTTATGAGTTGCAGATGTATGATCGTTTGATTTTGTTTTCTCACACCGTCTAAAAAGGCATTGAAAGCTATCAACTTTTGCGCGAGTTCTTCTTCAGAATGCGTAATTTTATAAGTGAACTCATACTGCAGATCGTTAGTCAGTACAGCAACATTTGGCATTTTTATATATTCCTTTATATTCATATAGCGAATTACATAAATCTTACTGCCAGATACGGTTTCTTCTTTGGCAGGTATTTTCTATAATGTGTCTATGACGTGTTCTTGTAAAATTCCATTTTTTCAGGATTTGATAAATGAAAGGAATCGATATCAAGTTGTTACGGGCATTTGTAACACTTGCAGAGCAGGGGAGTTATCATCGCGCTTCGCGGCTGTTGTTTTTGACGCAACCTGCGTTATCAAAGCAGATAAAAATGTTAGAGACTCTTATTGGTGGTCCTCTTTTCACTCGCGGTCGATATGGCGCAATCTTAACTGAGCCCGGCCGCCAGCTTTTTTTAAAGGCAAATGAGTTACTGAAGATTCATGCTGATTTTTTGAATTATGCCGAAAAACTATTTAAAGATAGCCATGAAAAACTTATGCTTGGTTTTGGGATTTCAACTTTTCATACAGTACCATTATGGATAAATACCTTCCGGCATAAATTTTCGGAGTGTGAAGTAAATATAAGCAATCTCCCCTCAGGTGTGCAGCGTAAAATGCTACTTGAAGGAACTCTTGATATCGGCTTCTTCCGGATGCCGGCTGGCAATGAGTTAACTTCTCGAGTGCTCTACAAAGAAAAGTTGATACTGGCTATACCATCATCTTATAAAAAAGACATTACACATATCCGTGATGTGCTATCTCAGTATCCTTTATTACAATTGACTCCTGCTGTTAGCCCATGTCTTGCAGAACAAACTTCTCAGTTTATCCTTACCAACCAATTAATTGCTGACCCTGTCTCGGTGACAGATGATATGCCAACTCTGCTGGCATTGATCGCGGGTGGAAATGGAGTCGCTTTTTTGCCTGAAAGCGTGAGACATATTTCACCAGAAGGAGTAAGACTTATCGTACCTGACCTGGAATCACTGTACTGGGAAATTTGTGTGGCGTGGGATCCTAAAATAATCCGTCCATATCGGGATGAATTTTTACTCATTGTTGAAGCGCATACGGGAAAAGATTTGAGGCGATCTCATCATTCCGTCCGTTGAAGAGTCTTCGACATTGACCCATGACAAGGCAGTTTGATGCGCTCTCTTACATAATCGCGCCTGTTTCCCCTCTCACTGGTGCTACCCATGGCGTATCAATTGAACCTGAACTGGCTGGAATTTCTTGAGAAATACTGGCAAAAACAACCCGTAGTGCTGAAAAATGCCTTCCCGAATTTTGTCGACCCGATTACCCCGGACGAGCTGGCAGGCCTGGCGATGGAGCCGGAAGTCGATAGCCGTCTGGTGAGCCACGCTAACGGCAAATGGCAGGCCAGCAATGGTCCGTTTGAGCATTTCGATAACCTCGGTGAAACCGGCTGGTCGCTGCTGGCGCAGGCGGTGAACCACTGGCATATGCCCGCCGCCGAACTGGTGCGTCCGTTCCGCGTCCTGCCGGACTGGCGTCTTGATGACCTGATGATCTCCTTCTCCGTGCCGGGCGGCGGCGTGGGTCCGCATATCGATCAGTACGACGTGTTTATCATTCAGGGGATGGGCAGCCGCCGCTGGCGCGTGGGCGACAAGCTGCCGATGCGTCAGTTCTGCCCGCATCCGGCGCTGCTGCATGTCGATCCGTTTGAGCCGATCATCGACGAAGATCTTGAGCCGGGCGATATCCTCTATATTCCGCCTGGATTCCCGCATGACGGCTTCACCCATGAAACCGCGCTCAACTACTCCGTCGGCTTCCGCGGGCCGAACGGCCGCGATCTGATCAGCAGCTTTGCCGACTACGCGCTGGAAAACGATTTGGGTGGCGAGCACTACAGCGATCCGGATCTGACCTGCCGCGAACACCCGGGCCGCGTGGAGCAGTACGAGCTCGATCGTATCCGTCAGATGATGATCGACATGATCAGCAAGCCGGATGATTTCACAAAATGGTTTGGCAGCTTCGTCTCCACGCCGCGTCACGAACTGGATATTGCCGCCGCCGAGCCGCCTTATTCCGCAGACGAGGTGCTGGACGCGCTGCAGGGCGGCGAAACGCTGTCGCGCCTGAGCGGCCTGCGCGTGCTGAACGTTAACGGCAGCTTCTTCATTAACAGCGAACAGCTGGAGACGGTAGACGCGAAGGGCGCGGACGCGCTGTGCCGCTACACCGAGCTCGGCCAGGCCGAGCTGGGCGATGCGCTGAAAAACCCGGCGTTTGTGGACGAACTCACCGGGCTGATTAACCAGGGGTACTGGTACTTCGACGAGTAACAGGAGGCGGCGTTTAGTCAGCCTAAACGCCGCTACGTTCAAACCAGCATATTACACGCCTTCCAGTAGTTCAAAAGCCGCTCGTCGTCGCGCTCTTTCTCCGCTTTGATTTTCATCGCCTGGGCGAGATTCTCTCGCGATAAATCATGGCCTTTTTGCACGATGTCCAGGACCGCTTCACCAAGAGCCAGCGAAATTTCTGCCCGATTATTATTGCGAATCGTCATAAATACCTCCTCGTTGGTTGCGATAATTTAATTATGAACGGGAAATAATCAGTCGGTAATAATTCATCTCATTCTTATTTTTTCCTTTCGGCGCTAAATAGACATAATATTCGATTCTGTCAATGATGTTTCAAAATGCTAATAAGCCTTTTAAGCCAGAATTTATGCGCTACAGTTAATTTCGTGCAACAGGCAAATAACCGAAACAGGAGAATAATTATGGTAGATAAAAGCGCAATTAAGGATCACACTCAGGTTGTCGCCAGCTGCGGAACGCACGTCGGGGTTGTGGACCATCTTGATGGTGAGCGCATCAAGCTTGCGAAGAGCGATCCGGAATCGGGCGGCAAACACCACTTTATTCCGCTCGGCTGGGTCGATAAGGTCGAAGATAATAAAGTTGTCCTGACCAAAAACCATAAAGAGGTTTTTGCTGAGTGGCAGGAAGCATAAATATATTTCTCGCAAGGAAATATATGACTTCGCTCCGGCTTCGTCCGGAGCGTAATAATGTCTGCGCCCGGTGATTGCTGCCATTGCAAAGGGATGGTACTGTTTTGCCTGCCCTTTCCCCGATGCAGGCCCCGAATGATGCTCCAGAGTGAAAATAGATCAGCGAAACGCATATTTTTTGTTGAAGATTTTCAGGTATTCGGCGAGCGCTACGGCATCGACTACCGTTTCCCCCAGTTAAAAGAGGCGCAGGCCAGCGGCAGCCCCGTGTTGCAGGGGAATGTTGAAGAGATGATGCTCTCGTCCGGCATTTCGCTGACCCATTCCGACGTACGTGTATTACAGCCCTATGAAACCACCTCTCGCCACAGCAGCCCGCTCTATATGCTGGTGGTGCTGGAAGGGTGCGTGACGCTCACGCTCAATGGTATCGATTATCCCGTCCACCCGGGCATGGCGTTCAGCTCTCGTCTGAGTGAAGATCAGGTAATGAGCGCGCGTCACGATGCCGACAGCACGCTGAAAACGCTCTCGTTTGGCGTGTATCCCCACGATGCCGGACGTGAAGCCCTGCTTGACTCATTGCTTCTGGAATGGCAAAGCCTGAATGCACCCGCGTTTGTCTGGCAGGTTCCCGAGTTTGTGATGTCAGGTATTCTGCATGCGCAGCGGCAGAGGGGAAGCGTGCTCTCACGCAAGCTGGTGCTGGAGGGGCTGATGTACCAGCTGCTCGGCCACGGCCTCAGCCAGCGCCAGCAGCCTTGCCTAAGCCGCCCTGAGCATGCGCGTCTTGAACGCGTGCGGAGCCTGCTGGAACAGTCTCCTGAGCGGGATCATAATCTCGCGCAGCTGGCAGCCCTTGCCGCAATGAGCCCAAGCAGCCTGCGCAGCAAGTTCCGTCAGCGCTACGGCTGCACGCTCTTCGATTACCTCCGCGACTGTCGCCTTGCGCTGGCGCGTCGCTATCTGCTGGAAGGCCACAGCGTGCAGCAGGCGGCGTGGATGTGCGGGTATCAGCATGCCACCAACTTCGCCACCGCGTTTCGTCGTCATTACGGGATTTCACCGGGTGACGTGCGCAAACTCCGCTAACGTAATTTCGGCCATCGCGCGAACGTATCCCGTGCGGTTTAGCATTGCGCATACATAACCTGGCGGCGCGCATAGCCGTTTGCATCCTCAAAAAGGTAATAATTCTTATTAACAATAAGAAATGTCTCTGGAGAGGGTTATGTTTGCTAAATCGCGTCTGGCACTGCTGGTGGGATGGGTTACCGGTAGCGTCGCTTTTCCTTTACTGGCGCAGGATGCGCAAAAAACTGACACCGTGGTGGTGACCTCGCAGATGCAGTCTGCGGCCACCAAGCTTGAAACGCCGGATATTGAAACTCCGCAGTCGGTCTCTATCGTCACGCGCGAGCAGTTCGAAGAGCAGGGCGCAACCAGCGTGCGTCAGGCCGTGAGCTACACGCCGGGGGTCTACAGCAACCAGATTGGGGCGTCTAACCGCTTTGACTACATGGTGCTACGCGGCTTCTCTGACGGCAGCCTGGACAACGTCTACCTGGACGGCCTGAAGATGATGGGCGACACCAACTCTCACAGCTCGCTGGTGGTTGATCCGTGGTTCCTGGACAGTATCGAAGTCGTGCGCGGTCCGGCCTCCGTGCTCTATGGCCGTTCATCGCCGGGCGGGATTGTGGCGCTTACCTCCCGTAAGCCGTCGTTCGATCCGGGCGGGGAGATCAAGCTCTTCGCCGGGAACAATAACCAGCGTGGGGCGATGTTCGACGTTACTGGCCCGGTTGATGATAATGACCGCGTGGCGGTGCGCCTCAGCGGGATGACCCGCTATGCCGATTCCCAGTTCGATCCGCTGAAGGAAGAGCGTTACGCGCTGATGCCGAGCCTGACCTGGCGTATCACCGATAACACCCGTCTGGATCTGATGGCCTACCTGCACCGCGATCCGGAAGGTGGCAGCCACTCCGGCCTGCCGTATGAGGGCACGGTTGTGCCGCACAGCGGGAAGAAAATCTCCAACACGTTCTTTGAAGGTGAAGACGAATACGACAAGTACGATCGTCGGGAAAATATGGTCGGCTATAACCTTGAGCACCTGTTTGACAGCGGCTGGTCCGTGCGCCAGAAGCTGCGCTACCTGCACACCAAAGTGGAGCTGAACCAGGTGTATGCCGCAGGCTGGCTGAATGACACCGAGCTGAACCGCGGCTATTCCGGCTCCGACGAGAAGATGAACGCCATCACCCTGGATAACCAGGTCGACGGCAGCTTCGACACCGGAGCGGTGAACCACCGCGTGCTGATCGGTATGGACTACCAGGACCGCACCAACAACGTGACCGGCTACTATGGCGGCTTCCCGCCGATTGACGCCTTCCACCCGGTTTACGGTGCGAAGCCGGACTACATCACCCAGTACAGCAGGGAAAAGCATAAGCTTCGCCAGACCGGTTACTACCTACAGGATCAGATGTCCGTTGACCGCTGGCGCCTGACGCTCGGCGGGCGTTACGACCAGGTGAGCGTGTCGAACGTCGACAACTTTAACCACACCCGCAGCGATCTGGATAAAAACAACTTCAGCAGCCGCGCGGCGCTGCTGTATCTGTTTGATAACGGCGTTGCGCCGTACGTCAGCTACTCCACCGCCTTTACGCCGACCAGCTTTGCCGACGAGCAGGGCAATATCCTGGATCCGATGAAGGGCAAGCAGTGGGAAGCGGGCGTGAAGTATGAGCCAGAAGGGATGAACAGCCAGTTCAGCGCCTCGGTGTTCCGCATTAACCAGAAGAACATTGCCACTAAAGAGGAGCCGACCGATCCGTACCGTTCCATCGGTGAAATCGAATCCAAAGGCGTTGAGCTGGAGGCGATTGGTCAGCTGACCGACAGCCTGCGCATGCAGGCGGCGTATACCTACACGGATATTCGCTATAAGAAGAGCAGCCCGGAAGAGGAGGGCAAGCGCGCCGTCTATGCCCCGCGTAACATGGCCAGCGCCTGGCTGAGCTACGACGTCAAAACCGGCCCGCTGGACGGCCTGACCGTCGGCTCCGGCGTGCGCTATGTCAACGGGATCGCCAGCGATCGCCAGAACACCCATACGCTTCCATCGTACACGCTGGTTGACATGGTCGTGGGGTATGACCTGTCAAAAGTGGGGCTTACGGGCGTGAGTGCGCAGCTGAACGTCAATAATCTGACGGACAAAAGCTACGTTGCGGCGTGTAACTCGCTCTCTTACTGCTACTTCGGTGCAGAACGCAGCATTGTGGGCAGCGTTTCGTGGAAGTTCTGAGTCGTTGATTTTGCCGGGTGGCGGCTTCGCCTTACCCGGCCTACTCTGTTCCGTAGCGCCACCGGCGCTAAAAAACGTACTACTCCTCCATCGCAATCACAATCGCCTCGCCCATCTTCTTCAACGCCTCGCGATGCTTATCCGTCGGCGGCAGCGCCACGTTGATCCGCAGGCAGTTGCGGTACTTCCCGGAGGCGGAAAACAGCGACCCGGCCGCCGCCTGGATCTTCAGGCGGCACAGCTGCTTGCTGACGCACACCATATCCACCTTCTCCGGCAGCTCAACCCACAGCAGGAAGCTCCCCTGCGGGCGGGTGACGCATATCTCTGCCGGAAAATACTGCCTCACCCAGCAGGTATAGGTCTCCATATTCTGCTGATAAATCTGACGCATACGGCGCACGTGGCGATGGTAATGGCCGTCGCGAATAAACGCCGCCACCGCCATCTGCGTGCCCGGCACGTTAAACCCGCCCGCGGCGTATTTCATGTGCATCACCCGGTCGTAATAGCGTCCCGGCACAATCCAGCCGACGCGAAGGCCCGGCGCCACGGTTTTGGTAAACGAGCTGCAAAGGATCACGCGGCCATCAATGTCCATCGAGTGAATGGTGCGCGGGCGCGGGTACTCCGCCGCCAGCTCACCGTAGATATCATCCTCCACAATCACGATATCGTGCCGCTGGGCGAGGGCTAAAACCTGTTTTTTCCGCGCTTCCGGCATGATAAACCCGAGCGGGTTATTGCAGTTGGGCACCAGGATCACCGCCTTGATCGGCCACTGCTCCATTGCCAGCTCTAACGCCTCGATGCTGATCCCGGTTTCAGAGTCGGTGGGAATTTCAATCGCCTTGATGTCAAACCCGCGCAGCATCTGCATGGTGCCGTGAAAAGATGGCGATTCCACCGCCACGATGTCCCCCGGTTTGCACACCGAGAGCAGGGCGATCGACAGTGCGCCGTGGCAGCCGTTGGTGATGACAATCTCATTCGCTGCCACGGTAGAGCCGCCGTCCAGCATCAGGCGGGCGATCTGCTCGCGCAGCTCAAGGCGGCCGTCGAGCACGTCATAGCTCAGCATCTCGCTTGGGTTATGCTGTGCAAGGCGGCTCATCTCGCGCCACA
The DNA here is from genome assembly GCF_014930595.1 of Enterobacter cloacae complex sp. P42RS. Classification (NCBI taxonomy): domain Bacteria; kingdom Pseudomonadati; phylum Pseudomonadota; class Gammaproteobacteria; order Enterobacterales; family Enterobacteriaceae; genus Enterobacter; species Enterobacter cloacae complex sp. P42RS. The sequence goes on from NZ_JADBRK010000005.1 coordinate 198,745, forward strand.
GGGGCTTCAGGCTCGGCTGGTTAATGTCCGGCGAGCCGCCGCCAAAGGAGATCATCTCTTTGTCGGCGCGGGCGTCCAGCAGCATCATCACCTCATCCCACTGGGTGACGTCCACCGGGCGCTGCACCGGGCGCGTCATCGCCGGGACGGGCGGCTGGGCTTTGCGTTTCGAGACAAAATAGCCGGAGCGCGGCTGGGGGGTGATCAGCTGAAGGTTTTCGAGGATCTGGTAGGCCTGCTGTATGGTGCTGATGCTCACGCCATGCTCCTGGCTCAGGGCGCGCACCGACGGCAGACGCTCGCCGCTGCGATACAGCCCTTGTTCAATGCGTTCTGCCAGAAGGTTGGCCAGGTGTTGATAGCGCGTCATGCTGTATCCTTTATTTTCACCATACAGATTATTAAACCAGTACAGATTGCCGCAAAAAACGGCATGCAGATACCGTTTTAGCGGATCTGTATGTTAAACAAAAGTTGTTTTTGCATCTGTATTGCGCAGGTCGATTTCCAGGATGATAACCCCACTGGCACAGTGAGGAGAGCATTATGGAATTCTACGAAAACCGTTCAAAACGTCCGTTCGTCGTATTTGTCTGGATCGGCAAAACGATCCGCAACTGGTATCGCATCAACCGGACCCGCCGCATCCTGAGCCAGATGAGCGACGAGCAGCTCAAGGACGTCGGGTTATCCCGCAATGATATTTAAACCGTGGCCGGGTAAGGCGCAACCGCCACCCGGCGGTTCAGTTCAACAGCGCGAGCGTCTGCCGTTTCGGCCTTTCCAGCAGCTCCACCGCCTCCTGATAGGTCCGCACGTTGTTATAGCCCATTACCAGCCCGTAGCGTTTGCCCGACCCGCGATACCACTCCGAGAGCGCATTGACCTGCAGCTGCTGTTCCTGCCAGCAGCGCGCGACTTCCCGGTCACGGCTTCCTTTGGTCAGAAACGCCACGATATGCATCCCGCCGTCGTTTTGCTCGGTGAAAAACAGATCGCCATACACCTCGCGCAGGGCGGCAATCATCCAGTCGCGGCGGGTCTGATACAGCGCGCGCATCTTTTTCAGATGACGGAAAAAGTGCCCTTCGTTGAGAAACGCGGTGAGGATCTTCTGCGTCAGCACCGGCTGGCCGCTGGTGGTGATGTCCGCGCAGTCGGTAAAGGCCCCGACGGTGCGGGCGGGCATCACCACGTAGCCCATGCGCAGCGACGGCATGATGGTTTTACTGAAGGTGCCCATAAAAATCACCCGGTCGTGATGGTCGAGGCTTTTCAGCGACGGCAGCACCTTGCGGGTGTAGTGAAACTCCCCGTCGTAATCGTCTTCGATGATCCACGCCTCGTTCTGGCTGGCCCAGTCGAGCAATTGCTGCTTGCGCGGCAGGGAGAGCGTCACCGCAAGCGGGCTCTGGTGCGAGGGGGTGACGATGGCAAAACGCGCGTCACGATGGTGACGAAGCAGGTAGTCCGTATCAATGCCGCAGCGATCGACCGGCGCCGTGTGCAGGCGCGGCACGATCCGCTTCAGCAGCTGCTGGCCCATAAAGTAGCCCGGATCTTCAAACACCACCTTGTCGCTGCGGCTGGCGAGGGTATCGAGGATCAGCCGCAGGCTGCCGCTGTAGCCGCTGGTGATCAGCACCTGTTCGGCGCTGCAGGACAAGCCGCGCGAGATATTGAGATAGCTGGCGATGGCCTGGCGCAGCGGATACCAGCCCAGGACGGGCGGGTTGAGCATCTCCTCCTGACGCATGGCGCGCGTCGCCTGGCCCGCCAGCAGCAGCCATTTTTTATACGGGAAGCTGTCGAGGGCGGGGATGCCGGGGCGCAGAAAACCGGCCCGCTCGCGCTGGCTGATAAGCGAGGCCGGAAGCGTGCCGGTAGGCTGTTCTGCAGGGGCATTGTTATCCGGTAGCAGTAAATCCGGGTTGACCCGCGTGCCGCGCGCGCCCTGGCTCACCAGATACCCTTCACCCGTCAGAATGGCATACGCCGTTTCGACGGTTTTGCGCGCCACCTTCAGCTCTTCCGCCAGCACGCGGATGGCAGGCACCTTATCGCCCGGCTTCAGCACGCCGCGCGTGATGTTGTCGCGATAGCGGGTATAAATGTCGTGATAGCCCGGCCTCATGTCCTACCTCATTTCACGCTTTTTGTATCTTTTTACTATGTCATGAACAGCGTAGATTTGCCTCATCGCACGGCACATGCCGCACAAAAAGAGGAAAGACAATGAGCACTCGCGTTAACCACCATAAAGTTACACCTGCCCTCGCCAACGCGCTGTCTGCCCTGAGCATGGAGGTGGCAAAAACCTCCATCGACCCGGCGCTGAAGCACCTAATCGACATTCGCGTGTCGCAGCTGAACGGCTGTACGTTCTGTCTGGATATGCACTCTAAAGAGGCCAAAATCGCCGGGGAACGCGAGCTGCGCCTGTACCATCTGGCGGCCTGGCGCGAGTCCCCGCTGTTCAGCGCCCGCGAGAAAGCCGCGCTGGCCTTCACCGAAGCGCTGACCCAGATTGGCGTTCACGGGGTGAGCGACGCGCTGTACCGCAGCGTGGCGGAGCACTTCTCGGACGTGGAGATTTCAGAGCTGAACTTCGCCATCGTGGCGATCAACGCCTGGAACCGTCTTGGGATCACCTCCCGCATGGCGCCCGGCTCGCTGGACGCGGCTTACGGACTGAATAAGGCTAACCTGGAATAATCCCGCGCTCGCGGATCATCGCCACCAGCGCCCGCAGTCCCGGCGGGACGTGGCGATGGCCGGGGTAATACAGGCGCAGCCCGGCAAAGGGCTGCGCCCAGTCGTTTAAAACGCTCACTAGCTCTCCATTCTCAAGCTCTTCCCGGATATACAGTTCCGGCAAAAATCCTACCCCTAATCCCGCCTTTACGGCGCGGATCGAGGCGAAAAGATCGGATGTCGCAAAGCGTGGCGGTACGGCAAGGGCGTACGTTTCCCCCCGACGCGCCAGCTCCCAGCGGTAGATCCCCCCGTGGGCCATGCGCATGCCGATCCCCTGATGTGAAAGCAGATCGTCCGGCGTCTGCGGAGTACCGTGACGGGCAAAATAGTCCGGCGTGGCGGTCACCAGCTGGCGGATCTCTCCGGTCAGCGGCACGGCGATCATGTCCTGCGGCACGGACTCCTCGAGGCGGATCCCCGCGTCGTAGCCTTCCGCGACGATGTCGATCATGCGCGCTTCGCTGACGGTTTCCACGCGCATCTTCGGATAGCGGATCATAAAGTCGATCAGCAGCTGGTCCAGAAACAGGGTGCCGATATGGTTCGGCACGTTCAGACGCAGCGTGCCGGCGGGTTCCCCGGTGTCGCTGTGGATCTCCTCGCTGGCGAGGCGGATCTCCTGCAGCGCCGGGCCAACGCGCGCCACGTAGCGCTGTCCGGCGTCGGTGAGCGCCACGCTGCGGGTAGTGCGGTTAAAGAGGCGAGTATCCAGGCGGCTCTCCAGCCCGGCGATGGCGTTACTGACCGCCGTGGCGGACATGCCGAGCTCCTGCGCCGCGCCGCGAAAGCTGCCGCGCCGCACCACCGCCATAACCACTTCCAGCTCTGTCAGACCTGAACGATGCATAGATTATCCTGAAAATCGAAACAACCCTTGCAGCATAGCGTGGATTATCGCAACGGAGAAGCCGTGCCAGACTGTGCTCACACAGCCTGAGGAGGTTTATATGCACACTATCGAACAGATCTTTATTAACGGCGAATTTATTACCCCGCACGGCACCGAACGGTTTGATTTATACAACCCGGCGACGGCGCAGGTCATCGGGCAGGTACGCCTTGCGGATGAGGTTGACGCAGCGCGCGCCGTTGCGGCGGCAAAAGCGGCGTTCCCCGCGTGGTCGCAGACGACAAAGCAGGAGCGCATTGCCGCGCTAAAACGTATGCACGCCGCCGTGGCCGCTCGTCACGACGAGCTGCTGGAAGCGGTCATCGAAGAGTACGGCGCGCCCGCCTCGCGCTCGGCGTGGATGGCCAGCTATCCGGCGGAGGTGATTGCTCAGGCGATTGAGGCGCTGGAGGCGTTTGAATTCGTCACCCCCGCGGGCGCAGCCACGGTGCAGATGACGCCGCTTGGCGTGGCCGGGCTGATTACGCCGTGGAACAGCGACGCAGGATTTATCTGCGGCAAGCTGGCGGCCGCGCTGGCCGCGGGCTGTACGGCGGTGATCAAGCCGAGCGAAATGAGCGCCCTGCAAACGCAGATTGTTACCGAAGCGCTGCGCGATGCGGCTCTGCCGCCGGGCGTGTTTAACATCGTCACCGGGCGGGGTGAAACGGTCGGTGACACAATCAGCCGTCATCCGGATGTGGCAAAAATCTCGTTTACCGGTTCCACGCATACCGGCAAGGCGATCCTGCGCAACGCGGCGGAAAGCTTTAAGCGCGTGACGCTGGAGTTAGGCGGGAAATCGCCGACGATCCTGCTGGATGACGTGGATCTGGCGCAGGCGATCCCGCTTGTCATTCAGGCCGGGTTTATGAACAGCGGGCAGGCGTGCGTGGCCGGTACGCGCATTCTGGTGCCTTACTCGCGTGAGGCGGAGATCGAAACCGCGCTGGCGCAGGCCGTGGTGGCGGTGAACTCCGGCGACCCGCGCGAAAAATCAACGGACGTCGGCCCGATGGTCAGCGCAAAGCAGTGGCAGCGGGTGCAGGGCTATATCCGCAAAGGTGTCGAAGAGGGGGCGCGCCTGCTGGCGGGCGGCGAGGGGCGGCCGGAAGGCACGCAGGACGGCTGGTTTGTGCGCCCGACGCTGTTTGCCGACGTGAACAACCAAATGACGATTGCCCGCGACGAGATTTTTGGCCCGGTGCTGTGCGTAATTCCCTATCGTGACGAGGCGGAGGCGATTGCCATTGCCAACGACACGGACTACGGCCTGAGCGCGGTGGTGCTGGGCGGTGCGGACCGCGCGCGCCGCGTGGCGCAGCAGATTGTTTCCGGTCGCGTGCTGGTGAACACCCTGGCCCATGAACCGAAAGCGCCATTTGGCGGGTTTAAGCACTCCGGCGTGGGGCGCGAGATGGGCGAGTGGGGGATCCGCGCGTTTATGGAGCCGAGGTCGGTTCTGGGCTAAAGCTTCGCTCTTTACCGAAGCATTGTGCTTTTCCATCCTGCATTCTCTCCTCAACATCACAGCGGAGAGACCATCATGATCGCAGTCCTTTTCGAAGCCAAAGCCGCGCCTGCCCATCAGGCGCGCTACCTCCAACTTGCCGCAGAGCTTAAGCCTTTGCTGGCCGACATCGACGGCTTTATCGATATCGAACGGTTCCAGAGCCTGACGACCGACGGCAAAATTCTTTCCCTTTCCTGGTGGCGGGATGAAGAGGCCGTCCGCCGCTGGAAGCAGAACGTCTTCCATCAGGCGGCGCAGGCCGAAGGGCGGGAGTCGATTTTCTCTTTCTACCGTATTCGCGTGGCGCAGCTGGTGCGGGAGTACAGTTCCGAAACGGGAGGGCGCGCGAATGTATGACGTTCACGTGATTTTCCGCGACGGGCCCGGCGAGCTGGCGCGCTTTGGACAGCTGTTGGGGCGCAACGGCGTAGGGCTTGAGGGGGGCGGCGTATTCGGTACCGATGCCCATTTCCTGGTGGAGGACGGGGAAAAAGCCCGCCGCGTGCTGGTGGAGGTCGGGTTTACCGTGCAGGCGGTGCGCAGGCCGGTTATCAGAAAACTCAGGCAGTCGCGTCCCGGCGAGCTGGGTGAAATTGCGGCGGCGCTGGCGGCACGCGGCGTGTCTGTTCTTACCCAGTACAGCGACCATGCGAATCACCTTATTCTGCTGACGGATGATGATAAGCTGGCCGCAGAGATCACCGAACCCTGGGCAGCACATGTTAAAGACAAGCTTACCGACTGATAACGGCGCGGCGCTGGAGCAGGCCATTGCGGCGGTGGCGGCGGCAATGGCCGATCCGTCGCGCGTGAAGATGCTGTGCGCGCTGATGGACGGGCGGGCGTGGACCGCCACCGAACTGAGCACCGCGGCAGACGTCGCCCCGTCGACCGCCAGCGGGCATCTCGCCCGGCTGGTGGAGGGAAAGTTGATTACCTGTCTGTCTCAGGGGCGGCACCGCTACTATCGTCTGGCGGGGCACGACGTGGCGGAGCTGATCGAACAGATGATGGGGCTCTCCTGGAGCCGCATTGCGCCGCCGGAAACCACCGCGCCGAAGGCCATGCGGGAGGCGCGCACCTGCTACGATCATCTGGCGGGCGCGGTGGCGGTACAGATCTACGATTTCATGCAGGCGGAAGGCTGGCTGGAGGCAGACGGTTCAGCGCTCACGCTGTATGGCCGGGAGCAGTTTCTGAAGCTCGGCGTGTCGTTAAGCGCTCATCCGCGCCGCAAGGCCTGCTGCGCCTGTCTGGACTGGAGCGAGCGGCGGTTTCACCTCGGAGGCGAAGCTGGCGCGGCGCTGCTTATTCATCTGGAAAGCAAAGGGTGGATCCAGCGGGTGGCGGGGTACAGGGAGGTGGTGGTGACGGCTTCGGGAAAAAGTGCCGTCAGGAGGCATTTTAGCCGCTAAACTTCACTGCGGGCTGGGGCCCTCACCCCGACCCTCTCCCACAGGGAGAGGGAGACATCGTTTTCGCAATTCCTGCTCTTTCGTCTCGCGTTTCTTGATACTTACCCTGATAACTATTATCTTGACCGCGTGTGACGAGAGGTTTCCCCATGAGTGAAGAAGCGCTGTTTAGCCGCAGGCCGATGGGCATGCGGATGGCGATGATCGTGCGCCAGTGGCGTGCGGTGATCGATGATGCCATTCTCGATACCGGCTTAACCCAGTCGAGCTGGACGGTGATGATGCAGCTTCATCAGCTCGGGGATAACGTCTCAATGAGTGAGCTGGCGGAGGTGCAGGGTATTGAACTGCCGCCGCTGATGCGCACCCTGACACAGCTGGAAAAACAGGGTTACCTGCTGCGCACCACATCGCCTTATGACAAGCGCATCCGGCTTCTGACGCTGACGCCTGAGGGAAAAGCCATTTTAAAAAGGCTCACTCAGGTGATTGAGACCTATCAGGCTCGCGTATCGCAACACATCGCGCCGGAGCATATCGAGATTTTCAGCGCCACGTTAAATCAAATCGCCTGCAATTTGCGGACAATCCGCGAAGAAGACAACAAGACCGAAAAATAATGACCCCTGAACAAAAGTTTGCCCGCTGGGTAAGGGTGAGTATTGCCTCTTTCCTGCTGATGTTTATCTATTTTGTCGTCGCGGATATCTGGATCCCGCTGACGCCGGACTCCACCGTCATGCGCGTGGTAACCCCGGTTTCTCCGCGCGTCTCCGGCTACGTGGCGGCGGTACATGTCCACAACAACAGCCAGGTGAAGAAAGGCGATCTGCTGTTTGAGCTCGACGACACGCCGTTTCGCAATAAAGTGGAAGCGGCGCAAATCGCGCTGGAGCAGGCGCGTCTCTCTAACGAACAGCTGGACGCGCAGATCGCCGCCGCGCAGGCCAGCCTGAAAACCGCGGTGCTGACCGCGCGTAACGACAAGGTGACCTTCGAACGCTATCAGAAGCTGAGCACGTTACAGAACGTCTCGCAGGCGGATCTGGATAAGGTCCGCACCGCCTGGCAGAGCAGCGAGCAGTCCGTCAGCACGATTCAGGCCAACATCCGGAACCTGCGCATCCAGCGCGGCGAGCGCGAAGAACACCGCAACGTGACGCTGCAAAAATACCGCAACGCGCTGGATGAAGCAGAACTGAACCTCGGCTGGACAAAGGTCTACGCCCAGGCGGACGGCACGGTCAGTAACCTGCAGTTAAGCCCCGGTTTTTACGCCTCATCCGGCTCCGCCGCGCTGGCGCTGGTAAACAACCAGACCGATATCGTGGCCGATTTCCGCGAGAAGAGCCTGCGCCATACCCGTCAGGGCACCGATGCCGCAGTAGTGTTTGACGCCTTCCCGGGGCAGGTGTTCCGCGCCCACGTGGCCAGCAGCGACGCGGGGATCCTCGCAGGCCAGGAGGCGGTTAACGGCCAGCTCTCCCAGCCGGAGACCTCTAACCGCTGGGTACGAGACGCTCAGCGCATGCGCATTCACGTCACGCTGGATGAGCCGCTGCCGAAGCCGCTGCCAACCGGCGCGCGGGCGACCGTGCAGCTCTACAACAGCGAAGGGCCGTTTGCGCGCTTCTTCTCCGGAATGCAGATCCACCTGGTGAGCCTGCTTCACTATGTCTATTAATACGCTGGCGCGGGTCTTTACCCCGCACGGCAACATCGTCTACACGGCAAACGACTTTCGCCAGACCCTGCGCATCGTTTTTGCCGGGATGATTGCCCTGAGCATATCGAGCTTCTACAACACCAGCTACGGCGTGTTTTTCGTGGTCTATCCGATCATGCTGCTGTCGCTGGTGCCGGTGTTTAACCGCCACGTGGCGAAGCAGTTTATCTTCAGCGCATCGCTGAACTGCGTCGAAATGGTGATTATCATCGGCTATCTTTCCCAATGGCCGGTCATCATGACGCTAGTGGTATTTGCCCTTTACGTGATGCGTTTTCGCTTTATGAGCAAAGGGCCGCTATTCCTGTTCGGCTCGATGGGGGTTGTGTGCCAGAGCGTGATGCTCAATTTTATGAGCTACCCCACCACCAACTGGCACACGCTGCTGTTTTCCAACATCGAAGCCAGCGTGATGGCGGTGTGCCTGAGCGCGCTGATGAACTACCTGCTGCCGGACGTGGAGCCCCGCAAGCCGCCGCCGCTGATTGAGAAAGACGACGCCCGCGTGCGCCACGAGTCGCTGCTCTCCGGCAGCGTCGCGACGATGATTTTCGTGGTGTTTCAGATTAGCGACTTAAGCGATTCGCTCTCGGCGCTAATGGCAGGAATTCTGATCCTGTTCCCTATGCACTATCGCGGCGCGGTGATGAGCTCCATCTGGCGCGTGGTCGGGGTAGTGCTGGGCTGCCTCTACATTCTGGTGGTGCAGCTTATCCTCTACGATCACAGCAGCCATATGCTGCTGATGATGCCGCTGATTGGCCTCGGCCTTGCGTTTGGCGCGCGGCTGCACGTGATGGAGAAAGTGGGCGCGGGCGTGGGGTTTTCCAGCATCACGACCATCGGCATTATGTTCGGGCAGAACATGCACCCGGACAGCGACCTGGTGTTCAGCGATCTCTATCGCATCACCTCCGTGACCTTTTCGCTGGTGGCGACGCTGACGATGGTCTTTCTGGTGCATTTGATCCTGAACCGTTTCGCCGCCACGCGCTACGTCATTCAGGGCTGATAGCGTTTGCCGCCGCTGAAGCTCCAGTCCTCAGCGGCCGTAAACTGGATAACGACCATCACGTCTCCACCTTCAATGCCCATCTTCTCATTCAGTTGCGCAGCCAGCTGGCGGTAGAGGGCAGATTTCTGTTCAGTGCTCCTCGGCTTACCAGCAACGATATTAAACAGTATCGCCCCCTCCGTTCTGCCCGTGCTGAGATAGTGCCGATCAATGTATCGATCCCCGGCCGCGAAGCATTCAAAAAAATGGAATCTGTCCTGTGCGGGAACGGCGAAGGTTTCCGTCAGCGCCTGGTGCAGAATGTCCGAGATCTGCTTTTGCTGTATCTCGCTATAGCGGTCACCCGTCATGATACGAACAAACGGCATTATTGTTTCTCCTCTGCAAGGCTGCTCAGCGCGCTGACGGCGGCCGGCCAGCCTGCGTAAAACGCCAGATGGGTAAACGCTTCGGCTATTTCGTCGTCCGTCACGCCGTTTTGCCGGGCGAAGCCGATATGCCAGGGAAGCTGCGCGGTGCGCCCCAGGGCTGCCAGCGCGGCAAGCGTGATCAGACTGCGATCCCGCGGGGCTAGCTGCGGACGCTGCCAGATATCGTCAAAAAGTACCTGCTGGCTCAGTTCCGCCAGCTTAGGGGAAACCTGCGCAAGCGTGTCGCGATTCAGTGTTGTGCTCATTTTTATTCCTCCTGTCGTCTGGAAAACACTCTCGCAGGCTGCCACCATAAATAAAATCGCAATGTTCAGGACTGAATGTCCTGAAAATGAGGATGATATGGATAAACGCTTTTCAACATTAGACCTGGACGCGCTGCGCAGCTTTGTGGAGGGGATTCAGTCCGCCAGTTTTGCCGAGGCGGCGGACAGGCTGTGTCGGTCCACGTCGGCGATTAGCGCCCAGCTAAAAAAGCTGGAGCAGCAGTGTGGCGTGGCTCTGACCGTTAAGCAGGGGCGTACGCTGGCACTGACCCGAGAGGGTGAAATTCTGCTGAGCTACGCCCGACGCATGCTGGTATTAAATGATGAAGCGCTCCGGGCTATCAGAGGTGAGTTGCTTCAGGGCGAGGTACGGCTGGGTATGCAGGAGGACTTTGGCGAGTCCGTGATGCCGAAGGTCCTCGGCGATTTTCACAGACAACACCCTGAGCTTCGCATGACGGCACGCGTCGATCGTAACCCGCCGCTGCTGCGCGGCGTGGCGGCGAATGAACTCGATCTGGCGCTGGTCTGGCAGGAAGGTCGAGAAGGCGACTACGTGCGAAGCGAACCGCTGGCATGGATTTGCCGGTCCCGCGAGGACATTGAGGTTCTTCTGCAACGAGGTGAGCCGCTGCCGCTGGTGGTGTTTGACGCACCCTGCCTCCTGCGAAGCCGGGCCATCGCGGCACTGGATGCCGCAGGTATTCCCTGGCGTATCGCTTATACCAGCTATAGCCTGAGCGGGCTGTGGGCGGGAGTTAGCGCGGGGCTGGGTATTACGCTCCGCACGCGTATTGGTCTGCCCGAGACGTTACGGATCGACAGCCACCTGCTGCCAGATGCAGGAGAGCTGGGGATCGCGCTGCATCAGGGGAGCGCCTCCCCCGATGCAGCTATTACCAGCATGAAGGCGCTGATCCTCAGGACGCTGAATGGATAAGCGTTGGGACTTGCGAGAGTAAGAACAGGATGAGGCCTATCGTCCCGCCCACCAGCGTGCCGTTGACGCGGATGAACTGCAGGTCTTTGCCGATGTTCAGCTCAATCTGGCGGGACATGTCTTTGGCGTCCCAGCTTTTGACCGTGTCGCTGATGTGGCGGGTCAGGAACGCGGCGAAATCCGGTGCGACGCGGTGCGCGGCCTGCTCCAGATGCTCGTTCAGCGACGCGCGCAGGCTGGCGTCGTTTGTTAACGTTTCGCCAAACCACAGCCCGGCGTTGGCGATGCGCTGTTTCACGCGCGAGTCATCGCTTTGCATATCCGCCTTCAGCCACTGGCGCAGGTCAGCCCACATCTCGCCCAGATAGCGGTTAAACGCCTCATCGTTTTTCAGGTAGTGCTTAATGTTGTCGGCTTTCGCCGCCATTTCCGGATCGTTTTTCAGGTTGTCGATAAGCTTCAGCGTGGCGCGGTCGAACGCCTGACGGATCTGGTGCGTGCGGTCGTGGCTGATATCGTCCAGCAGCGTGTTCACCGCGTTCGACACCATCTCCGCGCTTTGATCGCCCAGCCACTCCGTGGGGAGCACCATCGCCTTGCGGGGATGCTCGGTTTTGAGCCAGTGGACAATCTGATCGGCAATAAACTCCCGCGTGCTTTCCCGCTGAATCAGGGTAATCAGGCGGTTGATGATGGCGTCAAGCAGTACCTGATGGCGGTTGTTTTTGGTCATGCTCTCCAGCATGACGGCGCTGGTTTCGGTGAAATCTACCTTGTCGATAGCTTTATGCACCGCGCGTTTGAGCAGGCGCTGAATACGTCCGTCATCGGTCAGCTCGAGAAAACCGCTCATCACCTGCATCAGATGCAGCCCGACGCGCTGGGCGTTGTCGGGCTTGCTGAACCAGGCGCCAATCATCTGCGCTGGCTCATAGCGGCGGATAAGCGCCACAAGTGACTGAGTATCAAGAAACTTCTCCTGCACGAACTGGCCGAGATTGTCGCCGATTCGGTCCTTATTGCGCGGGATAATCGCCGTATGGCGCGAGATAAACGGAATGGGAACCCGGCGGAACAGCGCGACGACGGCAAACCAGTCCGCCAGCGCGCCGACCATCGCCGCCTCGGCAATGGCTTTGACGCCGCGCACCCAGAAGGTCTGCGGCAGGAAGAGGGTGGTGACAAAGGCCGCGGCGGCAATCAGCAGCAGCGACAGCGCCAGCAGCTTGGCGCGTTTGAGTTCAGCGATTTTTTCCATGGGTTAAGGATAGAGGGAAGCGGGGGAAAAGTGCAAAAATCGCCACAGCACCCACCCGCCAAACCCCATCAGCACCACGCCCGCCGTGCGCTCAATCCACCACAGCGAACGGCTAAGCTTCTGTTGCACCGCCGATAGCCCCATCATCGACACCAGCGCCAGATCCCACGCCAGCACCACCATCACCATCCAGACGCCGCAGGTCGCCTGCTGAAGCAGCGTGACGTCCGGCCCGAGTAACGCCGTCATCAGCGCCAGGTAGAACAGCGCATTTTTTGGATTTAACAGCGCCGATCCCAGCCCCAGCAGGATCTGCTTCATCAGAGAAGGGCACCGCTGTCGGGTTTCTGCAAGCGTCAGCGCCTGCGGTTGGCTGCGCACCAGATGCGAGCCGATCCATAGCAGGTACAGCGCCCCGCATACCTCGATAAGCGTAAACAGCCACGTAAACTGGCGCAGCGCGCTCCAGCCGATAATCACCAGAACAATATAGAGCGCGTTACCCGTGGCGATGCCGACGCACAGCCCGGCGCTGCCGCGCAGCCGATAGCGCGCCGCGTAGCCCACAAGCAGGAAAAAATCCGGACCCGGGCTTAACAGCGCAACAAAATGCGCCAGCGCCAGAGCGAAAAAAGCGGAAGGGAAGAACAGTTCCATAGCGACCTCAGTTAACCATCTGAGGACAGGCTACGGCGCTGCGGAACCTATTTATTGTCTGATATTGATCGGCCCGTGGCGTACTGGCGCGGCGTGGCGGCGGTATAGCTGACGAAGGTCTTATGAAAATGGCTCTGGTCGGCAAAGCCGCTCTGGTAGCCGACGTCGGCGATGTCGTCCCCGGCACGTAGCCGCGCTTTGGCGAACTCCACGCGGGAGATGTTGAGGAAGCTGCCCGGCGTCAGGCCGGTGTCCTGCCGGAAGGTACGGATCAGCGTCTCCTTGCGCAGCGAGAAGCGTTGGGCAAGTTCGTCAAGCGAAGGCGGTGCGGCCAGGTCGGCAAGAAACGCCTGCCGCACATGCTGGCTGGTTGGGCGAAGCGCGTCTGCGTTATCCGCGCAGCGGGGAAGGGCAGAAAGCAGCGCCTCCACGGACGCTGGAGACATTGTCTTAACGACGTCCAGGTAATGGGCAAACAGGGCAGGGTTACGAATCACCTGTAGCGCCAGAGGAAGATCGGTGTCGATATAGAGCATATGGTAGCTGCGCGGCTGCCCGTCGACGGGGTTGCAACTGTGCGGCGCATAAGCCGGGATCGCAATGAGGTCCCCGGGATGAAGAATGTACTCTTGGTCATGGCACACGCAGCAGGTCTGGCCCTCAACAATCGCGCCGATGGAGAGTTGAGGGTGACAGTGGCGTTTGTACGCCCGCGTGCTTTGCCAGGTGCTGCGCAGCTCAAGGCCCCTGGCGCGGTGAAAAGTCTGGCGAACGTGTCGGGTATCGGTCATGGAAACTCCTTCTGGACGTTTTTTATACCACGTCAGCGAACCGTCCGGCACTGCTTAACTCAGAACCTTCCGGATATACCCAACTTTACGTCCACAGCCAGTCATGTTGACTACTCTTAATACCCTAAGCGGTAAAACAAGGAGATTCGACATGGCTTATCAGACAGTAAACCCTGCCACTAACCAGCTCATCAAAGAATACCCCTCACATACCGACGCGGATATCGAAGCGGCGCTGAAGGCGGCCGATGCGCTTTACCATTCGGAATGGGCGAAAGGCGACATCAGCCAGCGCCTGCCGGTGCTGCATAAGCTTGCCGACCTGATCGACGAGCGCGTGGAGGATCTGGCCAAAATCGCCAGCCAGGAGATGGGTAAGCTCATCGAACAGAGCCGCGGCGAGGTGAAGCTTTGCGCGCAGATCGCCCGCTACTACGCCGACAACGCGAAGCAGTTCCTCGCCCCGGTGAAGTACGACTCTGAACTTGGGGAAGCGTGGGTGGAGCATCACCCCATCGGCGTGCTGATGGCCGTCGAGCCGTGGAACTTCCCGTACTACCAGCTGATGCGCGTCCTGGCACCAAACCTGGCGGCGGGTAACCCCGTTATCGCCAAGCATGCCAGCATCGTGCCGCACTGCGCCGAGACCTTTGCGCATCTGGTGCGCGAGGCGGGCGCGCCGGAAGGGGCGTGGACGAACCTGTTTATCTCGTCCGAACAGGTGGCGAATATCATCGCAGACGATCGCGTGCAGGGCGCAGCGCTAACCGGCTCCGAAAAGGCGGGCAGCGTGGTGGCCGCGCAGGCGGCGAAGCACATTAAGAAATCGACCCTCGAACTGGGCGGTAACGACGTCTTCGTGGTGCTGGACGACGCGGACCTGGATAAAGCGGTTAAGATTGGCGTGAATGCGCGGCTCAACAACGCCGGGCAGGTCTGTACCGCGGCGAAGCGCTTTATCCTGCATGAAAAGATTGCGGATGCCTTCCTGAGCAAATTTACCGAGGCGTTTAAGCAGGTGAAGATTGGCGATCCGCTGGACGAGAGCACCACGCTGGGGCCGCTCTCTTCCAAAGATGCGCTGGAAACGCTGACCAAACAGGTTAACGAGGCGGTGAAAAACGGTGCCACGCTGCACTTTGGCGGCAAGCCGGTGCAGCGCGACGGGAGCTTCTTCGAACCGACGATCCTGACGAATATCTCCCGCGATAACCCGGCGTACTTCGAAGAGTTCTTCGGTCCGGTTGCGCAGATGTACGTGGTGAAAAACGACGACGAAGCGGTCGCGCTGGCGAACGACTCCCACTACGGCCTGGGCGGGGCGGTGTTCAGCCAGGACATCGAGCGCGCGAAGAAAATGGCGTCGCGGATCGAGACCGGGATGGTGTACATCAACTGGCTCACCGATACCGCGCCGGAGCTGCCGTTCGGCGGCGTGAAGCGTTCCGGCTACGGACGCGAGCTGTCGGATCTGGGGATCAAAGAGTTTGTGAACCAGAAGCTGGTGGTGGTGCGTAAGTAAGAGGTAATAAAAAAACCTGCCGGTTGGCAGGTTTTTTCAGTTGATTACTGTACTTCGATCTTGTCCCAGCCGCTTTTGAACATGCAGCTGTCGACTAACGTATCCCGGCGATATTCATTCGCATCTTCAACCGTGTAGCTCGTGGAAATATCCTTTTTCTTGTTCTTTTTGTCCGTTTTTTCCGAGCTCGAACCGGTCACCACGTTATCCGGAGGCAGATCGATCAGGGCCTGCGCTTCGCATTCCGTGAGCTTTTTATTCATCTCAGCGTCGCTCACGCCCGGTTTTACCCATTTGTACTGGACGCAGCCGGTGAGCATCAGCGTGAGGCTCAGAACGCAAAGCGCGGTAATGCGGTGTTTCATCAGAAGCTAACTCCACCGCCGACATATGCGCCATCAATCAGGGTGTGGTTTGGACGACCATCTTTACCGTCAACGCTCACGTGGCGGTAGCCCACTTTCAGCGTAACCGGTTTGATTGGGGTCCAGCTTACGCCGCCGTTAGCTTCAACGTAGTTTTTCACGCTATTGTTAAGGCCTTCTGGTGCCGCATAGCCTTCGCCATAGACGTGGATGCTGTCGGTCAGCGCAACGTTTACGCCGCCGCCAATCGGGAAGGCCACGCCGTTATCGCCTTTTTTCGGGCCGATGTAGATGGCTTTTGCGCCCGCATTCAGCATCACCGGGCCCACTTCCAGGTTGTAGCCTGCACCCACGCCACCGGTCTGGGTACCGTCGTCGGTGTTTTTCAGCCAGTTACTTTCGAGATAAACACCGGATGAGGATTTGCCCATTTCCAGGTTGAGGTTGGTAAAGTTTTTACCCTGCTCAATGCTGCCGCCCATTGCCAGTGCGGAACCCGAAATGGCGGTCAGTGCAGAAAGAAGAAGAATGTTCAGTTTTTTCATGTTTCGTGCCTCATCATCAAATTAATCTGGGGGCACCTTAACAAGCGATGTTTATGACTGCAAATGTGATGCAAATCGACTTTTCATGCTGTAATTGTTAATTCTTTTATCTTTATTTGTAACGCTTAAGTTGGGTTGTCGGTGTGTCAACGCGCAAATTTGAGGTGTTGAGGAACAGTTTAATTTTTTGACTAAACGAAATCTGAACGAGGCAGGGATAGTGATTTGAGATGCATTAATTGCGCTTCTAATAATTTCCAATTCCATTTCTAAAATCACATAAAAAAAACAAATTTTTACATTTTTATGGTCATTATTCGTTCAGATGTCCGGCCACGTTTCCTTTCCATGTCATTTTTCTGACACGTTTGTTCATTACGTTGTGGGCTTCACTTTCCGGATGCTAACAATATGAAAAGAAAAATCATTCCTGTGCTTATCGGCTGTACGCTCTCTTTCTCTGGCCTGGCGGCGCAGCCCACGGCTGAGCACTATGTTGTCAGCTTCCCTGACGGCTCACACGTGAAATACAGCGGCGCGTTTGCCGGTGCGTTTCCGAATGGACTCCCGGTAGGGATTGGCTCCGGCCTGCTGTTTACGGGCAAGCAGGGCGATGCTCTGACCTTCGCGACCGTGACCGATCGCGGTCCTAACGCCGATGCGCCCAAAATGGGTAAAAACGAAGCCAAAATTTTTGTCACGCCGGATTTCGCGCCGCTGCTGATGACCATCCGCGTTCAGAACGGCAAAGCGGAGGCAACGGATGCCCGCCCGCTGCATGATGATAAAGGCGAGATTAACGGCCTGCCGCTGCAAAGCGGCGTGATTGGAGCCACCAATGAGGTGGCGTTCAGCGATACCCTCAAAATTCTGAAGGGTGACAACCGCGGGCTGGACACGGAAGGCATCACCCCGGACGGCAAGGGCGGCTTCTGGCTGTGCGACGAGTATGGCCCGTTCCTGATTAACGTTGACAGCAAAGGGAAAATTCTGGCGATCTACGGGCCTCAGGCGGCGGAAGGGGAAAAATCCATCGCGGGCGGTCTGCCAAACGTTATCAAATGGCGCCAGCCGAACCGGGGCTTTGAAGGCCTGACCCGGATGCCGGACGGGCGGATTATCGCCGCCGTGCAAAGCACGCTGGATATCGACGGTAAGAGCAAAAAGCAGGCGCTGTTTACGCGTCTGGTCAGCTTCGACCCGGCGACCGGGAAAACGGCGATGTACGGCTACCCCATCGACAGCGCGGCCTACAGCAAAAACAGCGACGCCAAAATCGGCGACATCGTGGCGCTGGACGACCAGCACATCCTGCTGATTGAACAGGGTGAGGATAAAAATGACGCGATGCGTAACCTTATCTACAAGGTGGATCTCAGCAAGGCGAGCGACCTGACCGCTTTCGACAAGCCGGGCGAGTACCCGGAGTTTGATGATGAGAAAACCCTGGCACAGCGCGGCATTACCCTTGCTGCAAAAACGCAGGTCGTCGATCTGCGCGCGCTGGGCTGGAAGCAGGAGAAGGCCGAAGGGCTGGCGCTGATCGACGGCAAACGGCTTGCGGTGGCGAACGATAACGACTTTGGCGTGAAGGTGGCGATTCAGCATCCGGTCGAGGGCAAAAAGCTCAAGGACTATCGGGTTAACGAGGAAGGCAAGCTGACGCTGGACGATAAACCGGTGGAAACCACGCTCAGCGTGAAGCCGCTGAAGAAGCCGGAGTCAGAGAGCGAGCTGTGGATTGTGACGCTGCCGGAGGCGTTGAAATAATTTTACCCCTCATCCTAACCCTCTCCCCACAGGGGAGAGGGGATTGTTCGGTGCAGATATTTATCAACGCGGAGCAGCTAGATAGTTTTAACGCTCTTTTCCCAGGTCTCGACCAGATGATCTCGCAGGCTTCCGGTTCCGTGCATTGTCACCAGAAGATTCTGTCGTGCGCGGGTAAAACCGACGTAAAGGCGCTTGATATCGTCACTCAGATCTTCACTGTCCCTTTCCTTTGCCGCATCCATAATGGCGACTGAGTGAAATTCAAGACCTTTACTGCTGGGCAGCGGCATGACGCAGAGGAAATCATTCTGCGGTGACCAGTGCTTTTTATCATCGCTGGAGACAATCATCTGGTAGGGGATCTTGCGGGCTTCGAGCCGTGGTCCGAGCATACCTGAAATGCTGTAGGTGGAGGGGCACAGTATGGCGATTTCCGACCATGAAACCCCCTGCTGACGCTGCTCTGTGACCCAATCAAGGACGCGTGTAATCTCCTCGTCCTGATTATCAAAGCTGTCCAGCGCCGGATACTGCCCTGACAGCCCTCCTGCGGCAGGCTGCTGGTATTTGAGAGAGGCTTCTATGTGATTATTGAGATAATTAAATGCTACGCTGCTGGCAAAATGGAGTATTTGCCGGGTATTGCGATAATTGGTATCCAGAATCGTTGTGCGGCCCTGAGCCTTTATATCGACGCTGGAGAGGGTAAAATCGAGCGCTTTCTTTTTCTGATAAATTGACTGAGCGTCATCATAGAGGAAAAGCAGGGAGCTATCTTTATTGTCCGGCATCTTAGCGAGGATTCTTAGCCATTCCGGCTTAAAATCGTGTCCTTCATCGATCAAAACGGCGCTGTACTGCTCCGGTTTTATCACTCCATCGTCAAATGCCACCGTCAGCGCATTTTCCATGAGCTCAATGAAGTTTTTGCTCTTGGGTGGAAGACGCCGATTCGCGTTTAACTGCTGATAACACCAGGCATGAAAATGGATAACTTCGACTGGAAGTCTGAGGCTATATTGTTCGAGCTGCGCTTTAAGTTTTTTGGCCAGCGTAATGTTGTAGCAAATCACGAGTATCGGTTTGGTATTTTCAATGTTGTTGGCAAGCTCAATACATCGGTGGTGCAAAATGAGCGTTTTGCCTGATCCTGCCACGCCGTGAATGACCCTGTGTCCCGCCCCCATACTTCTGGCGAGTTGTTCCTGGTTCCTGTCCATCATGCAGACCACATCAGGGGTGTGGAACGTAAAATTATCCAGATCGACTCGCGTAACGGACGCGTTAATACGTACGTCGGGATAAAGATGCCAGCGAATGCGGTCGAGCTGTTGTGGGGTAGCGTGATGAACGAAGCGATGTCTGAGAAGGGATTCGAGCCGGGCGGAGATCTGTTCCCGGGTCATAAACTCGGTGAGCTCGTCTTTGCAAATCACCTGGCTGGTGGGCAATATTTCATTCAGCTCGTCGGGTGTAAAATTCTTTTCCAGTTGCGCCCGGGTGATATTGCTCAAGTACACCCCGTATCCATACGGCATAATAAAGCTGCCCTCATAATCCCCCTGCTGCTGGCGAAGCAGAGGATCTTTTTTCAGGCTGTCAATGATGTGGAAGGTATATTGTCGAACCTGTTCGAGCGGGTTTTTTAGGGGCTCAATGCCGTTTTTAGTCTCATAATCAATATGCGTTTTATTCGCGGATTTTATTTTCGTGATAAACCAGTCCTTCACCTCAATAAACAACAAACCTTTTTCCGGTGCCAGAATCACAAAATCAGGATGCTCTTGCCTGTCTCCCATTCGGGTGTCGTACCAGCAGGTACACTGTTCGCTGAGCCCACCCTCAAGAAGCCTTGCCAGCCTTTTTTCTCCCGCTGTTATCTTCTCGCTACAGCTGCTGATTGTGGGAATAATGATTGCCATATTACGCCTACCAATTCATGAAAATTATATAATTCCGTTCAATTAATATTTCAGAGAATATTAATTGAGATATGATTTTTTATTATTAAGGACATTAACAGACAATATGGCAAACAGAAAGCGTGATACGAGGAAATCTGCTTCAGAAAAATACGCTCCCTTTCCCGCGGACAAGGGAGCGGCTATTTACTTTTTCAGCCCCGCAAACGCTGCCCGAATCTCATCCTCCGGCAGCTGGATACCAATAAACACCATCACGCTGTGCGGCGCTTCATCGCCCCACGGGCGGTCCCAGTCGGCGCTGTACAGGCGCTGTACGCCCTGAAACAGCAGGCGGTTCGGCTCGCCGTCGATCCACAGCATGCCTTTGTAGCGCAGCAGCTTGTCGGCAAACGACAGCAGCAGGTTCTCCATCACGCGGGAGACCTCGCTGATGTCCACCGGATAGTCCAGCTCCACCACAATCGACGCCACGTCGTTTTGCTTGTCTCCCATAAAGTGGAAGCGCGGTTTCGTGGTGACGTTCTCCTCCAGCATAAAGCCGTTGGTGTTAAACAGCTGGGATAGATCGATATCGCCATGCGTCACCGTATAAATCGGCGCGCGCGAGTTGATGCGCGTCAGGCGCTCGCGGAGTTTTTCGCTGTCGCCCGCCACGTCGGTTTTAGTGAGCAGAATGCGGTCGGCGTAGCCTACCTGAGACTGGGCAATGGTGAACTGGTTCATCTGCTCGTCGGCGTGGACCGCGTCTACCAGGGCAATCACCCCGTCCAGCAGGTAGCGCTGGCAAAGAATATCGTGCGAGAAAAAGGTCTGAATAATCGGGCCGGGGTCGGCCATGCCGGTGCACTCGATCACCAGGCGGTCGAAGCCGATGTCACCGCGATCGCGGCTGTCGAGCAGGTCCAGCAGGGCGTCTTCCAGCTCGTTAGAGCGGGTGCAGCAGATGCAGCCGTTGGTCAGGGTTTTGATTTGCGTGGCGCGGTCTCCGATTAATTGATCGTCAACGGAGACTTCGCCAAATTCGTTTTCGATGACGGCGATTTTGAAGCCGTGCTGCTCGTTCAGGATGTGGCGCAGCAGGGTGGTTTTACCGGCGCCGAGGAAACCGGTCAGCAGGGTAACGGCAATCGGGGTCATGGTCTCTCCTTTAGCAGCAGCGAACGCCGCCTTCTCCACTTCCGCCGTAGCGCGCTTCCTGACGCTCGCGGAAGAATTCGGTGTAGGTCATATACGGCTTATCCGGATGGTTGGTCTTCATATGCTCAACGTAGTTGTCATAGTCCGGAATTCCAATCAGCATCTTCGCCGCCTGACCGAGGTATTTTTTTGCTTCGCCTAAGTTACCAAACATAGTCCATCCTGATAAGAACAAAGCCCCGCCGGAGCGGGGCTGAATACAACCAGATTAATGGTGTAAAGAGGTCTTCACGCCGCCTTCCGGCACCGGCACGTACGGGGTCTCTTTATCCGTACGGCCTTCGGTGTTGCGCACTTTCATCCAGGTTTTGATGCCGTAGAAGATAATGCTGTACACCACCACCAGGAACAGAATGCTCAGACCCGCGTTGGTGTAGTTGTTCACCACGATATGGTTCATGTTGGCAATCTGCTGTGCGGTCAGATCCGCGCCGCCTGCGGCAATCTTCTCTTTGTACTGGTTAGCCATGAAGAAGAAGCCTTCCAGCTGCGGGTTGGTGCTGAACAGCTTCAGGCCCAGCGCCCAGGTGGTGCAGAGCAGCAGCCACAGCGCAGGAACCACGGTCACCCAGATGTATTTGGTGCGCTTCATCTTCACGAGGACGACGGTACCGAGCACCAGGGCAACGGCTGCCAGCATCTGGTTAGAGATACCGAACAGTGGCCACAGGCTCTTCACGCCGCCGAGCGGGTCGACAACGCCCTGATACAGCAGGTAGCCCCACAGCCCTACGCACCCGGCAGTACCCAGAACACCCGCTACCAGAGAGTCGGTTTTCTTCAGGAACGGCACGAAGTTGCCCAGCAGATCCTGCAACATAAAGCGGCCTGCACGGGTACCGGCGTCCAGCGCGGTGAGGATGAACAGCGCTTCGAACAGAATACCGAAGTGGTACCAGAAGCCCATGTCCGCCCACGGCAGCACTTTGTGGAACACGTGTGCGATACCCACGGCCAGCGTCGGCGCGCCACCTGCGCGGTTCAGCACGGACGGTTCGCCAATGTCCTTCGCGGTCTGCATGATCTGCTCAGGCGAGATCACGAAGCCCCAGGAGCTGACGGTCGCCGCCGCGTGTGCGCTGGCCTCTTTCAGTTGCGCCATGATCAGCGCGGTATTTTCCCCGCCCATCTCATGCAGGTTTGGCATGGTGATGCCCAGACCCGCCGGTGGAGTGTTCATCGCGAAGTACAGGCCTGGCTCGATAATCGAGGCCGCTACCAGCGCCATGATCGCCACGAAGGACTCCATCAGCATCGCGCCGTAACCGATAAAGCGCGCGTCGGTTTCGTTAGCCATCAGCTTCGGCGTGGTGCCGGAGGCGATTAGCGCGTGGAAGCCAGACACGGCGCCGCAGGCGATGGTAATAAACAGGAACGGGAACAGGGCACCTTTCCACAGCGGACCGGTGCCGTCAATGTACTGCGTCACCGCCGGCATTTTCAGCTCAGGGTTGATGATCACAATCCCGATCGCCAGCCCGACGATGACACCGATTTTCAGGAAGGTCGCCAGGTAGTCGCGCGGAGCCAGAATCAGCCACACCGGCAGCAGGGCGGAAACGAACGCGTAACCGATCAGCGCGAAGGTGATGGTGGTGTCCTTGAAGGTCAGCGCCGGGCCCCAGTACGGGTCGTGCGCAATCACGCCGCCGAAGTAGATGGAGGCGACCAGCAGTACGATACCAATGACCGACACTTCACCCACGCGGCCTGGGCGCAGGAAGCGCATATAGATGCCCATGAACAGCGCAATCGGTACGGTAGAGCAGACGGTGAAGACGCCCCATGGACTTTCGGCCAGCGCTTTCACCACGATCAGCGCCAGCACCGCGAGGATGATGATCATGATCAGGAAGCAGCCGAAGAGGGCGATAGTGCCCGGCACGCGGCCCATCTCTTCTTTGATCATCTCACCCAGCGACGAGCCGTTACGACGCGAGGAGATAAACAGCACCATAAAGTCCTGCACCGCCCCCGCCAGCACCACGCCCGCCAGCAGCCAGAGCGTACCCGGCAGGTAGCCCATCTGGGCGGCCAGCACCGGGCCGACCAGCGGGCCAGCACCGGCGATAGCGGCAAAGTGGTGACCAAACAGCACGTAGCGGTTGGTTGGCACGTAGTTCAGACCGTCATTGTTAATGACCGCCGGGGTGGCGCGCGTCGGGTCGAGCTTCATGACCTTCTGCGCGATGTATAAGCTGTAGTAGCGATAGGCCACAAGGTAGACGGAGACCGACGCGACCACGATCCACAGGGCGCTGACGTGTTCGCCCCGGCGTAATGCGACAACCGCCAGACAGAAAGCACCGAGGATCCCGAGTAAGGCCCAGGGCACGTGCTTAAGTAGTTTTTTAGTATCCATAGTAAGACCTGGTTTTTTATGTAAAGAAAAAAGGGTCAGGGTTCGTTGTGAGGAGGTATTGATTAATGCTGGAGCGATCTTGCCAGATCCGCGCGCGCGTAAAGGACGGTAAATGAGTGAGTGGTTGAAAGTGATGGGTGAGCGGTCAAAGGACGCGGCGAGTGGTTCAGGCTCGCCGCTGGTCGGGGAAATTATGTGATTGAGATCACGTGGTTTTCCGGGCTGCGCTCCATCGACAGGTAGCTTTCCAGCGTCTTGATGAGCTTCTCCTTCAGCCAGCTCGGCTCCAGGATCTGAATATTCGGCAGCCAGTAGAACAGCAGCGGCAGGATCTGGTTTTCGTGTGCCGCCTGGCAGCGCAGCGTGACGCCGCCGCGCCGCTCCTCCAGCAGCTCCTGTTCCGGCAGGAGATCGCGGCGCAGGAAATAATGTGAAATATTATCCTTAATGAATATTTTCACGGTGAAAGTAGTTTCGGACACCCACGGGTCGAGGCTTTTTTCCAGCAGTTCCCGGACATTTTCATCAGGGGTAAAAAAGGTTTTTTGAACATCAAACCAGCTAATCTGGCTTAATGAAAAGGATTTCAACCGGCTATTTTCGGTAGCTTGTAAATACCATATATTTTTTTTGTTAATGAGTTTATAGGGATTAATCAGACGGGTTTTACCCTTATAAACGATCTGACAGACATTATGGTTCTTAATCGATTTCTCGATTTTCGCTAAATGGCGGCGGATATCACGCTGCACCGTGTGCTCTGCGTCATTACCGAGGATAAGAATATGGTTTTCGTCGACGCGCGCCTCCAGCTTTTGCCAGAAGTCCGTATTTCTTTCAGGGAAAAAGTTATCGGCATTCAGGAAGTTAGCCAGAGCATGATGTAATCCCTGCCCGCCGGGAGATTGGGCGGAATGGATCAGTCGATATAGCCCGTTACCGGTATGTTCAACAATGGGCGAGAGCGCATTTAAATCCCGGTAGACGGTACGCTCGGTAATTTTAAATCTCTCCATTAGCGCACTGCGGTTTACCACCCCGTGTAAATGTAGCTCAAGGAGAATATCGACCAGACGTTCAGCCGAGCGGCTCCGCGTCGTTTTAGCCATAAGGTCTTCCTGTATATTGGGTATGCGCTGAACAATGCAAAAGCACTGACCGGAGATGTCAGTATTCAGGCACAGAAAATTTCTCTTATGGATATATAACGGCGTGATTTAGCGGAAACCTTAGGAATTTTTGTAGAAAGCGGCGCTGGCCCGAAAAAAGGCCAGCGCGAGGGGGATCACACGACGGCTTCCATCTCCATCATCACCGGGTGGAAACGGCGCTTAAAGTAGATCAGGCCGTGTCCCGCGTCACTCAGGATGATGTTTTTCACTTCGACAAGATAAACCAGATGCGTGCCGATGGTTTGCACCTGGGTAATCTCGCCTTCCAGACTCGCCAGCGCGCCTTTCAGCACCGGCTGCCCCAGCGGGCCTTTCTGCCAGCAGGAGAGGGCAAAGCGCTCCTCCATTGCCATCCCGGTCATCCCGGCGAAGTGGCGGGCCATGATCTCCTGCTCGTGGTTCAGCACGTTGACGCACAGCCTGCCGTTGCCCTGAAAGACCGGGTTCATGGCGCTGTTGGCGTTAATGCAGACCATGACCGACGGCGGGGTATCCGTCACCGAGCAGACGGCGGTGGCGGTAATGCCGCAGCGTCCGGCGTCGCCCTCGGTGGTGACCACATTGACCGCCGCCGACAGGCTGCTCATTGCGTCGCGAAAACGCAGGCGTTGTTCATCTGAATGCATTGTAACCTCCCGCTGCGCTATTTCAGCAGCTTGTCGAGCATGTTGATATCGCTGTTGTTGTGCAGGTGCGGCACGGTCCAGCCGTGCTGGTCGTACTCGGACATGCAGCGGTCGACCATTGCCATCATCTTGTCCATATTTCCGGAGCTTTGCGCCTGACGCAGGCATTGCAGGCGGATCTCATCCTGGCTTCCGGAGTAGTTGATTTCGTACAACTCGTGACGACCGCCAAATTCGCTGCCGATGGCGTCCCACATCAGTTTCAAAATCTTGATGCGTTCGACGTGATCCATGCCGTTGGAGCCGCGCACGTACTTCGCCAGATACTGGTCGATCTGCGGGTTGTTCAGGTCCCGCGCGCTGGACGGCAGATAAATCAGCCCGGAGGTCACGTTACGTTCGATGATGTTCTTGATCTTCGCGTAGGCCATCGGGGCCATCACGCGGTAGGTTTGCAGCGCCGCGTGGTCCGGCAGGTACGCGCCGTTAACCCACGGCGTGGCTTCGGAGCACATGGAGTCGCTCAGCGCCCAGAACATATTGCGCCAGGCCACTACTTCACCGAGATCCGCCTGCACGCCGCGGAACTCCAGGGTACCGGTGCACTCCAGGGATTTCTTCAGCAGGGCGGTGATGAAGTCGAGCTTCACCGCCAGACGTACGCAGGCCTGCAGCGGGTACATGCGGGCGAAGCCGCCCTCCATCGTCCAGCGACGGCAGCGGTCGAAATCGCGGTAGATCAGCACGTTTTCCCACGGGATCAGCACGTTATCCATCACCAGGATCGCGTCGTTCTCGTCGAAGCGGCTGGAGAGCGGGTAGTCGTACGGGGAGCCGGTTGCGCCTGCCACCATCTCATACGAGGCGCGGGAGATCAGCTTCACGCCTTCGGCATCCATCGGCGCGACGAACATCAGCGCGAAGTCCAGGTTTTCGCCCATCACCTGCGCGGAGCCAAAACCGATCATGTTGTAGTGGGTCAACGCCGAGTTGGTCGCCACCACCTTCGCGCCGCTGACGATAATCCCGGCGTCGGTCTCTTTCTCCAGCTTGATGTAGACGTCCTTCACCTCGTCCGCTGGCTTGTGGCGGTCGATCGGCGGGTTGACGATAGCGTGGTTAAAGTACAGGCCGGTTTCCTGAATGCGGGTGTACCAGTTGCGGGCGTTCTGCTCGAACTGACCGTAGAAGGCAGGGTTCGCTCCCAGCGCGCAGCCGAACGCCGCTTTGTAGTCCGGCGTGCGCCCCATCCAGCCGTAGCTCAGGCGCGACCACTCGGCGATGGCGTCGCGCTGCTGGCGCAGGTCGTCGGCGCTTTTCGCCACGCGGAAAAATTTGTGGGTGTAGCCGCCGCTGCCGGTGTCGGTGCCCCAGCACAGCGTGTCCTGCATGTCCGGCTTGTGCAGGGCGTCGTACATCTGGGCGATGGACGCCGCCGCATTGCGAAACGCCGGGTGGGTGGTGACGTCCTTAACGCGCTCGCCGTAGATATAAATCTCGCGTCCATCCTGCAGGCTTTTTAAATACTCTTCGCCGGTTAACGGACGTTTGGCATCAGCGCGGAAATCTTCAGGCTTCATAGGGACCTCGTATCGGAAGATGATTGTTAAATTTATGTTTTGTTTTTGTTGTTTAATTGAAGCGTGAGAGGGGCGGAACGTGAAGGGACGATTGGGACAACGGCGGGTACTTTTCGGGCGGGATTGGGATTTGTGATCTGTGCGGGTTTTTGGCGGGTGGCGCTGCGCTTACCCGCCCTACATACCGCGATGCGCTCAGGAAACCGGTACTTTCTGCGCCCGATACGCGCTGGGCGAGCAGCCCGTCAGGCGATTGAAAAACCGGGCGAAATAGGCCGGATCTTTAAATCCCAGCTGCCAGGCAATCTCGCTGACCGCGCTGTCGGAAAACAGCAGCAGGCGCCTGGCCTCGCGCAGCTGCCGGTCGAAGATAAGCCGTTTCGGCGAGCGGTTGGCGAAGCGGCGGCAGATGTCCGTCAGGCGGGATTCGGTCAGGTGCAGTTCGCTGGCGTATTCCGGTACCGTCCAGTGCTGGTGGTAATGGGTGTCGATCAGCTGGGTAAAGCGCTGGAACAGCTTCAGCTCGCCGCGCATCCCGCTGGCCGCGTGGTCGTCGAGCTTCGCGTTGCGCAGCAGCAGGGTAAATACCGCCTGCGCCAGCAGGACCAGCGTATGCTCACGGCCCGGCAGCTGCGCCGTGGATTCCCGGGCGATGAGCTGCCAGTAGTGCTTCAGCGCCGTCAGCTCGTCCGGCCTGTCGGCAAGCGACAGGCAGATCCCCGGCAGGCCAAACGCTTCCCGCGTGCCGGGGTAGAGCACTTCTAATAGCGGCCAGATGAGATCCTCGCGCACCGTCAGCACGTGCCCGTCGCTGTCGGATTCGGTGATAAACGCGTGCGGCACCGACGGCGGCGTCAGCACAAATAGCGGCGCCTGCACCGAATAGCGGTGGTCGTCGAGCTGGAGTTCAATCTGTCCGGTATCGAGAAAGTGCATCTGAAAGTACTGGTCGTGACGATGCGCCTGCATGTCGCGGCCAAAAAAGGCCGCCATGCGGGCGAACGACTGATAGTGCACGTCGTCGGTGCCCAGACTTTCGTCGTACTCCTTGCTGATATCAATGTTGGCGATAGGGCTCTGGCACATGATCGTTCCTCTGTTGAACCCGCTGCGTCATCGGGATGCGCGTCAGCACCAGCGCGCCGACCACCAGCAGACCCGCCACGAACCACAGCCCGGAGCTGAAGCTGCCGGTCGCGTCGCGCAGAATACCAATCAGCAATGGGCTGACGGCAGACCCGACGTTGCCGATGGCGTTGATCACCGCCAGCGCCACCGCGCGGGATTGCAGGCTAATAACCCGATCCGGGGTGGTCCAGAATATTGCCATGGCGGTAAACGATCCGGTTGAGGCCATGATGATGCCAAGCAGCTGGATCAGGCTGTGATCGGTCGCCGAGGCCAGCATCCATCCCGCCGCCGCAAACAGATACGGCAGGATGGTGTGCTTTTTTCGCTCTTTCAGCCTGTCGGAGCGGCGGCTCCACCAGATCATCCCGAGGATGGTGCAAAACTGCGGGATCGCCGCCAGCAGGCCAATCACGATATTGCTGCTCCCTGTGTTGAAGCTTTGCAGGATCTGCGGCGTCCAGATGTTGATCGCGCTCAGCGTATTCGTCAGGCAGAAGTAGGCCAGCGTGTAGAGCAGCACGGCGGGCGTCAGCACCTCGCGCAGCGTCGAGCGCGGCGTGGCGGATTGGGCGATGGCGACCTCCTGCTCGCGGGCGATCATCGTTTTCAGCGCCTGCTTTTCGTCGTCGTCCAGCCAGGTGGCTTGGTCCGGCGTGTCGTTGAGGTAAAACCAGGTCACCACGCCGAGCACCACCGACGGCAGCCCCTCCAGCAGAAACAGCCACTGCCAGCCCTTCAGGTTCCACAGCCCGTCCATCGCCAGAATATACCCGGAGAGGATCGAGCCAAGCATCATGGTCACCGGCATGGCGATCATAAACAGCGCGTTGGCGCGGGCGCGGTGATAGGCCGGGAACCACCAGGTGAGATAGACCAAAATCCCCGGCAGGAAACCGGCTTCCGCAATGCCCACCAGCATGCGCAGGACGTAAAGCGTTTCGGGGCTGGTAGCGAACATGGTGCAGGTGGAGGCAATGCCCCACACCACCATGATCCCGGCGATCCAGCGGCGTGCGCCGACCTTCGCCAGCATGATGTTGCTGGGGATCCCGCACAGCACGTAGGTGACGTAAAACAGCGTCGCGGCCAGGCCAAACATGGTCGACGTGAGGCCCAGATCTTTGCCCATCGTCAACCCGGCAAAGCCGATGTTAATGCGATCGAGAAACGAGAAAACAAAAAGGATAAAGAGAAACACGATCAAACGACGGAACAGCTTATTCATTGCGCGATGTTCTACATCTTTATTATGCAGGGTTGAGGTCGTCATGTTGCGCTCCACATCGTACGTTTAGTAGACGGATTTATTGTTATCAACTGCTGTGGTGCCGTCGGTAAATCGGGCCGCCAGCGCTTCGGCGCTGCGGGCGAGCAGGGTGGTATCCACACCGACCGCCACAAACAATGCGCCGAGGCCGAGATAGCGTTTCGCCAGCTGTTCATTCGCCATCAGGATGCCGGGCGCTTTGCCCGCGCTGAGGATCTGCGCGATCGCCTGCTCGATGGCGGCCTGCACCTCCGGGTGCTGCGGATTGCCGGCAAAGCCCATGTCGGCGCTCAGATCCGCCGGGCCGATAAACACGCCGTCGACGCCTTCCACGTCCAGGATCTGCGGCAGGTTTTTCAGCGCCTCGCGGGTTTCGATCTGCACCAGCACGCACATGGCGTCGTTAGCCTGATGCAGATAATCCGGGATGCGGTTCCAGCGCGACGCGCGCGCCAGGGCGCTGCCGACGCCGCGGATGCCCGCAGGCGGGTAGCGGGTGGCGCTTACCGCCAGCCGCGCCTCGTCAGCGTTTTGCACCATCGGCACCAGCAGGGTTTGCGCCCCCACGTCCAGCAGCTGCTTGATCTGCACCGGATCGTTCCACGACGGGCGCACCACCGGCTGGCTGGGATAAGGGGCGATAGCCTGTAATTGGGTTAACACGGTCTGCACGCTGTTCGGCGCGTGCTCGCCGTCGATCAGCAGCCAGTCAAAACCGGCCCCGGCCAGCAGCTCTGCGCTGTAGCTGCTGGTCAGCCCCAGCCATAAACCGATTTGCGGGCGGCCCGCCTTCAGCGCCGCTTTGAATGCGTTTTGCATGGTCGCCTCCTTACACAAAGCGGCAGCTGATGGAGCCCATGTTGCCGTAGTCGACGTGGAAGGTGTCGCCCCTGCTGGCGGTAACCGGACGGGTAAACGAGCCGCCGAGGATGATTTGTCCGGGCTCAAGCTGCACGTCGTACGGCGCGAGCTTGTTCGCCAGCCACGCCACGCCGTTCGCCGGGTGGTTAAGCACGCCAGCGGCGACGCCGGTCTCTTCGATCACGCCGTTGCGGTAGAGCAGGGCGGAGATCCAACGCAGATCCAGCGCGTCGGGCTTAATCGGACGACCGCCGAGGATCACCCCGGCGTTGGCGGCGTTGTCGGAGATGGTGTCGAACACCTTGCGCGGTCGCTGGGTCTCCGGGTCGACGTTGTGGCAGCGGGCGTCGATCAGCTCCAGGGCGGGGATGACGTAGTCCGTGGCGTTGTAGACGTCGAAGATCGTGCAGTTTGGGCCGCGCAGCGGTTTTGCCAGCACGAAGGCCAGCTCCACTTCGATACGCGGCACGATAAAGCGATCGACGGGGATGTCGCTACCGTCGTGGAAGAACATGTCGTCCAGCAGCGCGCCGTAGTCCGGCTCGCTAATCTGCGAGCTGGCCTGCATCGCCTTCGAGGTGAGGCCAATCTTGTGGCCTTTCAGCACGCGGCCTTCGGCAATTTTCAGGCTCACCCATTCGCGCTGTACGGCGTAGGCGTCTTCGATGGTGATCTCCGGGTACTCCAGCGAGATCGCGCGGATCTGCTCCCGGGACTGTTCCGCCTGATGCAGGCGGTGGGCGATCAGGGTATGGGTGTGTTTATCGAGCATGGCGATATCCTGTTTTTGCCGGGTGGCGCGTAGCGATCCCGGCCTACATTCTTGGCTGTTGTAGGCCCGGTAAGCGAAGCGCCACCGGGCGAGCAGACGGCTACTTAAACAACGCGTGCACGTTGTTTTGTTTGTAATTGAGCGTCGGATCCAGTTCTTCCATGGCGAACGACAGCGCCAGATAGCGCTCCGCCATCAGCTCCGCGAAGTGGGTTTTGATCAGCGCAAACAGCATCTCCCCCACGGCTTCCCGGCTCTCCAGGCTTCGCCCGGCGCCGATCTTCAGCGTCATATGCACAAAGGCGTAATCATGCTTACCGTCCGCCATCTGCCAGGTATCGAGCCAGTGGGCGCGGCTGCGGATGCCGCCGAGCGGGAAGATCCCCGTGGCGGCCAGCGCCTCGTTCACTCTGGCGAACAGCCCCGGCAGGTCGGCCTGCGCGCGGATGTTGTCGGTACATTCAGCAATAAAGTGCGGCATAACGACTCCTTATGCGGGCAGCGGGAAAACGGCGTTGACCTGTCCGGTGCCGGAGCTGGCGAACAGCTCGGTGAGGAACTCCACCTTGCCGTCGTATTTATCCCAGCCCAGCATCCCCAGCAGCATCACCGTGTCGTGCATGTTGCCCTCGCCGTAGCAGTAGTCGGCGTACTCCGGCAGCATGCTGCAAAACTCTTTAAACTGGCCTTCGCGCCACAGCTTGACCACCCGCTCGTCCATCTGACGGTCGAACTCGCGGGTGTAGCTGTTCATCCCTTCTTCCGCACGCTGGTCGTCGATAAAGCGGTGCGAGAGCGAGCCGCTGGCGAGCACCGCCACGGTGCCGTCGTACTTTTCGATGGCGCTGACGATGGCCTCGCCCAACCTGCGGCTGTCGGCGAAATCGTGAACCGTGCAGAACGCGGAGATTGAGATCACTTTGAAGTGCTTATCCGCGTTCATGTAGCGCATCGGCACCAGGGTGCCGTACTCCAGCTTGAGGCTCGGGATGTTATGCGCCTTGGCGCGCACGCCGAGCTTCACCGCTTCGTCGGCGATCAGCTGCCCGAGCTCCGGGTTGCCGTCGTAGTCGTAGGTCATGTCGCGGATAAAGTGCGGTAGCTCGTTGCTGGTGTAGACGCCCGAAAAATGATCCGCACAGTTGATGTGGTACGCGCTGTTCACCAGCCAGTGGGTGTCGAACACGATGATGGTGTCCACGCCCAGTTCACGGCAGCGCTTGCTGATCTCTTTATGCCCGTCGATGGCGGACTGGCGGCAGCCGTGGTTTTTCCCCGGCAGCTCGGAAAGGTACATCGACGGCACGTGGGTGATTTTTGCTGCTAACGCTAGCTTGCCCATTGTCAGATCCCCCATTTTGGAATCGGATGGTCGCCCATGGAGATGCAGACGTTCTTCATCTCCGCGAACACTTCAAAGCTGTACTCGCCGCCCTCGCGGCCGGTGCCGGAGGCCTTCACGCCGCCAAACGGCTGGCGCAGGTCGCGCACGTTCTGGGTGTTCACGAACACCATGCCCGCTTCAATGCTGCGCGCCAGGCGCAGCACCTTGCTGACGTCCTGGGTCCAGATGTATGACGCCAGGCCGTACTCCACGTCGTTCGCCAGGCGCAGCCCTTCCGCCTCGTCCTTAAACGGCAGCAGGCAGGCCACTGGCCCGAAGATCTCCTCCTGCGCCACGCGCATGCGGTTGTCGACGTCCGCCAGCACCGTCGGGCGCAGGAAGTTGCCGCCTTTCAGGTGTGCAGGCAGATCGGTCGGTTTGTCCGGGCCGCCCGCCAGCAGGGTGGCGCCTTCCTCGATGCCGAGGCGGATATAGCCGGAGACTTTCTCCCAGTGCTGCTGGCTGATGAGCGCGCCAATCTGGGTGTTCGGATCGGTCGGATCGCCCACGCGCAGGCGATTGGCGCGTTCGGCGAAGCGCTTGACGAACTCCGGGTAAATGCTCTGCTGGATGAAGATGCGCGAGCCCGCGGTGCAGCGCTCGCCGTTGATGGAGAAGATGGTGAACAGCGCGGCGTCCAGCGCGCGCTCGATGTCGGCATCCTCAAAAATCAGCACCGGCGATTTGCCGCCCAGCTCCATGGAATACTTCTTCAGCCCGGCGTTTTTCATGATGTTGCGCCCGGTGGCGGTGCCGCCGGTGAAGGAGACCGCGCGCACGTCGTGATGACGCACCAGCGCGTCGCCCGCCGTGGCGCCGTAGCCCTGCACCACGTTCAGCACGCCCGCCGGAATACCCGCTTCGAGAGCAAGCTCGCCCAGACGGTCAGCGGTCAGCGGGGAGAGCTCGGACATCTTCAGCACCGCGGTGTTGCCCAACGCCAGGCACGGCGCGACCTTCCAGGTGGCGGTCATAAACGGCACGTTCCATGGAGACACCAGCGCGCAGACGCCCACCGGCTGCACCAGCGTGTAGTTGAGCATTTTGTCGTCGACCGGGTAGGTTTTGCCGTTCATCTGCTGGCACACCTCGGCGAAGAACTCGAAGTTGTGCGAGGCGCGCGGGATGAGCACATTTTTGGTCTGGTGGATCGGCAGGCCGGTGTCGGCGGTTTCCATGGCGGCGATCTCGGGCACGTTCTGGTCGATCAGATCCCCCAGGCGACGCATCAGGCGCGCTCGCTCCTTCATCGGCAGGTTGGCCCATTTCGGGAACGCCTCTTTAGCGGCGGCAACGGCCTGATGAATTTCCGCTTCACCGCCGGAGGCGACTTCCGCTAATACCTCGCCGGAGGCCGGGTTAGTGGTATGGAAGTACTCGCTTCCGGCGACGTTTTTACCGTTGATCCAGTGGTTAATCTTTTTCATTTTGCAGTCTCCTCGCTGACAATCCGGTTCACCAGGCGGCCCACGCCTTCCACTTCCACCACCACTTCATCGCCCGGCACCACGTCGGACAGCCCCTTCGGCGTGCCGGTGGCGATCATGTCGCCCGGCTGCAGGGTCATAAAATCGCTCAGATACGCAATCAGGTAAGGAATGCTGAAAATGAGATCGGCGGTGGTGCCTTCCTGACGCAGTTCGCCGTTGACGAAGGTGCGCAGGGTTAAGTTATGCGGATCAGGAATGGCTTCTTTCGGCACGATGTTCGGGCTGATGGGGGTTAATCCGTCGCGGCTTTTGACCCGCAGGTTCGGGCGGTAGTAATTTTCCAGGTAGTCGCGGATGGCGTAGTCGTTGCAGACCGTGTAGCCCGCGACATACTCCATCGCCTCGGCTTCGCTCACCTTACGCGCGGTTTTACCGATGACCACCACCAGCTCCGCCTCGTAGTGCATGTATTCGATATTGTTCGGGCGCACCGAGGTCTGGTTATCGCCATTGAAGGTGTTCGGCGCTTTGATGAACACCAGCGGCTCGGTGGGCGGCTTGAAGTCCAGCTCGCTGGCATGATCGGCGTAGTTAAGACCGAGGGCGAACAGCGTGGCGTGTTCAGGCGTGCGGTGGGAAAGGGCAACGTCGCGCTCGTTCACCACAGGGTTTTCCAGCGGCGGGAAACCTTCCGCCAGAATCCGCACGCGATCGCCCGGGCGGATCTCCACGCGGCTTTGCGGCGTGCCGAGCAGGATCGCATCGCCGGGATTGAGGGTGGCGAATTCGCTCAGGGCGCTCAGCAGTTCGGCGGCGCTGCGCTGCAGATCGGCGGTGTTCCAGTGGTCCGCTTCGCGGCCGTTGATCTCGGTGATGATGGTCAGGTTGTCGACGTTATCAACGGCGGCCAGCTCGCCAAGCGGGCAAAAGCCGTCCCGGCATTTGGCCTTAATGGCCGGGCGGTAGAAGCTCTCTTCCGGCAGGCTCACCTCGTTGGCCAGCGCGTATCCCGCGATGTAGGCCGCGGCGTCCTCTACGCGCACCCTGCTGGCGGTTTTACCCACAACCAGCGCCACCGTCGCGCCGCTTAACACCGTTTCCCCCTGCGGGAAAGGAATGGGCTCGCCCGCGCGAATCACCGTGTTGTGCGGTTTGATAAACCACACCGGCGTTTTTGGCGGCGTGTTGTAAGGGGCTTTTTCAAACGCCTCAGCCCAGGCTTCTTGCTGACTCTGGTGGTTCAGCGCGACGGCAAATACGGTACCTTTCATTCACCTACTCCTCACCCCGACGGTCCGGGTTATGATTTCATTAATATGTTAATGATCTGTTTTTATGCTTTTGCTGCTTATTTCGCAATCAGAAGTTAAGGATTTGTGATATGAATAACAATAAATTTACATTCTGGATTTTAATCCTATGTAAATCAGCGGATTAATAAAAACGAATGGTTTCTGTTAGACTTTCTGGCAGGAAACGCGTTGTTTATAAAAACATCTTTTATGAATTGTTTACTTGTTAATGATGTAAAGGGGAGAGGCTATGCATGATTCATTAACCATCGCGCTTTTGCAGGCGCGGGAAGCGGCGATGTCGTACTTCCGTCCGATTGTGAAGCGGCATAACCTCACCGAGCAGCAGTGGCGCATCGTACGAGTGCTGGCTGAACATCCGTCGATGGATTTTCACGATCTGGCGTTTCGCACCTGTATTCTGCGCCCGAGCCTGACCGGCATTCTGACGCGCATGGAGCGCGACGGCCTGGTGCTGCGCTTAAAGCCGGTGAACGACCAGCGCAAGCTGTACGTGTCGCTGACCAAAGAGGGAAATGCGCTGTACGAGCACGCCCAGGCGCAGGTGGAAGAGGCGTATCAGCAGATTGAGGCGGAATACACGCCGGAGAAGATGAAGCAGCTGACGGCGCTGCTGGAAGAGTTTATTGAACTCGGAAACCGGCATAACGCAGCGCGGGAAGAAGAGTAAAAACCACAAATTCCAGGATGATTTTCGTAAAGTTTTCCCTTTCCAGGCCGAAAATTCTGTATCTGTCTGAGGAAAGAGAAAACATGTTAAACCGTATCAAGATTGTCACCAGCTTAATGCTGGTTTTAGCGATATTTGGCCTTTTACAACTCACATCCGGTGGTCTTTTCTTTAATGCTCTGAAGAATGACAAAGAGAATTTCACCGTCCTGCAAACCATTCGTCAGCAACAATCCACCCTTAACGGGAGCTGGGTTGCGCTGCTGCAAACCCGTAATACCCTGAACCGCGCGGGCATCCGCTACATGATGGATCAGAACAATATCGGCAGCGGCGCGACCGTTAACGATCTGATGCAGATTGCGTCTGCCTCGCTGAAACAGGCGGAAAAAAACTGGGCTGACTATGAAGCCCTGCCGCGCGACCCGCGTCAGAGCGACGCCGCTGCGCTGGAAATTAAACGTAACTACGATATCTACCACGGTGCGCTGGCTGAGCTGATTCAGCTGCTGGGGGCGGGCAAAATCAACGCCTTCTTCGACCAGCCGACCCAGAGCTACCAGGATGGATTCGAGAAGCAGTACGTGAGCTACCTGCAGCAGAACGACAAGCTGTACCAGATGGCGGTTGAAGACAGCAACAGCTCTTACACTCAGGCTATCTGGGTGCTGATCAGCGTGCTGGTTGCCGTGCTGGTGGTGATTGTGGCCGTCTGGCTGGGTATCAAGCAGGCGCTGATCTCTCCGCTGACGCGTCTCATTGACAATATTCGCCACATCGCCAGCGGCGACCTGGTGAAGCGCATCGACGTGGAAGGCTCTAACGAGATGGGCGAACTGGCCGACTCGCTGCGTCATATGCAGGGCGAGCTGGTGCGTACCGTGGGCGACGTGCGTAACGGCGCGAACGCTATCTATAGCGGCGCGAGCGAAATCGCGATGGGCAATAACGACCTCTCTTCCCGTACTGAACAGCAGGCCGCTTCCTTGGAAGAGACCGCTGCCAGCATGGAGCAGCTGACGGCGACCGTTAAGCAGAACGCCGAGAACGCCCGTCAGGCGAGCCACCTGGCGCTAAGCGCGTCTGAAACCGCGCAGAAGGGCGGCAAGGTGGTGGACAACGTGGTGCAAACCATGCGTGACATCGCGGGCAGTTCGCAGAAAATTGCCGATATCATCAGCGTGATCGACGGCATTGCGTTCCAGACCAACATCCTGGCGCTGAACGCGGCGGTAGAAGCGGCGCGTGCGGGCGAACAGGGTCGTGGATTTGCGGTGGTGGCAGGGGAAGTGCGTAACCTGGCCCAGCGCAGCGCTCAGGCAGCACGTGAGATCAAGAGCCTGATTGAAGACTCCGTGGGACGCGTGGAAGTGGGTTCAACGCTGGTGGAAAGCGCCGGTGAAACCATGGGTGAGATCGTGAACGCGGTGACCCGCGTGACCGATATCATGGGCGAGATTGCCTCTGCATCCGACGAGCAGAGCCGCGGTATCGACCAGGTGGGCCTGGCGGTGGCAGAGATGGACCGCGTGACCCAGCAGAACGCCTCGCTGGTAGAAGAGTCAGCCGCAGCGGCGGCGGCGCTGGAAGAGCAGGCGAGCCGTCTGACGCAGGCCGTGGCGGTGTTCCGCATTCAGCAGGAGCAGATGAAAGCGCGCGAGTTCGCTTCTGCGAAAACCGTTGCAGCACCGGCGATGGCGCGTAAAACGGTTACCGCTGATGCAGGTGATAACTGGGAAACCTTCTAACGCCGTGTGTTGTGCCGGGTGGCGGCTACGCCTTACCCGGCCCACTGTTCAGGGTTTTGTAGGCCCGGTAAGCGCAGCGCCACCGGGCGATATTACAGAGGCAGGCGCATGGCGCAGCGCGTTTCATACGCGAAACCGTGCGCTGTCTCTTCTTCCCTTTTCCGACGCAGTTCAGGCGTCAGCGTCGTCATTTTTTCAAACCCCAGCCGCGCATAGAACGGCGCATTCCACGGTACGTCCCTGAACGTCGTCAACGTCAGCGATCTCAGCCCCATTTGGCGGGCATGGTCAGCCGCACAGGCGATGAGCTGCCGACCGATCCCTTTTCCCTGCCAGGCCAGATCGACCGAGAGCTCCACAATAAACAGCGACGTAGGGTGCGCTTCAGTGAGGATAAACCCCACGGGACGGTCGTTCGCCAGCGCCAGCCAGCTTAGCCCCCGTTCGGCATAGTCGAGATGCTGTTCAGCGGAAATGACCTCGCCATCGGCAAGCCAGGCGAGGTCGGGGTAGTCACGAAAACGCTCGCCCGCCGCGCGCTCAATGGCGGGCAGGGCGGCAACGTCGTCGGAATGTGTGGGCCGAACGGTGAGGTTAAGGGTGACCATTAGCCTGCGCGACTCACGATTTTAATTTCAACCATGCCGATCCCGAGCTGGCGCGGTGAATGGCCGAGAATATTTCCTTCATTGGTGGACTGCGGGTCTGGCGGCACAATCACCAGGGTACTGCTGCGCGATGGATTCTCAAAATGCAGGGTGTGAGTGCTTACGTCATTTCCAAGCGTCAGCGTCTGCTCTTGATCGCCCACACGCACCGGTACGGGTTTATTCGCGTTAGGCCCGTACGCCCTGGCCGTGATCACCAGATCAAATTGCTCCGGCAGCGGATGCGTGTACTCAATTTTCACCTCGTTGCCCAGCTGCGCGTTTGACCAGCGTCCCCACGACTCCGGACGGGAGATGCCGCTAAACTGCTTCACCTCTTCGGGCGCGCCGGCCACGTTAAAGATAAAGCTGTCCGCTTTATAGCGGATGTCGTTGTCGACGATTTTCAGCATGTCGATGTTGTGCTGATAGCGAGCCGTATCAATCACCGTATCTTTAAAGGCGGTTTTGCCTTTCCACTGGGCTTTGTCGACATGCTGCACGGTTTGCTCCCCGCCAAGCTGGCCCTGAGAGACGCACCAGTCCGTAGAGAGCGCCAGCGGCTGCGACCAGAGCTGACCCATTTTGTAACACCGGTCAATCCAGACGAAGTTATCGCGAGGGGCGAAATCGGCCAGCTGGAAGCGCAGCGGCGCGGAATACTCGCTTTCCGGCAGCGGTTCGACGCGACTATCCGACACTCGCACCAGCAGCGGCAGGCGGAAATTGCTGCCGGAGAAGGCAACGGTGTTTTTATCCCGATCGACGGTGAAGTCTTTCATCTCTTTCGGGAAATTCCACAGGCGGATGATGTCGGGCTTCCAGGCGAGGATTTTTTCCTTCATGTTGAGGAACACTTCCGACAGGGATTGCCCCGACAGCGTGCTGCGGCCCAGGCCAATAAAGTTGTCGCCCCCCAGAATGTCCAGCACGGTTGCGCCGTTATCCATGGAGTTGCGTTTGGTGGCGATTAACTCCTGCTGCGGCTGGTCGCCACGCAGCACGAAGAAAAGATTGCTGCGATCCTGCTTGCTGAGCTGGTCCCACGCGCTGTTTTTCATCGCCAGATGGTCAGACGATACGACGATGACGGTGTTTTTAAACCAGGGCGAGGCTTTGATTTTCTCGACCAGCGCGGCGATGTGCTCCTGGCTACAGGTCACGGCGCTGAAAGACTTGTTGTTTTTGCCGTCCACGTCATAGCTTTTTCGCTTACAGCTGCGCGAGACGAACCCGTCCGGATGGTGCGTATCTACCGTCAGCGCAAAGAGAGAAAAACGCTTCCCGGCGCGGGAAAGTTCCTCGAATTTCTTCCAGGTTTCGTCCAGCACCGTATCGTCATAGAAGCCCCAGTCGTTGCGGTAGCTCGGATCGGCAACCGTCGTTTTTAACTCTTCTGAGCCATACAGGTGGTCAAAACCGTGGGATTTCAGGAACACATCTTTTCCGGCAAAGCGCAGGTTTGCTCCCTGCATAAAGTAGTTTTCATAGCCGGAGTTTTTCAGGATATCGCCCAGGCAAATATTCTGCGGAAAGAACGTCGACATCGAGGCGGAGGCGTTGCCTTCAAAAGGTGCGAACAGCGGGATACCGCACTGGGAGGCCACCATCCCGGCGATAGTGTAATCCGTGCCGGGTAACTGCATGGTGTGGCTGAAATCGAGGCCTTCGTTTTTCAGCGCGCCCAGTTCCGGCGTGAGGTTCGGAAACGCATCGTTATCAAAGTAGGTGCGCTCCAGGCTTTCACCGTAGATGTAGACCAGGTTGAGCTTCGGATTGGCGATCGTTTTCGACGGCTCTTTATAGTAGGCCACGAAGTCCGGATCGCCATCGCGCGACTGGGATTTTACAAGCTCGGTGATCTGATGAAACG
Source organism: Enterobacter cloacae complex sp. P42RS (assembly GCF_014930595.1). NCBI lineage: Bacteria > Pseudomonadati > Pseudomonadota > Gammaproteobacteria > Enterobacterales > Enterobacteriaceae > Enterobacter > Enterobacter cloacae complex sp. P42RS. Next base: position 238,566 of record NZ_JADBRK010000005.1, read on the forward strand.
CGGGGCTGGCGTCGACGGAGGCCAGCGCCAGGAAAAGCGCCAGCAGGCTGTAGCCATGATGGTGAGGAAGATGGCGACGGCGGCGCAGCACCCAGGCGAGCGCGCCGAAAATCGTCACCAGCGCCACGATCAGTCCCAGCCCTGGAAGGATGTATTTACCTACTCCCGCGCCCGTCAGGCTGTTCGTCAGGGTGTAGAGCACAGCATCGTTAATGCCGTCGCCGGTGAAGTAATCGCTGGCGTATAAGGTAATGTTTAAAACGATAAAAATGCCGAGCACCACCAGCGTGGCGATAAACCACCAGGTGTTACGGCCGGCTTTCCAGGCATAAACGCCGACGGAAGCCAGAAAAAGGATAAGAGAGATGAATTCTGACAACAGCATATCCTCATGACGCCAGGTGCTTCGCTGGCTAACTGTTTATTTTTGGTAAGACAATGTAATGGCGATGTCGTTTAGCTGCAATTTTAGTGTCACGAAAGTGTGCTGTTGTTAGGATTTGGTTTATAAAATCGTTTTTATGAGGATGGTCGCATCCTGACAAACGGACGCTGAGACGGTGGCAGGTAGGAAAAACGCTCGTTTAACGCCGCGATGCAAGCCTATCGCATTAAACGCGGCGTGTTGTGGCAGAAAATGGGGCGGTTCAGGAGATGAAATTAACGCCTTGTTTCAGCACCAGATCGCAGGCTTTGGTTTTCACCTGTTTTGCCAGGGCGGAGTTGCCGAGGGTGCTCAGGTTAAGCTGTTGGCCGTTTTGCGCGTTAAGCAGGCCCTGAATGCCGTCCATATAGCTGGTATCTGCTTTTTGCTCCTGCGTGTCGAGACCCAGTTTACCCAGCACCTGGTTTTTCACGTTTTGCGCGTCGGTCACCGAGGCCAGCTTTTGCTTAGCGCAATATTCCAGAATCCCCGCCGCGTTGTTCATCGTGCCCGCGCTCAGGCTCTGGGAACTGTTGCTCAGCAGGCTGGTGAGAGAAGAGGCCGAGAGCCCGCCCTGGGCGCTGCTGCTCTCTTTGGTCAGCTCATTCGCTGCGCTTGACAGGGACTCCTGCCACGAAGCCGCTTGTGCTGCGCCGGTAATCAGCATCGCGCCTAAAAAGGTGCTGATAAGAATCTGTTTTTTCATAATGGCTTTCTCAAAAAGGTCCGTTTTGGGCCGGAAGGGGTTCCAGTATATACCTGCGCCCTGCTGGCGATTCCTGGAACTGTCTTAATACTCTTTGCCGGTGACGCGGCTGCGGTAACTCTCCCAGTCGAAAATGACATACAGACTGTTGCCCAGCTTCATGCGGTCCATGACGCGTTCACCCAGTAAGCGGGTCATCTCGTCAATGTTGTGGTTCGTCAGCATCCCGGTGGGACGTTTGGACGAAGAGCGGCGATCGACTATCTGGTTAATAATGACCTTTTCATAACGGGATTCGGTCTGAACGCCAATCTCGTCGATGACCAGTAGATCGACATTGCTCAGATCGTTAAGAAGCTGCTCTTCGCTGGTTTCACGGTTGCTGAAGGTGTCTTTCATGGCGGACATGATATCGGCCACGGTGATGATGAGGACCGATTTACCGCGCAGAAGCAGTTCGTTGCAGATGGCGGCCGCGAGGTGGTTTTTACCTGTGCCCGGCTTGCCGCTAAAAATGAAGCTGGCGATATTGCCGTCAAATTCATCCACGTACTGACGCGCGGCGGCGAGCGCGTTCATCTGCCCGCTGGTCTCAATTTTATAGTTATCAAACGAGCAGTTCTGATGCAGGGGACGAATACCGGAGCGGTTAAAGGTGCGCTGCATTTTCATCGCCCGGTTTTCGCGGGCGAGCGCGGCGGCACGAATTTTACCTTGCTCCTTTTGCCACGCCAGCAGCTCTTCACCCGTGGTGAAGGCGGGCTTCACGTTGGCTGGCATCATTTTTTGCAGACGTTTCATCAGGTCGCCGACGTTCTTCATTTCGCACCTCGGAATCCACTCGGGATCTGTTTATCCGGTTCTGAAAACGTGTTGATATCGCGCTTAGGCTGGCCATTGTTACTGGCGCGGGTAATTTGAAGATGACGCGCGAGCTTTTGCTGCCACTGAATGTGGGTGAACACTTTGCCTTCCGCCTGCCACCAGGCGATAAACGCGGCGAGTTCTTCCGCGGTGGCTGGCTGGGTTAACGCAATGCCCCACAATGCTGCTTGCCGCTGAAAATCTGCGTCAGGCTGCCAGCCCGCGTACAGGACAAATTTGCCCATCGGAACGGTTAGCGGGGTATTAACCGGTTCTTCAAAAAACTGGTTATCCAGCGTGACGTCGCTTGCCGGACGTGACATCTGCGCTTCGATCTCCAGAAGCTGCGCCAGACGTTCCGGCGTGATTGCGTAAAACGCCGGCGCGTTGTCGGCAAAAACCGCAACCGTGCCGCCTTCGGCGTGGGTCAACACACCGCGTGGGTCGCGCATAAAGGCATCAATGCCAGCAATGCTGGTGGTCAGAATTCTGGAGGACATAACGCTTACTCAACTGATTACTACGGGCGTGATATGGGCTTATGGTAGCACAGAGAGGGGAGGGGATGGAGGGGATTTCCCCGGTGGCGCTGCGCTTACCGGGGCTACAGTCGTAGGCCTGAAAAGCGCAGCGCCATCAGGCAGTTATCACGCGATGATATTCAGGGTCACGTCGATGTTGCCGCGGGTCGCGTTAGAGTACGGGCAAACGATATGCGCCGCATCGACCAGCTTTTTGGCTTCCGCAGGATCCATACCTTCAACGTGGATATTCAGTTTTGCTTCGATACCAAAACCGGTCGGCAGCGGGCCGATACCCACTTCGCCTTCAATAAACGCTTCTTTTGGCAGGGTAAATTTGTCGCGAGCCGCCACAAACTTCATCGCGCCCAGGAAGCAGGCAGAGTAACCCGCAGCAAACAGCTGCTCAGGGTTCGTGACTTCTCCACCCATACCGCCCATCTCTTTGGGCACGCCCAGTTTAACGTCCAGAACGCCATCGGAAGAGGTCGCGCGGCCGTCACGGCCCCCGGTTGCTTTTGCTTTGGCAGTATAAACAACTTTTTCTAAAGACATGGCAGGTTCCTCATCTTACTTTTGTATGTGCTATTAAATAGCGTGCGATGTATATAGGTAAATAAAAACGCGTAAAGTATAGCCTTACGCGCGTTGAATCTGTTGTCGCAAAAGTTCCAACTGCTGCTTGAGCGCCAGCATGGTGTCGGTATCACACTGTGCGGCGCACCCCACCGCGTGTGGGATATCCAGTGCTTGCTGCTGAAGTTCACGTCCGGCTTCAGTCAGCGTGACGGCGACCTGACGTTCATCTTTACGCGAGCGGTGGCGGTTGATTAGCCCTGCGCTTTCCAGACGCTTCAGAAGCGGCGTCAGCGTTGCGGAGTCAAGGAACAGCCGTTCACCGATGTCCGACACCGTCACGTCATCCTGCTCCCACAGCACCAGCATCACCAGATATTGCGGGTAAGTCAGGTTTAGCGGCGCCAGCAGTTGCCGGTACAGCTTATTAAGCGCCAGATTTGCCGAATAGAGGGCAAAACAGAGCTGGTTATCCAGCAGGAGCGCAGCGGTCGTGTCGTTCGTTTTTGCGTTCATGAAATGAATATAGATTGTGCGCGATTTAATTGCAAGCAATTTTAGGGGCAGGTATAACGCAGCGCCACCTGAACGGCCATTTTACGGTAGTGCTGGCGCTGGGCCTGCTCGTCTGCACCCTCTTCAAACAGCAGGGTGAAGGTGTAGCTGTTGGCAACGTAGTGAAAGCTGAAGCTACTGATCAGACGATGAAGGTCGCGGGCGTCAACCGTCTGGCTGAAAAGCTGTTTTTCTTTGCCCCGGCGCAGGATGCCTTCCAGCAGGTCGAGCGCGCTGCGGTTGACCTGCCGCAGATAGTTTGACTGCTGCATAAAACGGCCGCGCTGCATGTTTTCCATGCAGATAATACGGATGTAATCCGGGTGGTCGGCATGATAGTCAAAGGTGGCTTCAACCAGATGGACCAGCGCTTCGACGGGAGGCATATCCGCCAGGCTAAGCGCCTTTTCGCTGGCGCGAATTTGGGTGTAAACGTACTCCAGGACGAGCAGGTAGAGATTTTCTTTGTTTTTAAAATGATAAACGACCATGCGTTTGGTGGTACCTGCTTTCTCCGCGATCTGCTCCATGCGGGCGCCGTTCAGTCCAAATTCGGCAAACAGCGCGATAGCGCTCTGAAAAATTTTCTCTTTCAGGCTCGATTCTTCACTGTGATCGGGGTGTTCGCTGCCAGAGTTAGCCACATCCTTTCCTTATTTTTACCAAACGGACCAGAAAGATTATCTCCACGGCAGCGAAATAACACAAATATCAAACGCGCGGGCGTTTGCGGTAGAGCCATAGCCCGGGTATCGACAGCCCGATAGAGAGCGCACCGACGATGGAGGACGCCTTAAGAAAGTTGCTAAGGAGAAGGATCATCTGCGGCTCGGTGTAGCCAAAATGGCTGATTTTCACCGCGGAAATCATCGCCGTATAGGCAGATATGCCAGGGAACATCGGGATAACGGCGGCGACGGTGAACACTTTCGGATGCGCCAGATACCAGCGCGACCACTGAATACCGATGCTGCCGACCAGCATAGAGGCGATAAACGTCGACCATTCGATGTTAAAGCCCGCCGTCATCATCACCATTCGCGAGCTGTGGCCAATTGCGCCCAGCAGCGCACACCACGGCAGAGCGCGTTGCGGAACGTTAAATACCATCGCAAAGCCGACGGCAGGAATGGCCGCCAGGGCCATGTCCTGTGCCAGCGCCAGCAGAAAATCTATCACGCCCATCCTCGTAACCCCCACAGCGTCATCGCCATCACCACGCCGATGCAGGTCGCCAGCGTCAGCAGGCTGGCGATAGCCCAGCGTGCCAGCCCGGTATTGATGTGCCCTTTAAACATGTCGGCAACGGCGTTAATCAGCGGGAAGCCCGGCACCAGCAGAAGCACGCTGGCGGCCATCGCAATCGTCGGGGTAGCGGCAAACTGCGGCAGGCGCAGCAGCAGGCCAGACACCGTAGTGGCAACAAACGCGGTAATGCAGAAGTTAATTTGTGGGTGCAGCTGCCGGTGCGTCAGCAGCTGGCGCACGTACATGGCGATGCTGCTGGCGAAAAAGGTGACGATCGCGCCGTCCCAGCCGCCTTTATTGAGCTTACAAAAACAGGCGCATGACAGCCCCACCATGAGCACGACCAGCCAGCGTGGATAACGTAATGGCTTGATTTGGTTAAAACGTTTTTCAATCTCCTTGAGATCGAGAAGCTTATGCTCAGCCAGGATGACGATGTGCTGGACCTCGGTTACAACGTGCATATTAATGCCGCGGTCGTGATTTTTACGGGTGGACGTAAGACACTGCCCGTCTTTAATGGTGGTCAGCACAATGGCGTTGGATGAGATAGCGCTCTCAACGCTGTCCATCCCCAGCGCCAGCCCCAGCCGGGTTGAAAGCTCCTCGACCAGCGCGCTTTCCGCGCCGTGCTGGAGCAGAAAAAGACCGCACTGAATACAGAGCCGCGTGATAGCACGCTGCGTTGACCGATCTGCCTGCATGTATTATCCCGAAGATAAGGTGAATAGTTGCCGGTTGGCCCGTAATGCCTACTTTTAGCACAAAGTGCAGTGGCTCTTGCTGTGGGTCAGATCAAGGTTTATGCAAACAGTTACCCCCCCCCTCGTCACGACGACTTACAGGATTAATTTATTAATACGATGAATTATTAATTTTAAATAATAAAATATTTGTATTTAGAAATTCTAATTTTATTTTGTTGTTATTTTAATGTCTGCACAATTAAATTGATTTGCGCTTTGTGAGATATTAGCGCTGTTTTAGGCATTTCCTAAACTAAGAACATATCTCATCTTCTGCTTGTATTAATCTTTTTATACTCAGGGAAGAAAATACTTATACCTTGGTGCGTTTTACATGACGCACCGAAGGAAAATGGACACGGAGGGTCTATGTTGTCGTTGCCTGGTAAGCATGGCGTTGTCATTAGCCGGATACCCGTCATGCAGAATGGGTTAGGGGACGTGATGGCACGTCATTTCCCCGATTTTGAATTGACCTACTGCCGCTCACTGCAGGAGTTAACCCTGCTTCAGTTGCGCCGCGCAGATGTGATTATCGCCGACGTTTCAGGCGAATACAGGAACCCACGGGGTACGCTCGAAGAGTATTACCGCTTACTGAACCAGTACCGGGAAATCCACTGGATCTTTTTGGTCTCCCGGCCGTTTTACCCTATTGCCGTTGAGCTGCTTATGCGGCCGGAAAGCACGCTGCTTTCTGATATGGAACCTATCGAAGGTGTCGTTAACGCTATCCGGGCAGGGAGTGAACGCGCAGAACGGATAAGCCAGACGTTATTAACCCCAGAACCTGAGGAAAGTGAGGATGATGACGAACACTTTATTGCGCTCACGCACTCAGAACGTAAGGTGCTTCGCCTGTTAGGCAAAGGGTGGGGGATTAACCAAATCGCTACGTTGCTTAAAAAGAGCAATAAAACGATCAGTGCGCAGAAAAACAGTGCGATGCGAAGGCTGTCATTGCGGAGTAATGCCGATATGTACGCCTGGATCAATAGTACACAGGGAATGAGAGAGCTGAGTTTAATGTCAGCCTATGGAGAGTTCGAGGAATGGAAAAAACCGATTCAACAAGACATATCGCCATCATCGAAAATTGCTCGATGAGTGCGGTCGGGCTGCAGCATCTTTTTACGCAGCCTGAACTCAGCCAATATCAACTGCACCTGTTTAATGATTTTGATGGCTTTAAGAAAGCACTGCAACACGTGAATTTTTTCTCGCTGATCTATTCGCTTTCCGATGCGCGAGAAGAACGACGTAACTGCCTGGCGCATCTGCGGGATCTCGCGTTTACGCATAGCCATATTCAGCGCATTATCCTGGTCTCGGATGAGATGGAGGCGAGATTGATTAGCCATCTTTCGCCTTCACGTCTTCACGGTGTGGTCAGTAAATCGGTGACCCTTGAACACCTGCTGAAGGAGTTAGTGGTATTGTTGAGCGAAACGCTGCGCATTAATGACAATATGCTTAACCACTGGTACTGCAGTCAGAACCGGATGTTAAGCCCAACGGAAAGAGCAATTTTACGTTATATGTCATGCGGATATTCCATTCCCGAAATCGCGGCGCAGCTTGAACGCAATATCAAGACTATTCGCGCGCATAAGTTTAATGCGATGGTGAAGCTAGGGGTGAATTCTGACGTAGGATTGCTTGATGCAGCGGATATTCTTACCCATCTTCCGGTTAGAGAACCGCGAACTGTGGGGCTAAGCAAACCGACATTTTTGTAACCTGTACCTTTTGCGCGCCAGATATGCCCTGGCGCGTCATTCAGATGCACACATCAACCCACTTTGCTGAAGTCAGCTCTGCCATTCTGTCCGGAGAAATACGTACGGCACTATGGATAGCGCCAGCGGCGGGGAGCACTTCAGCGTATTGTTTTAAAGAGATATCGCAGTAAACCGCAAGTGGGTTTTCAAGCCCAAACGGGCAGACGCCACCAACGGGATGACCCGTCACGGTAACCACTTCATCACTGCTGAGCATGCGTGCTTTCGCGCCAAACGTGTCTTTCAGTTTTTTGTTATCCAGACGCGCATCACCCTTCGCCACCACCAGAATCACCTCATTTTTAACCTTCAACGATAGGGTTTTGGCGATTTGTCCCGGCTCTACACGGTGGGCGGCAGCAGCCAGCGCAACGGTAGCCGTACTCTGGCTAAGTTCTATTACCTCTATTTCCGGCGCGTTGTCGGCAAAAAACTGCTGTACGGACTGCAAACTCATTGTTTCCTCCTGACAAATATCCTGCGTAATCTGTCATAAGAATTTATGCTCTGTAAATATCTCTTAAGTAACAAATATCCAGGATGGCTGATTTCTGGATCCTCTTCACAATCACAGAAACCGGTTACAGTAACCGGTTGCAGAGCGTGATGCGTAGATTAATACTGAGTATGTAACGTCCCCTGTATCCAATAATAAGAGCCAATTATGAAACCATTTCGTCTGAGCAGTACCGCTGGTACGCAAGCCAGCAAGGTTGTGAAGCTGATTTATGGAACAACGTGCGGCGCGAGCGCGCCTGTAATAAACGTCTGACAGGAGATCAACCATGTCTGCCAACCATGCTGCGTTTAATCTGATATTCCGTTTCGTTGAAAATTACGTGAGCCCGATCGCCGGGCGGATCTCGTCCCAGCGTCATGTCATGGCTATCCGTGATGGGTTCATCTCCGCGATGCCGTTCATGATTGTGGGTTCATTTTTATTAGTGTTTGCTTACCCACCGTTTTCGCCTGATACCACCTGGGGTTTCGCACGCGCCTGGCTGGATATGGCGAAGCAGTTTGAAGGCCAGATCCTGACGCCGTTTGATATGACGATGGGCATTATGTCCATTTATATCTGCGCGGCCATCGCCTATAACCTTGGCAAACATTATGTCAAAACGCACCAGCTGGATCCGTTCATGTGCGCCATGCTGTCGCTGATGGCGTTTCTGCTGGTTGCCGCCCCGAAAACCAAAGGCACGCTTCCCGTCGACAGCCTGGGTGGAACGGGTATTTTTACCGCCATTCTGGTGGCAATTTACTGCGTTGAAATGATGCGTTTCCTGAAGGCGCATAACATCGGTATTCGCCTGCCGGACCAGGTGCCGCCGATGATCAAAAACTCCTTTGACCTGCTGATTCCGGTGCTGGTGGTGGTGTTAACGCTTTATCCGCTGAGCCTGGTGATTCAGTCTCAGTTTGACATGCTGATCCCGCAGGCAATTATGTCCATCTTCAAGCCTCTGGTTTCCGCGGCGGATTCGCTGCCCGCGATCCTGCTGGCGGTGTTGATTGGTCATTTGCTGTGGTTCGCCGGGATCCACGGAGCGGCTATTGTCTCCGGGATGCTGCAGATGTTCTGGCTGACTAACCTCGGAGCGAACCAGACCGCGCTGGCTGCCGGCCATCCTCTGCCACATATTTTTATGGAAGCCTTCTGGACGTTCTTCATCGTGATTGGCGGGTCGGGTGCGACGATGGGTCTGGTGATTTGCTATCTGCGCAGCCGTTCAGCGCATTTACGCTCTATTGGCCGATTGAGCGTGGTGCCCAGCTTCTTCAACATCAACGAACCCGTTATCTTCGGTACGCCGATCGTAATGAACCCGGTGTTCTTTATTCCGTTCCTGCTAGCCCCGATGGTTAACGCCGTGCTGGCCTGGGCGGCGATGACGTTTGATCTGATTGGTCGTGTTATTTCAGTGGTTCCCTGGACGGCACCGGCGCCGATAGGCGCAGCATGGGCCCTGGGCTGGGATTTCCGCGCGGCTATCCTGGTTGTGGTTCTGGCCTGCGTGTCGGCAATCATCTACTACCCGTTCTTCAAAGTGTACGAGAAGCAGCTGCTGGAGCAGGAAGCGGAAGAAGCACAGCGTAATGGGGAAGAGGACAATCAGCAGGTGGCTTAAAGACCTTGTGCCGGGGGGTGGCTGCGCCTTACCCGGCCTACGAGTCGAGGTTTTTGTAGGCCCGGTAAGCGAAGCGTCACCGGGCAATTCACTGCACTACTTCAGCGTGCAATCCCCGCACTGCTTAACGTCCGGCAGGCGATAGCGCTGGCAGCAGGTACGGCGTACCAGAAGCCCGTCACGGAGCACAACGGTACGGAATAACGGATTATCGCGACCATCGGAAAGCTGTTTGGCAAAGAAGCAGGACTGGCGCAGGGCCTCCACTTTCTCATCGCCAAGCAGCGGCTTCATTTCTGTTAAATACCAGTGAATTAAATACCCGGTATTACTCCAGATAAGCTTCCCGTTGATCTCGCCCGTTGCTTCAAGTGCCTCTACTACTGGGATCAGGGCCTGGATGACAAGCTGTTCCAGACGTTCCTGAGCAGAGAACTGCTCTGCGCCGCGATCTTCGTGCAGATCAATCCAGAAGCAGGCTGCTCGGCCAGTTTCGTGGAACTCGACGTGAAAATGATCCGGGGAGAGCGCCAGCATGCTCTTTTGGGTTAATACCGCCAGCATGAGTGGGGGAACCATCAGCCCGATATACCACTGTGCCCACAGGGAAAGCAGAGGTTTATTTTCCCGCGTTAGGGTCGGCTGATTGCGATAGATATGGTCGGAATAGGTTGCAAGCAGCGACTGCAGCGTAGAGGGCTGCTGCCACTCAGCGAGCGTCATGGCATGATGCGGGGGCGCTTCATCAAGCCTGATAAAGTCCAGCAGGTGGGCGCGCGTCTTAGCAATCTTGTCCCGTATGGCATCCGCAAGCGACGCATTCCCGCTGGTGAGGGGCGCTCGCCAGAGGAGTGGTTCAACGATGTGTGCGGTATGCGTAGCCATAGTTGAGATAGAAATCTAAATGATAATGATTGCCAATCCTAACTATTGCTCATACCAATGGCAAGACTTTTGTCCTGATTAACCGAAGACGCGCTTAAGCGGTTTGTAGCTCTTCACTCAGCAGAATGTTATTGCGACCTAAATGCTTTGCTTCATAGAGGGCTCTGTCCGCTCTCTCCAGAGCGCTTTCCACGTCCTCGTTTTCGAAAATGGCAATTCCGATGCTGATGGTGACATTGGTGGCGACGCTTTCGTTGAACAGATGGGGGATTTTCAAATCATAGACTTTCTGACGGATCCGCTCTGCCGTATGGCGGGCGTGTTCAAGTGAAATATTCGTCAGCAGCACCATGAACTCTTCCCCACCGAAACGCGCCACAATATCGCGCGAGCGGACGGCATCACGAATTGCCGCAGAGACGCGCTTCAGCGCCTGGTCACCCATCATATGGCCATAATGGTCGTTATAGGCTTTGAAGTGGTCGATATCCATCAAAAGAACAAAATGTTCGCCGTTTTCTACCGCCGGTAGATTCTCCAGACGGCTCTGCAGGCCGCGACGATTATAGAGCCCGGTTAGCGGGTCCATCATACTGAGATCGGTCAGAGTTTCCCGTTCTTCCAGCAGGCGAGAGAGCAGCTCCTGGGCGAAGCGATCGTTGCGCCGTTGCAAAATGTTATGAATAGCAATAGCCACCACAGGAAGTGCGAAAGAATAGGACATTCTTAGCCATATATCCTGGTCACTTAACCACATGCAGACAATAAAGGCGGGGAGCGAGTGCAGCGTAAATGCTTTGATATTACTGGCGAAGGCCAGCGTTCCGATAAAAAGCACCGTGAGTAAAGCTATTATCAAATACATCGCCTGGTCATGGGTAATTAGCGAAAATTTCGAATCTATTTGCCAGGCCCACAAAATACCAAAGATTGCTGAAACGGCAGGAATATTTATCTTCCGCGCGCGCTTTTTCCAGTGCCAGACGAACAGGCCAGTACTGATCGCGAAAATAGCAATCAGAGGGGCAGAAAACACGCGTACAGAATAGAGCGGGTTTGTTACCGAGAACACGGCTGACGTTGCGTTCAGAAATAAAAATAAACGTAACGATAATTGATATTTTTTTTGAACCAAAGACCGCCAGGATTGTGATGTCATAGTCGTGCGTTTTTATTAAAACTTAATTAAAACAGATGAATAGGCGTGGTTTCGCACTTAATTATGCAAAAAACTCAAAGCGTAATTATAAGAAAAACTTTATGTGTAGTTAACAGGTGAGCAATTTATCACCTTAGGAAATTTCTGTCATTCTACATAAGGGGAAAGGGCGATTTTTTTTGCTTCACTGCACTGACAAATGATAATTTTTATCATATGATATTGTTTATCATTATCGTTATGAAAGGGCGATGTATGTTGAACAGGGCGCTGGGAAGTGCATGGGGAGTATTGCTGCCGGGCGTAATCCTTGGCGGTTTGATGTTTGCCGATCTCTCCATCGAAAGCTGGAAGGCCATCATTGTGTCAGGGCTGCTGATGACGTCAGGCATGATCTGGCATAAGCACCTACGCCATTATGTGTTACTGCCATCATGCGTCGCATTAGTCAGCGCAATTCTGGTGATAATGATGAGTTTGAAATAACAGGGAAAATAAGAGGTATTACAGAAGGGAGATAAGATAATTGGTGCGAGGGGGGGGACTCGAACCCCCACATCCGTAAGGACACTAACACCTGAAGCTAGCGCGTCTACCAATTCCGCCACCTTCGCATACCATCGATACTGTAAAAGTATCGTAACCACGGAGGCGCATTCTAGATGTTTTCAGCTTTACGTCAACAGAAAAGTGCGCACCTTTTATTGATTGCTGCAAAAATGGACGGAATTGCGACGCCTGCTTGCCGGATGGCGCTGGCGCTTATCCGGCCTGCATTGTTTGGCGAATTATTTCTTTGCCTGACGCGTCATCACGGTGCGGTAGACCTTAAAGCGGCCCGTCTGGGCGATCACTTCGTGGAAGCCGAAGGTTTCGTCCAGCACTTTCGGGTACGCCAGGAAGGCGTTCGCCACGATGCGCAGCTCGCCGCCGCTGTTGAGGTGACGAGTCGCGCCACGGATCAGGGTTTGCGCAGCTTCGAGGCTGGTTTCCATCCCGTCGTGGAACGGCGGGTTAGAAATGATCATGTCAAAGCGGCCGGTGACGTCAGAGAAGACGTTGCTGGCAATCACGTCGCCTTCAATGCCGTTGGCCGCAAGCGTTGCGCGGCTTGCTTCAACCGCAGGGGCGCTCACGTCACACAGGGTTAAGCGCACTTTTGGTGAATGGCTGGCAAGCACCGTTGAAAGCACGCCCGCGCCGCAGCCCACGTCCAGCACTTTGCCTTTGGTGTGCGGCGTCAGGGTGGAGAGCAGCAGCTTGCTGCCCGTATCCAGCGCGTCACGGCTGAAGACACCCGGCAGGGTTTTGATGGTCAGGCCTTCAAGCTGATACTCATCCCAGAAGGTGTTGGCATCAAACGTTGTCTGTTTTTCCAGACGGCCATGATACAGACCGCAGCGGCGCGCGCTGTCGACTTTGGTTAGCGGCGCGTAGGCTTCCAGCATCTGCTCGGCGCTACGGACACCGCTGCGGTTTTCACCGACCACGAAAATATCGCAGCCAACCGGCAGCAGGGAGAGCAGGTTCATCAGCTGGAACTGGGCTTCCGGCTTGTTCTTCGGCCAGTAGTAGATCAGCGTATCGCAGTCGGCAATATCGCTCTGCTCCGCCACCAGGCTGAAGCGTGCGCGCTCGCCCATCTGGCGGCTCAGCACCTGCCAGTGGTGGTAGTATTGGGTGTGGGCACGGCTTTCAGCACAGTCGAAACGCGCGGGCAGGTCATCCTGCATATCTCCGGCAAACAGAATACGGCTTTCTTCGAAATCATCACTGTGACGCAGCAAGACTTCACTTGCCGGGGTAAATGCAGACATGAATTGTTCCTCAATAAACTCAGGCGGGGATTATAGTAGGTAGATGGCGCACTTTCGACACATTTGCTATATTTGCGCGCCTGAGAGACAGGAGTTATCCCTATGACATCCCGACGAGACTGGCAGTTGCAGCAACTGGGCATCACCCAGTGGGCTTTGCGTCGCCCGACGGCGTTGCAGGGCGAAATCGCCATCTCCATCCCCGCGCACGTTCGGCTGGTGATGGTGGCGGAAGAACTGCCTGCCCTGAATGAGCCCCTGATCGGTGATGTCCTTCGCAGCCTGAAGCTGACGCCCGACCAGGTCTTACAGCTGACGCCGGAACGGGTTGCCATGCTTCCTCCTGATAGCCGCTGTAACAGCTGGCGCATCGGAGAGACAAACGACATCTCTCTTCAGGGGAGCCAAATCAGCTCACCAGCGCTGGACGAGCTGAAAGCCAATCCAAAGGCGCGCAGCGCGCTATGGCAACAAATCTGCGAATATGAACACGATTTCTTCCCTCACGACGCCTGACCTGACCGCAGCGTTCGCGATTGAAACACGCGCCCACGCCTTTCCGTGGAGCGAAAAAACGTTTGCCAGCAATCAGGGCGAGCGCTATCTGAACTACCGTCTGGACGTTGACGGCACCCTGGCCGCGTTTGCCATCACGCAGGTGGTTCTTGACGAGGCGACGCTGTTTAACATCGCCGTCGACCCGGCGTTTCAGCGCCGTGGGCTGGGCAGAGAACTGCTTGAGCATCTCATTCGTGAGCTCGAAACCCGCGACGTTTTCACCCTGTGGCTGGAGGTGCGCGCGTCGAATGTCGCCGCCATCGCGCTCTATGAAAGCTTAGGCTTTAACGAGGCGACAGTCCGACGTAACTACTATCCCACCGCAGAGGGACGTGAAGACGCCATTATCATGGCTCTGCCAATTGGATAACGAATATAAGGTTGTAACGATGAAATGGGACTGGATTTTCTTTGATGCCGACGAAACGCTGTTTACGTTTGACTCGTTCGGCGGCCTACAGCGGATGTTTCTCGACTATAGCGTGACCTTCACCGCCGAAGATTTTCAGGACTATCAGGCGGTCAACAAGCCGCTGTGGGTGGATTACCAGAACGGTGCCATCACTGCGTTACAACTTCAGCACCAGCGATTTGACGTCTGGGCGGAGCGCTTAAAGGTTAGTCCGGGCACGCTGAACGAGGCTTTCCTTAACGCCATGGCCGATATCTGTGCGCCCCTGCCGGGCGCGGTTTCCCTGCTGAATGCGTTGAAAGGCAAGGTGAAACTGGGGATCATCACCAATGGTTTTACCGCCCTGCAGCAGATCCGCCTTGAGCGCACCGGCCTGCGCGATCATTTTGACGCACTGGTGATCTCGGAAGAGGTCGGCGTGCCGAAACCGGATCCGCGAATTTTCGATTATGCGCTGGCGCAGGCCGGTAATCCCGACCGCGATCGCGTGCTGATGGTGGGTGATACCGCAGAGTCTGATATTCTTGGCGGTATGAAGTCAGGTTTGTCGACCGTCTGGCTGAATGCGCATGGCCGCGTGAAGCCTGAAGGCATCGAGCCAACCTGGACCGTCACGTCATTGACCGAACTGGAGCAACTCCTGTGTAAACAATGATTGCCTGCCCCCCGTTGATGGGTAAAATAGCCGCAATTTTGTATTCCATGATGCGTGGCGTGCTGCCGCGCTTATAAAAGAAGATTTAATTATGACGTTGTCTCCTTATCTGCAAGAGGTGGCCAAGCGCCGTACTTTTGCCATTATCTCGCACCCGGATGCCGGTAAAACGACCATCACCGAGAAGGTGTTGCTGTTCGGACAGGCGATCCAGACTGCGGGTACCGTTAAAGGCCGTGGCTCCAGCCAGCATGCAAAATCTGACTGGATGGAGATGGAAAAGCAGCGTGGTATTTCGATTACCACCTCCGTGATGCAGTTCCCGTATCACGACTGCCTGGTGAACCTGCTGGACACCCCGGGGCACGAAGACTTCTCCGAAGATACCTACCGTACCCTGACGGCGGTGGACTGCTGTCTGATGGTGATCGACGCCGCGAAGGGTGTAGAAGATCGTACCCGCAAGCTGATGGAAGTTACCCGTCTGCGCGATACGCCGATCCTCACCTTTATGAACAAACTCGACCGTGACATCCGCGATCCGATGGAGCTGATGGATGAAGTGGAAAACGAGCTGAAGATCGCCTGTGCGCCAATCACCTGGCCAATTGGCTGCGGTAAGCTGTTCAAAGGGGTTTATCACCTCTATAAAGACGAAACTTACCTGTATCAGACCGGTAAAGGCCACACCATTCAGGAAGTGCGCATTGTGAAAGGTCTGGACAACCCGGATCTCGATGCCGCCGTTGGCGAAGAGCTGGCCGCGCAGCTGCGCGACGAGCTGGAGCTGGTGAAGGGTGCGTCTCACGAGTTCGACAAAGAACTGTTCCTGAGCGGCGAAATTACCCCGGTCTTCTTCGGTACCGCGCTGGGTAACTTCGGCGTTGATCACATGCTGGACGGTCTGGTGGAGTGGGCACCTCAGCCTATGCCGCGTAAAACCGACACCCGCGAAGTGGAAGCGAAGGAAGAGAAGTTCACCGGCTTCGTCTTTAAAATTCAGGCCAACATGGACCCGAAACACCGCGACCGCGTGGCCTTCATGCGCGTGGTGTCCGGTAAGTATGAGAAGGGCATGAAGCTGCGCCAGGTGCGCATCGGTAAAGATGTCGTGATTTCCGACGCGCTGACCTTTATGGCGGGCGACCGTTCGCACGTTGAAGAGGCGTATCCGGGCGACATCATCGGTCTGCACAACCACGGTACGATCCAGATCGGCGATACCTTCACCCAGGGCGAGATGATGAAGTTCACGGGTATTCCGAACTTCGCACCGGAGCTGTTCCGTCGCATTCGTCTGCGCGATCCGCTGAAGCAGAAACAGCTGCTGAAAGGCCTTGTTCAGCTCTCTGAAGAGGGTGCCGTCCAGGTGTTCCGTCCAATCGCCAACAACGATCTGATTGTCGGCGCGGTCGGTGTGCTGCAGTTCGACGTGGTGGTTGCGCGCCTGAAGAGCGAGTACAACGTGGAAGCGATTTACGAATCGGTCAACGTGGCGACAGCGCGCTGGGTTGAGTGTTCTGACGTGAAGAAATTCGAAGAATTTAAGCGTAAGAACGAAATTCAGCTGGCGCTCGATGGCGGCGACAACCTGACCTATATCGCGCCAACGATGGTCAACCTGAACCTGACGCAGGAACGTTATCCAGACGTTCAGTTCCGCAAAACGCGCGAACACTAATCCCCTCCCGGAGCACGGCAATCGCCGTGCTCTTCTTTTATTCCTGTCTTATTAGTCCCTTGCGGAATGTTCTTAATTCACCGCAAATTCACGCTATTCGCGCGTTTTTTACGCAATTCTGAAAGCGGCATTGTGAGAGTGATCTATATTTAACTCAGTGTTTAGCACCGGGCATGGATGAATTAACTGTTCAATGCATGTCGATTGGTTCTCCATTTCACCCGTGTGTTTATTCGCGATATATAAAACTACTAAGGAAGTATTTAGCCCGAATAACGGGTAAAACACAGGAATACATCGATGAATATGACAAGACTGAAGATTTCTAAAACTCTGCTGGCTGTAACACTGGGTAGCGTTCTGGTTAGCGGTTCCGCCCTGGCGGAAAGCAGCACCATGGATAAAGCACAGTCCACGGCCGACACCGCAGGGCAAAAAATCGATAGCTCTATGAATAAAGTCGGTAATTTCATGGACGACAGCTCTATCACAGCAAAAGTGAAAGCCGCACTGGTGGATGATGAAGCCATCAAGAGCACCGATATTTCCGTTAAGACCGACAAAAAGGTCGTTACCCTGAGTGGCTTTGTTGAAAGCCAGGCCCAGGCCGAACAGGCTGTGAAGGTGGCGAAGGGTGTCGAAGGTGTCGCATCCGTGAGCGATAAACTGCACGTTCGCGACGGTAAAAACGCCTCGGTGAAAGGTTATGCCGGTGATGCCGCTACTACCAGCGAAATCAAAGCTAAACTGTTAGCAGATGACATCGTGCCGTCTCGTAAGGTGAAAGTGGAAACCACCGATGGCGTGGTTCAGCTTTCCGGTACGGTTGATTCACAGGCACAAAGTGAACGCGCCGAGTCAATTGCGAAAGCCATTGATGGTGTTAAAAGCGTTAAAAACGATCTGAAAACGAAGTAATTCTGGACCATTCGCCCGTAAGGTTTAACCCTGCGGGCGAAATAAGAACGACTCTGGAAAAACGCCGGTGAGTGACCTGAGCGCTCACGTTTAGCGGCCGACATTAACTATGGTAAAGGAGAAGCTTATGTTTCGTTGGGGCATTATATTTCTGGTTATCGCGTTAATTGCCGCCGCATTGGGCTTTGGTGGTCTGGCAGGTACAGCGGCATGGGCAGCTAAAATTGTCTTCGTCGTCGGTATTATTCTGTTCCTGGTCAGCCTGTTTACGGGTCGTAGACGTCCGTAGCAAACGCAATATTCCTTCAACAAAATAAAGCCAGTCACTGCGACTGGCTTTTTCTTATTTGCGTTACAGGTCGGGTGCGTTACTGTGGAGTGATAAAATAATCAAAAAAGGAAAGCAGAGGTGGGGCAACGAATTCCCGTTACGCTCGGCAATATTGCGCCGCTGACGTTAAAACCGTTTAGTGCGGGTCAACTCGCACTGGTCTGCGAGGGGGGAGGACAGCGCGGCATTTTCACCGCCGGCGTGCTGGATGAATTTATGCGCGCGCAGTTCAACCCGTTTGACCTCTACTTCGGCACGTCCGCCGGGGCGCAGAATCTCTCTGCCTATGTCTGTAACCAGCCCGGCTACGCGCGAAAAGTGATCATGCGCTTCACCACGGCGAAAGAATTTTTTAACCCGGTGCGCTTCGTGCGCGGCGGCAACCTGATCGATCTCGACTGGCTGCTGGAGTCGACCTCCAGCCAGATGCCGCTGGCCATGGATACCGCTGCCCGCCTGTTTGATAGCGGCAAAGAATTCTGGATGTGCGCCAGCCGGGGGGATGACTATTCGCCGGGCTATTTCTCACCGCAGAAGGAGAACTGGCTCGACATCATCCGCGCCTCCAGCGCTATTCCCGGTTTTTATCGTACCGGCGCGCTGCTGGATGGCATCAGCTATCTGGACGGCGGCATCAGCGACGCGGTGCCGGTGCAGGAAGCCGCGCGACGCGGGGCGAAAACTATCGTGGTGATCCGTACCGTTCCGTCGCAAATGTATTACACCCCCCAGTGGTTTAAGCGGATGGAGCGCTGGCTGGGCGACAGCAGCCTGCAGCCGCTGGTGAACATCGCGAAGCAGCATGAAACCACCTACGGCGCGATGCAGCGCTTTATTGAAAAACCCCCGGGCAAGCTGCGCATCTTTGAAATTTATCCGCCTAAGCCGCTGCTGAGCATGGCGTTGGGCAGCCGGTTGCCTGCGTTGCGTATGGATTACAAAACGGGGCGGCTGTGCGGGCGTTACTTCCTGGCGACCGTCGGGAAAATGCTGGCCGAGCAACCGCCTCTGCATCGGCATAAACGCATTATTACGCCACCTGCAATTGTCGCCAATGACGCCCTGACCATGCCGCTGTTGGACATTCCGCAGGCGAATGACGCTTTACTGGATAATGAGGATCTGGCGTGACGCACCGCTTTGTTGATACCCACTGCCACTTTGATTTCCCGCCGTTTACGGGGAATGAAGCGCTAAGCATTGCGAAAGCTGCCGAAGCCGGCGTGCAGGCCATCATTGTGCCGTCGGTTGAAGCGGCCTATTTTACCCGCGTGCTGGATCTTTCCGCGCGATACTCCGCGCTTTATGCCGCGCTCGGCCTGCATCCGATTGTGATTGAGCGCCATCGCGATGAGCATCTTGAAGAGCTGGATCGGGTGCTGCAACGTGCAGGAGAGAAACTTGTC
Organism: Enterobacter cloacae complex sp. P42RS; assembly: GCF_014930595.1. Lineage (NCBI taxonomy): Bacteria > Pseudomonadati > Pseudomonadota > Gammaproteobacteria > Enterobacterales > Enterobacteriaceae > Enterobacter > Enterobacter cloacae complex sp. P42RS. The sequence continues at coordinate 257,941 of NZ_JADBRK010000005.1, forward strand.
GCCATCGGCGAGATCGGCCTCGATCTCTATCGCGAAGATCCGCAGTTTGAACGCCAGCAGACGATCCTCGACGCGCAGCTTCGGCTGGCAAAACGTCACGATCTGCCGGTGATCCTCCACTCCCGACGCACTCATGACAAACTGGCGATGCACCTGAAGCGCATCGACCTGCCGCGAAGAGGCGTAGTGCATGGTTTTTCCGGCAGCCTGCAGCAGGCGCAGCGTTTTATTGAACTGGGCTATAAAATTGGCGTCGGTGGCACCATCTCCTATCCGCGCGCCAGTAAAACCCGTGACGTAATGGCGCAGCTGCCTCTCTCTGCGCTGTTACTGGAAACGGATGCCCCCGATATGCCGCTGAATGGTTTTCAGGGGCAGCCGAATCGCCCGGAACAGGCGGCGCGGGTGTTTGACGTGCTGTGCGAACTGCGTCAGGAACCTGAAGAGGTCATTGCCAGCGCGCTGCTCGAAAATACCCGTTCGGTTTTTGGTATCACGCTATAGATAAAGCGCCGGACGAATCACCGTTATCTTCTGTTTTTCCAGCGCCCGCGCCAGCGGTTCAATATCCTCCTGCGTGGCGCTGCGCCATGACGCCGCCTCGCCGTAAACTCCGTGTGCATGAAACGCGTTAATACGCACCGGAACATTCCCCAGCCCGTGGATGAACGCGATCAACGGTTTGATATGTTCCAGATAATCACACTGTTCCGGGATGACCAGCAAGCGGAGCTCCGTCAAACGGTGACGGTCTGCCAGCCAGCGAATACTCTCCTTAATCTGCGGGTTCTCGCGTCCGGTCAGGAAGCGGTGATGTTCATTCCCCCACGCTTTGAGATCCAGCATTGCGCCATCCAGCACTGGCAGCAGTTTTTGCCAGCCGGTTTCGCTTAGCAGACCGTTACTGTCTACCAGGCAGGTTAAATGATGTAGCTCAGGATCGGTTTTGATCGCGGTAAACAGGGCGATCAAAAACGGCAGTTGGGTTGTGGCTTCGCCGCCGCTCACGGTGATCCCTTCGATAAAGGGCGCGGATTTACGGACCTGAACGAGGATCTCGTCGACGCTCAGGCGGTGTGCCATAGGCGTGGCCTGCTGCTGGCACAGGCGCAGGCAGGTGTCGCACTGCTGGCAGTGACTCTCCTGCCACCAGACGCGTCCGGCCTGAATGGTCAGCGCGTCGTGCGGGCAGTGGGGCACGCAGTCCCCGCAGTCATTGCAGCGCCCGATGGTCCACGGGTTGTGGCAGGTTTTGCAGCGCAGGTTGCAGCCCTGCAGGAACAGCGCCAGGCGGCTGCCCGGCCCGTCCACGCAGGAGAAGGGGATGACCTGACTAACTAAAGCGCATCTGCTGTTCATGGCTTATCACGCGCGGCTGACGTTCCAGAATACGGGTATTGCGTGCGGCCTCTTCCCCCAGCCACGTGGTGTTCGTTCTTGAACCCGCTTCCCGGTATTTCTCCAGATCCGACAAGCGAACCATATAGCCGGTCACGCGTACCAGATCGTTACCGGCCACATTCGCGGTGAACTCACGCATACCGGCCCTGAACGCCCCCAGGCAAAGCTGAACCACCGCCTGCGGATTGCGTTTTACCGTCTCATCCAGCGTTAAAATATCGCTGATCCCGGAATGATAGTGTTTATGGTGTGGCGCTACGGCCAGCAGATGACTGACAGGATCCGGCTCGTCACCGTACGGCAGACGCGCCCCCGGCGTGGTGCCCGAATCGGAGCTGATGCCTGACTGGGCGTGCAGCATCGCGCGATGCTTCCAGCCGTGCTTCACCGGCGTATTTTCAACAAACGCCGCAAGCTGTTCGCTGATGCGATAACCCAGCCCGTTGGCCTGCTCGTCTTTCCCGTAACGCCCCGCCATGCCTGCTTTCTCACACAGTACGTTCACCGCTTCGGCAAGACCGTACATGCCAAACATCGGCACAAACCGATCGGCATCAATCAGCCCTTCTTTTACCAGGAAGCTATTCTCAAAGAAGCCGGATTGCCCGTACAGAAAATCGCAGCGCGCATCGATGATGGCGATTTGCTGCTGGCAGTAGTGCGGTAGCGTGTGGGTGAAGAAGTCGTCAATGGATGTGCTGTGTTCGGCGATTGCCTTGAGGTTAAGGCGCACCAGGGTGCTGCCACCGCCCGCCAGCGGCAGAGAGTTGTAACAGCTCACCACGCCAAAACGGCCTTTTGTGAAAATTTTATCATTCACCGGACCGTTTGAAATATGCGGTTTGCTGCATTCACAAATGTTTTTTGCCACCTCAAGCAGTAAATCGTCTGGGGTGAACTCAGGATCGTAGATAAAGGTCAGATTGGGCGCAACCTGCTTCAGTTCAGCATCTGCACGCAGAATGGCACGGGTGACAGGGCCGTCGGCGGGCCCGATGTTGGCGTGCATAAACGCATCGGGCAGCGTTCTGTCGAGATAGCGCCAGAAACGTTTTATTCGGCTATCGATTTCTTCTTGTGTTAGAATTCTAACATACGGGTTCAGTAGCGCATCAAGCTGCCCCAGATAGACCGGCATTGATGTCACTGAAGGAACATGGTGATAGAGAATAGTTAAGAGAGAGAGGGCGTCATCAAGATCTTTCGCGCCTTCCAGCTCCAGCCATTCCGAACCGTTAGCCAGGAATTTTTCATAATCCGGCAGCACGTAACGCGGTTTGTAGGGGGCATGACCTTCGTACATGTCGCAGATAAACCCCTCGTCCAGCGCGGCGCGGGCGGCCGGAGATAGCGTCGGGTAGGGCAGATAATTTTCCGCTTCCAGCGCCAGAAAATGACGTTTTTGCTCCGGGGTTAACACCGGGCTTGTCACAATGTGCTGGCAACGTTGTTGCAGGGCGTCGGGCATGTTCACTTCCTTGAATGTTCTGCGGATGATGAACGGATTGTAGGAAGCCAGCCTGCCGGCGCTTTTGATCCAACAAGGGGTATCGCTGCTTTAGTCAGCAACTTGCACGCTAAAGTTTGAAGAAGATCTCATTACAGTAATGCAAATTTGTACGCAGTTTTCATTAACTGTGATGAATGTCGAAGTGTGGATGCGGGTGAATGTTAGAATACTCACAGACCCGCAAGGTAAAATTTATACGGCACTGCCGTTGGAGAATGTTATGACCGATTTAACTGCAAGCAGCCTGCGCGCGTTGAAGCTGATGGACCTGACCACCCTGAACGATGACGACACCAATGAAAAAGTCATCGCCCTGTGCCATCAGGCAAAAACGCCAGTGGGTAACACCGCCGCCGTCTGTATCTACCCGCGCTTTATCCCGATTGCCCGCAAAACACTGAAAGAGCAGGGCACGCCGGACGTGCGCATTGCAACCGTGACTAACTTCCCGCACGGCAATGACGACATTGAGATTGCGCTGGCGGAAACCCGCGCGGCAATTGCCTACGGCGCAGACGAAGTTGACGTGGTGTTCCCGTACCGCGCGCTGATTGCCGGCAACGAGCAGGTCGGTTTTGACCTGGTGAAAGCCTGTAAAGACGCGTGTGCGGCGGCAAACGTGCTGCTCAAAGTGATCATCGAAACCGGTGAGCTGAAAGAAGAGGCGCTGATTCGTAAGGCGTCAGAAATCTCCATCAAAGCCGGTGCGGATTTCATCAAAACCTCTACCGGTAAAGTGCCGGTCAATGCGACCCCGGAAAGCGCGCGCATCATGATGGAAGTTATCCGCGATATGGGCGTATCCAAAACCGTGGGCTTCAAACCTGCGGGCGGCGTACGTACCGCGGAAGACGCGCAGCAGTTCCTGGCGATTGCCGACGAACTGTTTGGCGCTGAGTGGGCTGACTCCCGCCACTACCGCTTCGGCGCGTCCAGCCTGCTGGCAAGCCTGCTGAAGGCGCTGGGTCACGGCGACGGTAAGAGCGCAAGCAGCTACTGATTGCCAGACAATGCCGGATGACGCTTCGCTTATCCGGCCTACAGGATCGCAGGGCGGGTAAGCGTACCCGCCGCCATTCACCCGATTCCGCATGGGGGTTACCGTGTTTCTCGCACAAGAAATTATTCGTAAAAAACGTGATGGTCTTGCTTTAAGCGACGAAGAAATTCGCTTCTTCATCAACGGCATTCGTGACAACACCGTCTCAGAAGGGCAGATTGCGGCTCTGGCGATGACCATTTTCTTCCACGATATGTCGATGCCTGAGCGCGTGTCGCTGACCATGGCGATGCGAGATTCAGGAACCGTTCTGGACTGGAAAAGCCTCAACCTCAACGGCCCGATTGTGGACAAACACTCCACCGGCGGCGTGGGTGATGTGACTTCGCTGATGCTCGGCCCTATGGTGGCAGCCTGCGGCGGTTATGTTCCCATGATCTCCGGGCGCGGCCTGGGCCACACCGGCGGTACGCTCGACAAACTGGAAGCCATTCCGGGCTTCGATATCTTCCCGGATGACAATCGCTTCCGCGATATTATTAAAGACGTTGGCGTGGCGATTATCGGCCAGACCAGCTCTCTTGCTCCGGCAGACAAGCGTTTTTACGCGACGCGTGATATTACCGCCACCGTAGACTCCATCCCGCTGATCACCGCCTCTATCCTCGCCAAAAAACTGGCGGAAGGGCTGGACGCGCTGGTGATGGACGTGAAGGTGGGCAGCGGCGCGTTTATGCCGACCTATGAACTCTCTGCTCAGCTTGCCGAAGCGATCGTTGGCGTCTCCAACGGCGCGGGCGTGCGCACCACCGCGCTGCTGACCGACATGAACCAAGTGCTGGCCTCCAGCGCCGGTAACGCGGTTGAAGTCCGCGAAGCCGTGCAGTTCCTCACAGGTGAATACCGTAACCCGCGCCTGTTCGATGTCACCATGGCGCTGTGCGTTGAGATGCTCATCTCCGGCAAGCTGGCCAAAGACGACGCGGACGCCCGCGCGAAGCTTCAGGCGGTGCTGGACAACGGCAAAGCGGCGGAGATCTTTGGCCGCATGGTGGCGGCGCAGAAAGGCCCGACCGATTTCGTCGAAAACTACGCGAAATACCTGCCGACCGCGATGCTCAGCAAAGCTGTTTATGCGGATGGCGAAGGTTTTGTCTCCGCCATGGACACCCGCGCGCTTGGCATGGCTGTTGTATCTATGGGTGGCGGTCGTCGTCAGGCATCGGACACCATTGATTACAGCGTCGGCTTTACCGATATGGCCCGTCTGGGCGACAGCGTCGACGGCCAACGTCCGCTGGCGGTGATCCACGCGAAAGACGAAGCCAGCTGGCAGGACGCGGCGAAAGCGGTGAAAGCGGCAATATCTCTTGACGATAAAGCACCGGAAACCACACCGACGGTCTATCGTCGTATCACTGAATAGCGGTATACTGATCTGATCGCATTTTTATGAAGCACTAAGTACGGAGAACAATTATGAAACGTGCATTTATTATGGTGCTGGACTCATTCGGCATCGGCGCAACCGAAGATGCAGAACGTTTTGGTGACGTGGGTTCCGATACCATGGGTCACATCGCGGAAGCCTGTGCAAAAGGCGAAGCGGACAACGGTCGTAAAGGCCCTCTGACTCTACCTAACCTGACCCGCCTCGGGCTGGTAAAAGCACATGAAGGCTCTACCGGTAAAATCGCAGCCGGTATGGACGGCAGCGCGGAAGTGGTGGGCGCCTACGCCTGGGCGCACGAGCTCTCTTCCGGGAAAGATACCCCGTCCGGTCACTGGGAAATCGCCGGCGTGCCGGTGCTGTTTGACTGGGGCTACTTCTCCGATCACGAGAACAGCTTCCCGCAGGAGCTGCTCGATAAGCTGGTGAAGCGTGCCAACCTGCCGGGCTACCTCGGTAACTGCCACTCTTCCGGCACCGTGATTCTGGATCAGCTCGGCGAAGAGCACATGAAAACCGGCAAGCCGATTTTCTACACCTCTGCTGACTCCGTGTTCCAGATTGCCTGCCACGAAGAGACGTTTGGCCTGGATAAACTCTACGAACTGTGCGAAATCGCCCGTGAAGAGCTGACCGAAGGCGGCTACAACATTGGCCGCGTAATCGCGCGTCCGTTTATCGGCGACAAAGCGGGTAACTTCCAGCGTACCGGTAACCGTCATGACCTGGCCGTTGAGCCACCGGCGCCAACCGTGCTGCAGAAGCTGGTTGACGAGAAGGGCGGTCACGTGGTGTCCGTGGGCAAAATAGCGGATATCTACGCCAACTGCGGTATCACCAAAAAAGTGAAAGCGACCGGTCTGGATGCGCTGTTCGATGCCACTATCAAAGAGATGAAAGAAGCAGGCGATAAGACCATTGTCTTCACCAACTTCGTGGACTTCGACTCCTCCTGGGGCCACCGTCGCGATGTAGCCGGTTATGCTGCGGGCCTGGAGCTGTTTGACCGCCGTCTGCCGGAGCTGATGGAGCTGGTGGGGGAAGATGACATTCTGATCCTGACTGCAGACCACGGCTGTGACCCAACCTGGACCGGTACCGACCACACCCGTGAGCATATTCCGGTACTGGTGTACGGCCCGAAAGTGAAGCCGGGCTCGCTCGGTCACCGTGAAACCTTCGCGGACATCGGCCAGACCATTGCGAAATACTTTGGTACGTCTGACATGGAATATGGCAAGGCCATGTTCTAAACGGATTGGGTGCGGCCTGATGCCCTCACCCCGGCCCTCTCCCACAGGGAGAGGGAGAACAGAATGTAGGCCGGGTAAGGCGTAGCCGCCACCCGGCAAAAACAACAATGTAAAAGGAACTGAAGATGGCAACTCCTCACATTAATGCAGAAATGGGTGATTTCGCTGACGTCGTATTGATGCCGGGCGACCCGCTGCGCGCGAAGCACATTGCAGAAACCTTCCTCGAAGACGTGCGTGAAGTGAACAACGTTCGCGGCATGCTGGGCTTCACCGGTACCTATAAAGGCCGCAAAATCTCCGTTATGGGCCACGGCATGGGTATCCCGTCCTGCTCCATCTACACCAAAGAGCTGATCACCGATTTCGGCGTGAAGAAAATCATCCGCGTAGGCTCCTGCGGTGCGGTGCGTATGGACGTTAAGCTGCGTGACGTGGTGATCGGCATGGGCGCGTGTACCGACTCTAAAGTTAACCGCATCCGCTTTAAGGATCATGACTTTGCGGCAATCGCTGACTTTGACATGGTGCGTAACGCGGTTGACGCGGCAAAAGTGCTGGGCGTTGACGCACGCGTGGGCAACCTGTTCTCCGCCGATCTGTTCTACTCGCCAGAAGGCGACATGTTCGACGTGATGGAAAAATACGGCATCCTGGGCGTGGAAATGGAAGCGGCCGGTATCTACGGCGTAGCGGCTGAGTTTGGTGCGAAAGCGCTGACCATCTGCACCGTGTCTGACCATATCCGTACCCACGAGCAGACGACCGCTGCCGAGCGTCAGACGACCTTCAACGACATGATCAAAATCGCGCTGGAATCCGTTCTGCTGGGCGATAAAGAGTAATTCTGTCTCTTCCCTCCCTCTCCCTGTGGGAGAGGGCCGGGGTGAGGGCACCAAACCGCACTTAGCGCACGGCCTGTGCAATCCACGCCGACAGCTCCCGCAGCTCTTTTTCCTGCTCCGGAAAATCCCCTGTCAGCGCGTCGCACTCCTGCTGCAGCATATCCGCCCGATACAAACAGCCCTGCAAACGAGCCGCCAGCGCCTCTAACGGTGCCGGGTTGAGGCTGTCCGTAAACACCTGCGTACGGGTAATGTGGCCTTTCTCCACGTCAAAGTGCAGCTCCACGCCGCCCCAGGTAAAACGCTCATCCAGCAGATGGGAAAACGCAGGCGCCTGACCAAAGTTCCACTCCCAGCTGCTCTGGCGGGCGAAGGTTTCCGCGAAGTTGGGCAGGTCCGGAGTTTTGTCAGGCGAGATCACCTCCGCTTCCACGCGCTCGCCGTAATGTTCAAAGAACGCGTCACGGATCGCATCGCAAATCTGCCCGTGCGTAATCCCCGGCAGCAGTTCAACCAGATTCGCTACGCGCCCACGCACAGAGGTAATCCCTTTAGCCTGGAGCTTTTTCTTATCAGGATTCAGGTAGTTAGCCAGACGGCTCAGGTCAGCGTTCAGCAGCAAGGTGCCGTGGTGGAAGCCACGATCCATCGTTTCGCGGTAGGCGGAGCCGGAGACCTTCCGGTCGCCCTCGGGGGTTTTCACCACCAGATCGTTACGCCCGGACGCTTCAGCCGTCACGCCGAGTGAATTGAGCGCGTTGAGGACGATGGACGTTGAGATAGTTTTGTCGTATTCCGGTTTACCCGCCATAAAGGTAAAGCAGGTATTGCCCAGATCGTGAAACACCGCGCCGCCGCCGCTGCTGCGGCGCGCCAGGCGGACGTTGTCCTCTTCCATGCGTCGCGTGTTGCACTCTTTCCACGGGTTTTGCGCGCGGCCAATAACTACCGTGTCGGCATTGCGCCAGAGAAACAGCACGCGCTGGGTGGCGGGCATCTGGCGGAAGATGCACTCTTCAACCGCGAGATTAAACCAGGGATCGTGAGAGTCAGAGATAAGCAGGCGTAACGTCGTCATGGCAGAGTTCCTTTTCCATATCTTTCTCCTACTTTATCACTATTCCTTCTTCTCGCTCTCTTCGTCTTCAGGAACCGACCTGCTGGCGGTCAGCAGGAACGGCGACTGCTGCCAGCGGGTACGCTTGCCCTGAAGCAACGTGCGCGCCAGCACGACGCCAATCGCCAGCGAGAGTAACAGCATCAGGCGCAGAATATTGGTGGTGTTATCCACCTGCTTAGCTTCTGTTGGCAGGGTGTGGGTATCCAGCGTCAGGCGCAGATACCCCAGCGGGCCATTTTTACCCTGAACGGGTTCGACAATCTGCTGGTTGAAATAGCCCCCGGCTTTTTTGCCGTCCAGCGCCAGCCTGTCGCGCACATTAACGTGCTCACCCGCGCGGGCAATCAGGTCGCCTTTTTCATCGTACACGCCCGCATCCAGAATGCGGCTGTTTTCCGTGAGCTGACGCAAGACCTGGCCTATCCGCTTATCGTCCGGCGTTTCATTGCGCATCAGGGGCGCAACGTTGAGCGTCACCTGACGCGCCAGGGTACGGGCCAGCTCTTCAAACTGCGGGTTGCGCTGCCGCTGATGATTCTGGCTAAACCACGATGCCCCTTGCATCAATGCGACTAACAGTGCGAGACAGATCAGGACAATCACGGCGCGATGAAGCCGGAATTTCAGTTTTGCGCGAGCCATATTCCACCTGCTGAAAATTTACGGCTTAATGTTGCCAGAAGTGATGGTTACAGGGTAGCCTCATGCGTTATTTTCCCTCTGCAACCTTCCGGCGCGAACGAAATTACAGGAGCTTTAATGCCGAACATTACCTGGTGTGACCTGCCAACGGATGTCTCTTTATGGCCAGGATTGCCGCTCTCTTTAAGTGGCGATGAGGTGATGCCTCTGGATTACCACGCCGGTCGTAGCGGCTGGCTGCTGTACGGACGCGGTCTGGACAAGCAACGCCTGACCCAGTACCAAAGCAAACTGGGGGCCGCGATGGTTATCGTCGCCGCCTGGTGCGTGGAAGACTACCAGGTCATCCGCCTGGCGGGCTCCCTGACGCAGCGCGCGACGCGTCTGGCGCATGACGCCGGGCTGGACGTCGCGCCGCTGGGTAAAATTCCGCACCTGAAAACGCCTGGCCTGCTGGTCATGGACATGGACTCTACCGCCATTCAGATCGAGTGTATCGACGAAATTGCGAAGCTGGCGGGCAGCGGCGAGCTGGTGGCTGAAGTCACCGAGCGTGCGATGCGCGGCGAGCTGGATTTTACCGCCAGCCTGAGACAACGCGTGGCGACCCTGAAAGGGGCCGACGCCAACATCCTGCGCCAGGTGCGCGACGTGCTGCCGCTGATGCCAGGGCTGACGCAGCTGGTGCTGAAGCTGCAGTCCCTCGGCTGGAAAGTGGCGATCGCCTCCGGTGGCTTCACCTTCTTCGCGGATTATCTGCGGGAAAAACTGCATCTGACCACGGTGGTGGCCAACGAGCTGGAGATCATGGACGGCAAGCTGACCGGACAGGTGCTCGGCGATATTGTGGATGCTCAGTACAAAGCCAATACGCTGACGCGCCTCGCGGAAAAATATGAAATTCCGGTTGTCCAGACCGTCGCCATCGGTGACGGCGCGAACGATCTGCCGATGATCAAAGCGGCCGGTCTGGGCATTGCCTACCATGCCAAACCAAAAGTGAATGAAAAGACGGAAGTCACTATCCGTCACGCTGACCTGATGGGGGTGTTCTGCATTCTCTCCGGCAGCCTTAATCAGAAATAACGAGGTAAACCGTGGCGAAAGCTCCAAAACGCGCATTTGTCTGTAATGAATGTGGTGCGGATTATCCGCGCTGGCAGGGGCAATGCAGCGCCTGCCATGCCTGGAACACCATCACCGAAGTGCGTGGTGTGGCGGCTTCGCCGAGCGTGGCGCGCAATGAACGCCTGAGTGGTTATGCGGGCAATGCAGGCGTGTCGAAGGTACAAAAACTTTCAGATATCAGCCTGGAGGCGCTGCCGCGCTTCTCCACCGGCTTCAAGGAATTTGACCGCGTGCTCGGCGGCGGCGTGGTGCCGGGCAGCGCCATTTTGATCGGCGGTAACCCGGGCGCGGGTAAATCGACTCTGCTGCTGCAAACGCTCTGCAAGCTCGCCGAACAGATGAAAACCCTGTACGTGACGGGTGAAGAATCCCTCCAGCAGGTGGCGATGCGCGCGCACCGCTTGGGCCTGCCGACCGGTAACCTGAACATGCTGTCGGAAACCAGCATCGAGCAGATCTGCATGATCGCCGAAGAAGAGCAGCCGAAGCTGATGGTGATCGACTCCATCCAGGTGATGCACATGGCGGACATCCAGTCCTCGCCGGGCAGCGTGGCGCAGGTGCGTGAGACCGCGGCCTACCTGACGCGCTTTGCCAAAACGCGCGGCGTGGCGATTGTGATGGTCGGCCACGTGACCAAAGACGGCTCGCTGGCGGGACCGAAGGTGCTCGAACACTGTATCGACTGCTCAGTAATGCTCGACGGCGACGCAGACTCTCGCTTCCGTACCCTGCGCAGCCATAAAAACCGCTTTGGGGCGGTTAACGAACTGGGCGTGTTTGCCATGACCGAACAGGGGCTGCGCGAAGTCAGCAACCCGTCGGCCATCTTCCTGAGCCGGGGAGATGAGATCACCTCCGGCAGTTCGGTGATGGTGCTGTGGGAAGGGACGCGCCCTCTGCTCGTTGAAATTCAGGCGCTGGTGGATCACTCGATGATGGGCAACCCGCGGCGCGTGGCGGTCGGTCTGGAACAGAACCGTCTGGCGATCCTGCTGGCGGTGCTGCACCGTCACGGTGGGCTGCAGATGGCGGATCAGGACGTCTTCGTGAACGTGGTCGGCGGCGTCAAAGTCACCGAGACCAGCGCAGACCTGGCGCTGCTGCTGGCGATGGTCTCCAGCCTGCGCGACAGACCGCTGCCGCAGGATCTGGTCGTCTTCGGCGAAGTGGGCCTTGCCGGGGAAATCCGTCCGGTGCCGAGCGGCCAGGAGCGTATCTCCGAGGCGGCAAAACACGGTTTCCGCCGCGCGATCGTGCCCGCCGCCAACGTGCCGAAAAAAATCCCGGAAGGGATGCAGGTATTTGGCGTGAAAAAACTCGCAGATGCGTTAAATGTCTTTGACGACTTATAATTACGTATTCGATTTTGCAGGAGGCACCGTAATTTATGTCATCATTTGACTACATCAAGACCGCAATCCGCCAGAAGGGCTGCACGCTACAGCAGGTGGCGGACGCCAGCGGCATGACCAAAGGCTACCTGAGCCAGTTGCTGAACGCCAAAATCAAAAGCCCCAGCGCGCAGAAGCTCGAAGCGCTGCACCGCTTTCTGGGGCTGGAATTCCCGCGAATGCAAAAGAACATCGGCGTGGTGTTCGGCAAGTTTTACCCGCTGCATACCGGGCATATCTATCTGATCCAGCGCGCCTGTAGCCAGGTGGACGAGCTGCACATCATCATGGGCTATGACGAAACCCGCGACCGTCAGCTGTTCGAAGACAGCGCCATGTCGCAGCAGCCCACGGTGTCAGACCGCCTGCGCTGGCTGCTTCAGACCTTTAAGTATCAGAAGAACATTCGTATTCATGCTTTTAACGAAGAGGGCATGGAGCCGTATCCGCACGGTTGGGACGTGTGGAGCAACGGTGTAAAAACCTTTATGGAAGACAAGGGGATTGCGCCGAACTGGATCTACACCTCTGAAGAGTCCGATGCGCCTCAGTTCCGCGAGCATCTGGGCATCGAGACGGTGCTGATCGACCCGAAACGCACCTTTATGAACATCAGCGGGGCGCAGATCCGCGAAAACCCGTTCCGCTACTGGGATTACATTCCGACCGAAGTAAAGCCGTTCTTTGTGCGTACGGTGGCGATTCTGGGCGGCGAGTCGAGCGGCAAATCAACGCTGGTCAACAAGCTCGCTAACATCTTCAACACGACCAGCGCGTGGGAATACGGCCGCGACTATGTCTTCTCGCACCTGGGCGGCGACGAGATGGCGCTGCAGTATTCCGACTACGACAAAATCGCGCTCGGTCATGCCCAGTACATTGATTTCGCGGTGAAATACGCCAACAAGGTGGCGTTTATTGATACCGATTTCGTCACCACCCAGGCGTTCTGCAAAAAGTACGAAGGGCGGGAGCACCCGTTCGTGCAGGCGCTGATTGACGAATACCGCTTTGACCTGGTGATCCTGCTGGAAAACAACACCCCGTGGGTGGCCGACGGCATGCGCAGTCTGGGCAGCTCGGTGGACAGGCGCGAGTTCCAGACCATGCTGGTGGAGATGCTTAACGAGAACAACGTTGAGTTTGTGCATGTGGAAGAGTCGGATTATGACACCCGCTTCCTGCGCTGCGTCGAGCTGGTGAAGGAGATGATGGGGGAGCAGGGGTAATAACCTCCCCCTCGCCCTTTTGGGGTGAGGGGGGAATACCTCAGAACTCAACCACCACCTTCCCGCGCATATGCCCCTCCAGCACCTTACGGTGCGCTTCGGTAATGCTTTCTACGCTCAGCCCGTGCAGCGTTTCGCTGAGCGAGCTTTCCACCACGCCGTTATCCACCAGCTTCGCCACCTCATTTAAGATCTCACCCTGACGCGCCATATCAGCGGTCTGGTACATGCTGCGGGTGTACATAAACTCCCAGTGCAGGGCGGCAGATTTGGACTTCAGCTTGTCCTGGTTCAGCGGATGTTCATTCTCAACGATGGAACAAATATGCCCCTGCGGCGCAATCAGTTCGCTGACCGCATCCCAATGCCCGTCGGTGTCGTTGAGGATGAAAATATAATCCACGAAGGTAAGCCCCTGCTTCGCCAGCTCGCCTTTTAGATCGCGGTAGTTGACCACTACGTCAGCACCGCGATCGCGGCACCATTGGGCGGAATCTTCTCGTGAAGCGGTTGCGATAATCTTCACCTTGCTGTTGTGCTTCGCAAACGGGATCGCCAGCGATCCCACGCCGCCCGCGCCGCCGACGATCAGCAGGGTTTTGTCCGCTTCGGCGTCCTGAATATTCAGCCGTTCAAACAGACCTTCCCACGCGGTGAGCGCAGTTAAGGGTAGCGCAGCGGCTGCCGCCCAGCCGAGGCTGGCAGGTTTGTGGCCGACAATGCGCGCATCTATCAGCTGATGAGTGGTATTGCTACCCGGGCGGGTGATGTCGCCCGCGTACCACACCTCATCACCTGGTTTGAAGCCGGTGACGCCAGCTCCAGCGGCTTTGACGACCCCGCTGGCATCCCACCCCAGAATTCGCGGCTCGTTCAGCCCATTTTTGGCGATGCCTGCATGCACTTTGGTATCAACCGGGTTAATCGATACGGCTTTCACCTCTACCAGCAGATCGTGTTCGCCAGGCGTCGGCATCGGCGGTGTGATTTCAATGAAGGTGGACGGATTTTCTGGGTTAACGGCAATGGCTTTCACTGACATGGTGTGCTCCTCAATGGAATGCGTTTTGTTGAGGCTAGTCTATTAAGTGGCCAGTCGCATGATAAGATGGACAATCATGAACTCAGCGTTCGTACAGGGTGAACAATCATGTTTAAACAGCTGCAGGATATGGCGCTGTTTGCGCTGGTGGCGGAAATGGGCAGTTTTACCGCGGCGGCGCAGAAAGCCGAACTGCCGAAATCCAGCGTCAGCCAGCGGATCAGCCAGCTGGAGCAGCAGGTGGGGATCCGTCTGCTTAACCGCACCACACGCAGGATCAGCCTGACGTTCGCGGGCGAGCACTATCTGGTGCACTGTCGCGAGATGCTGGCGGCCAGCGAGCGGGCGGAGTACGCCATTCAGCGCCTGCGTGAAAACCCCAGCGGCCGGCTGCGTATTACCTGTCCGGCGGGGATTGGCGCGACCCTGCTGGCGCATATGAATGCCGAGTTTCAGCTTCGCTATCCTGACGTGTCGCTTGATGTATCGATCTCTGACGACGTGGTGGACCTGGTCGAGTCCGGTTTTGACGTGGCGCTGCGCACCGGCAAGCCGCAGGACTCCTCTCTGATAGGCAGAATGATCGGGCACTGCCCGCGCTACATGCTGGCCTCGCCGGACTACCTGGCACGCCGGGAGCCGTTAATCCATCCCCGACAGCTGGTGGAGCACCGCTGTATTACGCACCGGGCGTGGTCGGAGTGGCTGCTGCGAAGCGAGAGCGAGGATTACCGCTACCTGCCGGACAACGGCCACATGACCGATAATCTGGTGTACGCCCGCGAATGCGCGATTGCCGGGGCGGGGATCACGCTGCTACCCGCATTTCTGCTGGAAGATAAGATCGAAAAGGGGGCGTTGGTTCAGGTGCTGCCGGAATGGCGCGTTGAAGGTAACGATCTCTGGCTGGCCTATCCGAGCCGGAAGCTGAATTCGCCCGCGCTGATGAGCTATATCGACTTTGCGATGCAGTTTGACGAGGTGAAGCGGTATTACGTGGATAAATAAAAAAGCCGGGTAAGGCGAAGCCGCCACCCGGCAGTCGGGCACTTATTTCGCAATACGCTTGTACTTAATACGCTTCGGCTCCAGCGCGTCTGCGCCCAGCGTGCGTTTTTTGTACTCTTCGTATTCGGTGAAGTTACCTTCGAAGAACTCCACTTTACCTTCGTCCTGGTAGTCCAGGATGTGGGTCGCGATACGGTCCAGGAACCAGCGGTCGTGCGAGATAACCATGGCGCAGCCCGGGAACTCCAGCAGGGCGTTTTCCAGTGCGCGCAGGGTTTCGATATCCAGGTCGTTGGTCGGTTCATCGAGCAACAGAACGTTACCGCCCACCTGCAGCAGCTTCGCCAGGTGCAGACGTCCGCGCTCGCCGCCTGACAGCTCGCCCACGCGTTTGCCCTGGTCGGTGCCCTTAAAGTTAAAGCGGCCAACGTAGGCGCGGCTTGGCATCTCGGTGTTGCCGATACGCATGATATCCAGACCGCCGGAGACTTCTTCCCACACGGTTTTGCTGTTATCCATCGCGTCACGGAACTGGTCTACGGAGGCCAGCTTCACGGTTTCACCCAGGGTGATTGAGCCGCTGTCTGGCTGTTCCTGACCGGACATCATACGGAACAGGGTCGATTTACCCGCGCCGTTCGGGCCGATGATGCCAACGATAGCGCCTTTCGGTACGGAGAAGGTCAGATCGTCGATCAGCACGCGGTCACCGTAGGACTTACGCAGGTTGGTCACTTCAACCACTTTATCCCCCAGACGTGCTCCAGGTGGAATAAACAGTTCGTTGGTTTCGTTACGTTTCTGGTATTCGGTGTTGTTCAGCTCTTCAAAGCGTGCCAGACGGGCTTTGCCCTTAGACTGACGGCCTTTCGCACCCTGACGAACCCACTCCAGCTCTTTCTCGATAGACTTGCGACGGGCCGCTTCCTGAGACGCTTCCTGCGCCAGACGCTGATCTTTCTGCTCCAGCCAGGAGGAGTAGTTGCCTTCCCACGGAATACCTTCACCGCGGTCCAGCTCCAGGATCCAGCCGGCGACGTTGTCGAGGAAGTAACGGTCGTGGGTAATTGCCACCACGGTGCCTTCGAAGTCGTGCAGGAAGCGCTCCAGCCACGCCACGGATTCCGCATCCAGGTGGTTGGTCGGTTCGTCGAGCAGCAGCATGTCTGGTTTTTCCAGCAGCAGGCGGCACAGCGCCACGCGGCGGCGTTCACCACCGGAGAGATTCGCGATTTTCGCATCCCAGTCCGGCAGACGCAGGGCATCCGCCGCGCGCTCCAGCTGCACGTTCAGGTTGTGACCGTCGTGCGCCTGGATGATCTCTTCATATTTGCCCTGCTGAGCGGCCAGTTTGTCGAAGTCCGCATCCGGCTCGGCGTATTTGGCATACACTTCATCCAGACCTTTCAGCGCGTTAACCACTTCGGATACCGCTTCTTCAACGGATTCACGTACGGTGTGTTCCGGGTTCAGCTGAGGTTCCTGCGGCAGGTAGCCGATCTTGATGCCTGGCTGCGGACGGGCTTCACCTTCGATGTCTGTATCGATGCCGGCCATGATGCGCAGCAGGGTGGACTTACCGGCACCGTTGAGACCCAGCACACCAATTTTTGCGCCCGGGAAGAAGCTCAGCGAGATATTTTTAAGAATATGACGTTTCGGCGGGACAACTTTGCCGACACGATGCATGGTATAAACGAATTGAGCCACGTGGACTTCGCCTCTTTTATCGTAAATGAGAAGGAATTTCAGCCTCGAAGTGTAGCCTTTTTCACGCCCTAATCCCAGCCAGGAACGTCGGGAGTGTTAAAACGCGCAAGAAAGGTAAAAAAGTGTCCATGACGTGGCGCGTTGCTGGATGCCTGGTTAGCATAAGTTGTTGTGACTTTGACGTGGCAAGACGCTGCAATTGACGAAAAAACAATGAGGAAGAGCTTGTGGAAAAAGCCAAACGGGTGGTCTGGCGTCTGCTGGCTGCCAGCGTATGCGTAATGGCGGTAAGCCAGGCGGTGCATGCCGATTCACTGGATGAACAACGTAACCGCTACGCCCAGATTAAACAGGCGTGGGACAACAAGCAGATGGATACCGTGCAGGCGCTGATGCCGACGCTGAAGGATTATCCGCTGTATCCGTATCTGGAGTATCGCCAGATTACCGACGATCTGATGAACCAGCCAACCGTCACCGTGAATAATTTCATTCAGGCGAACCCGACCCTGCCGCCTGCCCGAAATCTCCAGTCTCGTTTTGTGAATGAGCTGGCGCGGCGTGAAGACTGGCGCGGCCTGCTGGCGTTTAGCCCTGACAAGCCGAATACCACCGAAGCGCAGTGTAATTACTACTATGCGAAATGGGCGACCGGGCAGCAGGAAGAGGCCTGGGCCGGGGCGAAAGATCTGTGGCTGACCGGCAAAAGCCAGCCGAACGCCTGTGATTCCCTGTTCGGCGCATGGCGCGCTTCCGGCAAGCAGGATCCGCTGGCCTACCTTGAGCGCATCCGCCTGGCGATGAAAGCCGGCAACACGCGTCTGGTGACCGCGCTGGCAGGGCAGATGCCGTCCGATTACCAGACGATCTCCTCGGCGGTTATCGCGCTGGCAAACGATCCGAACAGCGTCCTGACCTTTGCCCGCAGCACGGGCTCGACCGATTTTACCCGCCAGATGGCGGCGGTAGCTTTTGCCAGCGTGGCGCGTGACGATGTCGAAAACGCGCGGCTGATGATCCCGCAGCTGGTGCAGGCGCAGCAGCTGAATGAAGATCAAACCCAGGAGCTGCGCGACATCGTGGCCTGGCGACTGATGGGCACGGACGTGACCGACGAACAGGCGCGCTGGCGTGACGATGCGATCATGCGCTCAAACTCGACCTCGCTTGTCGAGCGCCGCGTGCGCATGGCGCTGGGCACCGGCGACCGCCGTGGCCTCAATACCTGGCTCGCGCGTTTGCCGATGGAAGCCAAAGAGAAGGACGAATGGCGCTACTGGCAGGCCGATCTGCTGATGGAGCGCGGTCGTGAAGACGAAGCCAAAGAGATTCTTCACTCGCTGATGCAGCAGCGTGGGTTCTACCCGATGGCGGCGGCGCAACGGCTGGGCGAGGAGTACACGCTTAAGATCGACAAAGCGCCCGCTAACGCGAACCCCGCTCTGACGCAGGGGCCAGAGATGGCGCGCGTGCGCGAGCTGATGTACTGGAACATGGATAACACCGCGCGCAGCGAGTGGGCCAACCTGGTGACCAGCCGCACCACGGATGAAAAAGCGCAGCTTGCCCGCTATGCGTTTGATAATCGCTGGTGGGATCTGAGCGTGCAGGCGACGATTTCAGGCAAGCTGTGGGACTATCTCGAAGAGCGTTTCCCGCTGGCGTATAAAGATCTGTTTGACCGCTACACCAGCGGCAAAGATATCCCGCAAAGCTACGCCATGGCGATTGCCCGTCAGGAGAGCGCATGGAACCCGAAAGTTCGTTCACCGGTGGGTGCCAGCGGGCTGATGCAAATTATGCCGGGGACGGCGACGCATACGGTGAAGATGTTCAACATTCCAGGTTACAGCAGCCCGTCACAGCTTCTCGATCCGGATACCAACATCAACATCGGCACCAGCTATTTGCAGTATGTCTATCAGCAGTTTGGCAATAACCGCATCTTCGCGTCGGCGGCATATAACGCCGGTCCAGGCCGCGTGCGCACCTGGCTTGGCAACAGTGCAGGACGCATTGACGCAGTGGCGTTCGTGGAGAGCATTCCGTTCTCGGAAACGCGCGGCTACGTGAAGAACGTGCTGGCCTATGACGCCTACTATCGCTACTTCATGGGGCAGAAAGATACCCTGATGAGCGATGCCGAGTGGCAGAGACGTTACTGATCGGCATGGGTTGTGTTATGCTGTACTCGCTAAAGAGTACAAGAGGCAGCATAACATGACCCAGCATTCCCCGTATTCCTCGGCAATGGCCGAACAGCGTCACCAGGAGTGGCTTCGTTTTGTGGAGCTGCTTCGCCAGTCTTACGAGCAGGATTTGCACCTACCCCTCATGCAGCTGATGCTTACGCCGGACGAGCGTGAGGCACTGGGCACGCGCGTGCGGATTATTGAAGAGCTATTGCGCGGTGAGATGAGCCAGCGCGAGTTGAAAAACGAGCTGGGCGCGGGCATCGCGACGATCACCCGTGGATCGAACAGCCTGAAGTCTGCGCCGGTTGAGCTGCGCCAGTGGCTCGAGTCAGTCTTATTGAGCGATCAACGATAAATGGCGTTATGAAACGGGCTCAGCGCCAGGATCACCGCCTGATGGTAAACCCCTGAACGTGTGAGCTTACCCGCCGTAAAGACGCCAATCGCCCCTTCTTTACGCCCAATTTCATCAATGCCGGTGTACTGTGACATCACCGGCCCGAGCGCTTCACCTGCACGGACTTTTTCCAGAATGATCTCCGGCAGCGGCAGGGTGGCTGAGCGCGCTTCGCCGCGCTGCTCACGGCTTTCAATCACCACCCAGCTAAAGGTTGCGCCTTCGTCGATGCCTGCTTCAATGGCGACCCAGAAGTCAGCCTTCGGGGCCGCGGCTTTTGCATTTGCCACGCGATTTCGTGCGCCAGCGCGCGTTTCCTCGCTGCCAAACGGCTGTTCAGGTACGCCACTCTCGACGCCGATGGCCTCAATATGGCAGGATCCTTCGCCGAAAATCTCTTCAAAAGCCTTTAGAATTGCCTGAATTTTGGCAGGATTGGTGGTAGCAGAGACAACATGGTGCATAATTAAGCTCGATTCAAAAAAACTCATCGCAGTATAACGGAAAAAAAGCATGTTACAGGTATACCTTGTTCGCCACGGTGAAACGCAGTGGAACGCCGAGCGACGTATTCAAGGCCAGTCAGACAGTCCGCTCACCGAGAAGGGTGTGCAGCAAGCGTGGCAGGTGGCGGAACGCGCCAGAACGCTGGGCATTACCCACGTTATTACCAGCGATTTAGGTCGCACACAGCAGACGGCGCGCATCATTGCCGACGCCTGCGGCTGCGATGTGATGCTTGAGCCGCGCCTGCGCGAGCTGGATATGGGCGTGCTGGAAAAGCGCCATATCGATACGCTGACGGAAACGGAAGAGGGCTGGCGCCGCACGCTGGTGAACGGTACCGAAGATGGTCGTATTCCTGAAGGGGAATCCATGCAGGAGCTGAGCGTGCGTATGCATGCCGCGCTGGCGGAATGCCTCAAGCTTCCGGCAGGCAGCCGTCCGCTGCTGGTGAGTCACGGTATCGCGCTCGGCTGCCTGGTGAGCACCATTCTGGGGTTACCGGCTTACGCTGAGCGTCGGTTACGCCTGCGTAACTGCTCCATTTCCCGGATTGATTATCAGGAAAGCGCGTGGCTGGCGTCGGGGTGGGTCGTGGAAATGGCAGGGGACATTTCGCATCTCGATGCCCCTGCGCTTGATGAACTGCAGCGTTAACGACGGACAGGAATCAAGAATTCCATACGCAGATTGATTGGGCCTTCTTCCGGTTTGGCATCCTGCGCCGGGTAGTAGCGCTCGATATCCTGACCTTTACGGCGATTCAGATTCAGCATTGGCATGCAGGTCCCGTAAACGGTCAGGATAAACTCCTGGACGCCCGTACCCAGTCCTTCATACGAGAACATCACGTACTCGCCGCCTTCCAGCACGACCGGCTTCGAACCCTGAATGTAGCCATTTGCCAGCTCCGGCGTCAGCGCGGTGGTGTAAAACACCTCCTGCTCGTCGTCTTTTTCCTGGCTTGGGTGCGTTTCGTTGAGGCCATACAGGATCGGCGGAATGGCCGGCGCATGGCTCAGGAAATCGCGCCAGAACTGAACGCGCATCTGATGGCGGAACTCAGAAATCTGCTCCAGAGAGCATGAATAGCTCTGGGTTGTACCGATCAGATGGGTTTCCGGCAGAGTGACCATTTCGTATTTCGGCATCGCGAACTCGCCCAGACGCAGCGGCGGACGCATGCCAAACGAGCTCCAGTCAGGCGAGCGGCGATAGAGCGCTGGCGTCAACGAGAACTGTTTTTTAAAGGCACGGGTGAAGGTCTGCTGCGAATCAAAACGGTACTGCAGGGCAATATCCAGAATTGGCCGCGCGGTCAGGCGCAAAGCCACCGCAGATTTCGATAAACGACGTGCGCGAATATAGGCACCGATAGCATGACCGGTGACATCCTTGAACATCCTTTGCAGATGCCACTTGGAATAGCCCGCTTTAGCCGCCACATTATCCAGTGACAAAGGCTGGTCGAGATGACCTTCCAGCCAGGTGAGCAGGTCGCGAATAATTCCAGCCTGATCCATATACTATCCTCATCCTTAAAACAGCAGGTGCCTGATAACAGGTTAGCGGATAATAGCATTTTTTGATGTTTTAGCATTCAGTGTTTTTTTTGCGCATTAATGCCTTTTCTCTCTCATTTTGGGTGAATATATTCTAATCCTGTGATCTTGCTACATTTTTGACTAACGTGTTGAATAATCGCTCAATGCAATTTTAAAGAATGGTAACAATATGAAATACAAGACTTTGCTTCTTACTGCCCTGTTGCTGGTAGCGGGCCGTGCGGCGCAGGCGGAACAGATTGGTTCTGTCGATACCGTGTTCAAAATGTTCGGTCCGGACCACAAAATTGTGGTGGAGGCGTTTGACGATCCGGACGTGAAAAACGTCACCTGCTACGTCAGCCGCGCGAAGACGGGCGGTATTAAAGGCGGCCTGGGGCTGGCGGAAGACACTTCCGATGCGGCAATCTCCTGTCAGCAGGTGGGACCGGTTGAGCTGAGCGATAAAATCAAAAACGGCAAAGCGCAGGGCGATGTGGTGTTCCAGAAACGGACCTCACTGGTGTTTAAAAAGCTGCAGGTGGTGCGTTTCTATGATGCAAAACGCAACACCCTGGCCTACCTGGCGTATTCCGATAAAGTGGTGGAAGGGTCACCGAAAAACGCCATTAGTGCGGTGCCGATTATGCCGTGGCATTAATTCAGGGATGAATCATGCAACAACCTGTAGTCTGGCTGGTTGAAGACGAAACCAGTATCGCCGATACGCTTATCTACATGCTTCAGCAGGAAGGATTTGCAGTAAAAGCGTTTGAGCGCGGTTTACCGGTGCTGGAGGCGGCGCGCCAGCAGGCTCCGGCGCTCGCCATTCTTGACGTCGGGCTGCCGGACATCAGCGGCTTTGAGCTCTGCCGCCAGCTTCTGGCGCAGCATCCGTCACTGCCCGTGCTGTTTCTGACGGCACGCAGTGACGAAGTGGATAAACTCCTCGGCCTGGAAATGGGCGCAGACGACTACGTCGCCAAGCCTTTCTCCCCGCGTGAGGTGTGCGCCCGGGTAAGGACCATTTTACGGCGGATGCAAAAATCCGCCGTCCCAGCGGAGACGGTGCGTATCGGACAGTTTGAGCTGAACGAAGCTGCCGCGCGAATTAGCTGGTGCGGTGAAGCATTACCGCTCACGCGCTATGAGTTTTTGCTGCTTAAAACGTTACTACAGGCTCCGGGACGGGTTTTCTCTCGGCAACAGTTAATGGACAAGGTGTGGGGCGAAGACGGCGACAGTTACGATCGTACCGTGGACACTCACATCAAGACCCTGCGCGCCAAGCTGCGGGCAGTGAATGAGGAACTGTCACCCATCAGCACCCATCGCGGTATGGGCTATAGCCTGGGGCTTTATTAATGCGCATCGGAATGCGTTTGCTGCTGGGGTACTTCCTGATCGTCGCCATCGCCGCATGGTTTGTGCTGTCGATCTTTGTTCAGGAAGTGAAGCCCGGCGTGCGCAGGGCAACCGAGGGCACGTTGATCGATACCGCGACCTTGCTCGCCGAAGTTGGGCGTGAGGATCTTCTTTCGGGCAATGCGCAGCAGGGCAGACTGGCACAGGCCTTTTTACAGCTCCATCAGCGGCCTTTCCGCGCCAATATCGGCGGCATTCATAAGGTGCGCAACGAGTATCACGTCTACATGACCGATGCGCAGGGCCGCGTCGTGTTTGATTCTGCCGGCCTGGCCGTGGGGCAAGATTACTCTCGCTGGAACGATGTCTGGCTGACGCTTCGCGGCCAATACGGCGCGCGCAGTACCCAGAGCCATCCCGACGATCCGGAGAGCACGGTGATGTATGTTGCCGCACCGGTTGTTGAGCAGGGCAAGATTATCGGCGTGCTGTCGGTGGGGAAACCGAACAGCGCGATGGCACCGGTGATTCACCGCAGCGAGCGACGGATATTGTGGGCAGGCGGGGCGCTGCTTGGCATTGCTTTACTGATCGGTTTTCTTGTCGCCTGGTGGATCAATCGTTCCATCAGTACGTTATCGCGCTATGCCGACTCGGTGACCACTGATACGCCTCTCCCGCTGCCTAATCCAGGCAGTAGCGAACTGCACAAGCTGGCTCAGGCGCTGGAAAATATGCGTATTCGCCTTGAAGGGAAAAACTACATTGAACACTATGTCCATGCGCTGACCCACGAGCTGAAAAGCCCAATAGCCGCCATACGCGGCGCGGCAGAAATTCTCACCGAGCAGCCGCCGCCGCAGGTGGCCGCGCGGTTTATCGATAATATTCTGGTGCAAAACGCGCGTATGCAGTCGCTGGTTGAAAAACTGCTGACTCAGGCGCGGCTTGAAAATCGGGTCGAGATTACGCTCCAGGCCGTCCGCGTCGACCTGCTGTTTACACGGCTTGCCGACGCGCGTTCGGCGCTATTGGCGGCAAAAGAGATTGCGCTGACCCTCCAGCCCGCTTCGCTTCTTGTTGAAGGCGATCCCGACCTGCTCGAACAGGCGCTCGGTAATTTACTGGACAATGCTATCGATTTTACCCCACAGGGCGGTGCCATTGAACTGGCGGCCCGGGAAGAGCAGGGGCAGATACGGCTGAGCGTCACCGACAGCGGAAGTGGGATCCCGGATTATGCGCTGGAGCGTATTTTTGAGCGCTTTTATTCCCTGCCGCGCGAGAACGGGTTGAAAAGTAGCGGACTCGGGCTGGCGTTTGTTCAGGAGGTGGCGCGTTTGCACCACGGAGAAATTACATTGCGTAATCGTGATGAAGGTGGCGTGATAGCCACGCTGACACTTCACAGTCCCTTCACATAACTTCAAACTGGCCCCACACAGCCTGGTTACGCTCTCCACATCACAAAGGAGACGTAATGATGAAATCCCCCCTGTTCTGGAAAGTAAGCACCCTGCTGGGGTGCATCCTGCTGTTGTTAGTTCCACTGTTTATGGTGAGTAACCTCATTTCAGAGCGTGAAAGCTACCGCAACGATGTCGAAAATACGCTTCGCCAGAGCACCAGCGGGCCGCAAAAATTGGTCGGCCCGCTGATTGCGATCCCGGTAACCGAGGTTTTTTACAAGTTAGAGGATGAGAAAAAAGTCGAGTACAAGAAAAGCTATATGCATTTTATCCTGCCGGAGTCTCTGCGCGTTGAGGGTAACCAGCGCGTTGAGTCGCGAAATATCGGCATCTATGACGGACAGATCTGGAATACCGACCTCAACATAAAAGCCCGGTTCAACACGGAAAAAATGACGCAGCTGAAAGGGGAGTCGATGACCCTGGGGCAGCCGTTTATCGTTGTTGGCGTGGGCGATGCTCGAGGCATTGGCACGGTGAAAGTCTCCAGTATCAACGGCGAGACGCTAAGTGTGGAGCCGGGTACAGGCGTGTATGGCGCGCTTTCCGGTATCCATATCCCGCTGACTGACAAAGCGCTGGAATTAAAAACGTTTGCTATGGATATTTCGCTGAATCTGACGGGAACAGGAAGTTTTGCCGTGGTACCTGTAGGACGTAGCAGTGAAATGGCGCTGAACAGCAACTGGCCGCATCCTGGCTTTATGGGTAATTATCTGCCGGTGAAGCATAAAATTGGTGACGCCGGTTTTCAGGCGAACTGGCAGAGCAGCTGGTTTGCGAACAATCTTGAGAGCTGGTTCAACGGAAGTGAGTCGCCGTCATGGGAGTCAATCCCCGCCTTCAGCGTTACGGTAGCCACGCCCGCCGATCAGTATCAACTGACTGATCGGGCGATCAAGTACGCCATTTTGCTGATTGCGCTGACGTTTATGGCCTTCTTTGTTTTCGAGACCTTAACCGGGCTGCGCCTGCACCCGATGCAGTATCTGCTGGTGGGGCTGTCGCTGGTGCTGTTCTATCTGGTGCTGTTGGCGCTATCAGAACATGTCGGGTTTACCCCAGCCTGGGTAGTTGCAAGCTTGGTTGGTGCGGCGATGAACGGAATGTACCTGCAGGCCGTGCTGAAAAGCTGGAAGCGCAGCGGACTGTTTGTGCTGGCCTTGCTGGGGCTGGACGTGGTGATGTGGTTCCTGCTGCGCTCGGAGGATAGCGCACTGCTGTTGGGGTCTGCGGTTCTCGCGCTGGCGCTGTTCGCCGTCATGTACCTGACTCGTCATTTCGACTGGTATTCGCTTTCACAGCCGAAGCGACCTGCACCGCCCGCAGAGCCTGATAACGACACAATGCGGATCTGGAAATAAAAAAAACGGCGCAAATGCGCCGTTTTTCATGCGTTAACTGCGGGATTATTCCTGCAGATCACCGCAGAAACGGTACCCTTCGCCGTGGATGGTGGCGATGATTTCCGGCGTATCAGGCGTCGATTCGAAATGCTTACGAATACGACGGATGGTCACGTCTACGGTACGGTCATGAGGCTTCAGCTCACGACCAGTCATTTTCTTCAGCAGTTCTGCACGGGATTGAATTTTGCCCGGATTTTCGCAGAAGTGCAGCATCGCGCGGAATTCGCTGCGCGGCAGCTTATACTGCTCACCGTTCGGGCTAATCAGCGAACGGCTATTGATATCAAGTTCCCAGCCGTTGAATTTGTAGCTGTCGACGCTACGACGCTCTTCGCTGACCGTGCCCAGGTTCATGGTGCGGGACAGCAGGTTGCGTGCACGAATGGTTAACTCACGAGGGTTGAACGGTTTGGTGATGTAGTCATCCGCACCGATCTCCAGGCCAAGAATTTTATCAACTTCGTTATCACGGCCCGTCAGGAACATTAACGCGACGTTCGCCTGTTCACGCAGTTCGCGCGCCAGCAGAAGACCGTTTTTGCCCGGCAGGTTGATATCCATGATCACCAGGTTGATATCATTTTCAGAAAGGATCTGATGCATCTCTGCGCCATCGGTCGCTTCAAAGACATCGTAGCCTTCTGCTTCGAAAATGCTCTTTAACGTGTTGCGTGTTACCAACTCGTCTTCAACGATAAGAATGTGCGGGGTCTGCATGTTTGCTACCTAAATTGCCAACTAAATCGAAACAGGAAGTACAAAAGTCCCTGACCTGCCTGATACATGTCGCAAATTAACATGATCGGCTTAACGTGACTAAAGTACGTAATTGCGTTCTTGATGCACTTTCCATCAACGTCAACAACATCATTAGCTTGGTCTTGGGTACTTTCCCTTTGGACCCGACAGTGTCAAAAACGGCTGTCATCCTAACCATTTTAACAGCAACATAACAGGCTAAGTGACACCAGACACCCAATAAAACTACGCTTCGTTGACATATATCAAGTTCAATTGTAGCACGTTAACAGTTTGATGAAATCATCGTAGCCGAATGCTAGCCTTTGTCACAATTTTTCAATAAACCAACTAGTTGCGGAGATTGATTTATAAACAAAGCGAATCCAATCAGAACAGGGTATTCACGTTGCCATTATCATTATAAAACATAGGGATAATAGGCTTCTGTTAACATTCTAACTGATTGTTCAGACACAAAATAGTTTAGCGTCTTTAATTTGTTATGAAACGCTATTTCGGTGATTTGTGTTGCAAATTTGTAAATTCGTGCTGCGTAATATGTTGAAGTGCATCACACTTTTCTCCGCTAAATGATTAAAAAGAGAGCATAAATGCATCTGTCGATTGTACTGGTCGCTCCAGCCAGAGCCGAAAATATAGGCGCTGCGGCGCGTGCCATGAAGACCATGGGTTTTACCGATTTACGTATTGTGGACAGCACTGCGCACCTGGAGCCTGCCGCCCGCTGGGTGGCGCACGGTTCGGGGGATATTCTCGATAATATAACGACTTACGCTACGCTTGCCGACGCGCTGCATGACATTTCATTTACCGTTGCCACCACAGCACGCAGCCGGGCGAAGTTTCACTACTACGCCACGCCTGCTGAACTGGTGCCCATGCTGGAAGAGAAAAGCCAGTGGCTTGAGAAAGCCGCGCTGGTATTTGGTCGTGAAGATTCCGGGCTCACCAACGAAGAGCTTGAGCTGGCGGACGTTCTCACCGGTGCGCCGATGGTAGCCGATTATCCTTCCCTGAATTTAGGCCAGGCGGTAATGGTCTATTGCTATCAATTAGCTTCCCTAATGCAAATCCCTCAACCCCAGACAGAAGCCGCCAATGAAAATCAGCTGGCCGCGCTTCGTGCTCGCGTAGAGCGTCTTTTATCGAGCCTTGGCGTTGCGGACGATCAAAAAATGGCCGACTGGCTACAGCAGCGCCTTGGACGTCTTGAGCAGCGGGACACCGCCATGTTGCACCGTTTGCTGCACGATATTGAAAAAAAATTGGCCGAGTAAAATGCTGTCATAAGTTTTTACTATGGCGAAATGGTCTGTCGTGGAGGGTTGCGGCTGGGGGATTCGGATGAAAATAAAACGTCACGCAGCGTGACGTGAACGTCCGCGGAATTGTGATCAAATTAAAAATTCATTGACTTAAGGTGCCCGATCCTTTAACCCTAAAAGAATACAGCACAGACAGATAATAATGACAGAGTACACAACATCCATGAAACGCATCAGCATCACCACCATTACCACAACCATCATCATTACCACAGGTAACGATGCGGGCTGACGCGTACAGGAAAAACAGAAAAAAGCCCGCACCTGAACAGTGCGGGCTTTTTTTTCGGCTAAAGGAAACGAGGTAGAACCATGCGAGTGTTGAAGTTCGGCGGTACATCAGTGGCAAATGCAGAACGTTTTCTGCGTGTTGCCGATATCCTGGAGAGCAACGCCAGGCAGGGGCAGGTTGCGACCGTGCTCTCTGCCCCGGCAAAAATCACAAACCATCTGGTGGCGATGATTGAAAAGACCATCGGTGGCCAGGATGCACTCCCGAACATCAGCGATGCCGAGCGTATCTTCGCCGAGCTGCTGCAGGGGCTGGCAGAGGAACAGCCTGGTTTCCCGCTCGCGCAGCTGAAGTCTTTCGTTGAGCAGGAGTTTGCTCAGATCAAACATGTGCTGCACGGCATCAGCCTGCTGGGCCAGTGCCCGGACAGCGTCAACGCGGCGCTGATCTGCCGGGGCGAAAAACTTTCCATCGCCATCATGGCGGGCGTGCTGGAAGCGCGCGGCCACAACGTTACCGTGATCAATCCGGTTGAGAAATTACTGGCAGCGGGCCACTACCTCGAATCTACCGTTGATATTGCCGAATCAACCCGCCGTATTGCCGCGAGCAAAATCCCCTCTGACCATATGATCCTGATGGCGGGCTTTACCGCCGGGAACGAGAAGGGCGAGCTGGTAGTGCTGGGCCGTAACGGCTCCGACTACTCTGCCGCCGTGCTGGCCGCCTGTTTACGCGCAGACTGCTGTGAGATCTGGACTGACGTCGACGGCGTCTATACCTGCGATCCGCGCCAGGTGCCGGACGCCAGGCTGCTGAAGTCGATGTCCTACCAGGAAGCGATGGAGCTTTCCTACTTCGGCGCCAAAGTGCTTCACCCGCGTACCATCTCCCCGATTGCCCAGTTCCAGATCCCATGCCTGATTAAAAACACCGGTAACCCACAGGCGCCAGGCACGCTGATTGGTGCCAGCAGCGATGAAGATGGTCTGCCGGTGAAAGGCATTTCCAACCTGAATAATATGGCAATGTTCAGCGTCTCCGGTCCGGGGATGAAGGGGATGGTCGGCATGGCGGCGCGCGTTTTTGCGGCCATGTCACGCAACGGTATCTCGGTGGTGCTGATCACCCAGTCCTCTTCCGAGTACAGCATCAGCTTCTGCGTGCCTCAGGTCGACTGTCTGCGCGCCCGCCGCGCGCTGGAAGAAGAGTTCTATCTGGAGTTGAAAGAGGAACTGCTGGAGCCGCTCTCCATTCAGGAGCGCCTGGCGGTGATTTCCGTGGTTGGCGACGGTATGCGCACGCTGCGCGGTATCTCCGCCAAATTCTTTGCCGCGCTGGCGCGAGCCAATATCAACATCGTGGCGATTGCCCAGGGCTCGTCCGAGCGTTCAATCTCCGTGGTGGTGGATAACGATGACGCCACTACCGGCGTGCGCGTGGTTCACCAGATGCTGTTCAACACCGATCAGGTTATCGAGCTATTCCTGATTGGCGTGGGCGGCGTCGGCGGTGCGCTGCTGGAGCAGGTGAAGCGCCAGCAGGAGTGGCTCAAGAAAAAGCACATCGATCTGCGCGTCTGCGGAATTGCGAACTCGAAAGCGCTGCTTACTAACGTTCACGGTCTGAACCTGGAGAACTGGCAGGCGGAGCTGGAAGAGGCGAAAGAGCCGTTCAACCTGGGGCGCCTGATCCGTCTGGTAAAAGAGTATCACCTGCTTAACCCGGTTATCGTTGACTGTACCTCGAACCAGGCGGTGGCCGACCAGTACGCCGACTTCCTGCGCGAAGGCTTCCACGTGGTGACGCCGAACAAAAAGGCCAACACCTCGTCGATGGATTACTATCACCAGCTGCGCCTGGCGGCGAGCAAGTCGCGCCGCAAGTTCCTGTACGACACCAATGTCGGTGCCGGCCTGCCGGTCATCGAGAACCTGCAAAACCTGCTGAACGCGGGCGACGAATTGCAGCGTTTCTCCGGCATCCTCTCCGGCTCCCTGTCGTTTATCTTCGGCAAGCTGGATGAAGGGATGAGCCTGTCGGAAGCCACCCGTGCCGCGCGCGAGCTGGGCTACACCGAGCCAGATCCGCGCGACGATCTCTCCGGGATGGACGTGGCGCGCAAGCTGCTGATCCTGGTGCGCGAAACGGGCCGCGAGCTGGAGCTTTCGGATATCGTGATTGAACCGGTGCTGCCAGCCGAGTTTGACAACAGCGGCGATGTCAGCACCTTTATGGCGAATTTACCTCAGCTTGACGATGCCTTTGCCGCACGCGTTGCGAAAGCCCGTGATGAAGGTAAGGTATTGCGCTATGTTGGCAACATTGAAGAGGACGGCGTATGCCGGGTGAAGATTGCCGAAGTGGATGGTAACGACCCGCTTTATAAAGTCAAAAACGGCGAAAACGCCCTCGCGTTTTACAGCCACTATTATCAGCCATTGCCGCTGGTGCTTCGCGGCTATGGCGCAGGGAATGATGTGACGGCGGCGGGCGTGTTTGCCGACCTGCTGCGTACCCTGTCATGGAAGTTAGGAGTTTAAGATGGTTAAAGTATATGCCCCAGCTTCCAGCGCCAATATGAGCGTCGGATTTGACGTGCTGGGTGCGGCGGTGACGCCGGTGGACGGTTCGCTGCTGGGCGATACGGTAACGGTTGAGGCGGCAGAAAGCTTCAGCCTGAATAACGTCGGCCGTTTCGCCAGTAAGCTGCCGCCTGAACCACGCGAGAATATCGTTTATCAGTGCTGGGAGCGCTTCTGTCAGGAGATCGGCAAAAACGTGCCGGTCGCCATGACGCTGGAAAAAAGCATGCCGATTGGCTCGGGCCTGGGCTCCAGCGCGTGTTCGGTTGTCGCCGCGCTGGTGGCGATGAACGAGCACTGCGGCAAGCCGCTGAACAATAGCCGTCTGCTGGCGCTGATGGGCGAGCTGGAAGGACGCATCTCCGGCAGTATTCATTACGATAACGTGGCGCCGTGCTTCCTCGGCGGCATGCAGCTGATGATTGAAGAAAATGGCATCATCAGCCAGCAGGTGCCAGGGTTTGATGAATGGCTGTGGGTGCTGGCGTATCCGGGCATCAAGGTCTCTACCGCGGAAGCGCGTGCCATCCTGCCGGCGCAGTATCGTCGCCAGGACTGTATCGCCCACGGGCGTCACCTGGCGGGCTTTATTCACGCCTGCTACACCCGCCAGCCGCAGCTGGCGGCGAAGCTGATGAAAGACGTCATTGCCGAGCCGTACCGTACGAAGCTGCTGCCCGGCTTTAACGAGGCGCGACAGGCTTCAATGGATATCGGCGCGCAGGCGTGCGGCATCTCCGGCTCCGGCCCGACGCTGTTCGCCCTGTGCGATAAGCCAGACACCGCGCAGCGCGTGGCGGACTGGCTCTCTAAACACTACCTGCAAAATCAGGAAGGCTTTGTTCATATTTGCCGTCTGGACACGGCTGGCGCACGAGTACTGGGATAACGAATGAAACTCTACAACCTTAAAGATCATAACGAGCAGGTCAGCTTCGCGCAGGCGGTGACTCAGGGGCTGGGCAAAAATCAGGGGCTGTTTTTCCCGCACGACCTGCCGGAATTTCAGCTGACCGAAATCGATGAGCTGCTGAAGCTGGACTTTGTCACCCGCAGCACCAAAATTCTGTCTGCGTTTATTGGCGATGAAATCCCGCAGGCGCTGCTGGAAGAGCGCGTGCGTGCGGCGTTTGCTTTCCCGGCTCCGGTTAAGCAGGTGGAGCCTGACGTCGGTTGTCTGGAGCTGTTCCACGGCCCGACCCTGGCGTTTAAAGACTTCGGCGGCCGCTTTATGGCGCAGATGCTGACCCACATCAGCGGCGACAAGCCGGTGACCATCCTGACCGCCACCTCCGGTGATACCGGTGCGGCGGTGGCACACGCGTTCTACGGCCTGAAAAACGTCCGCGTGGTGATCCTCTATCCGAAAGGCAAGATCAGCCCGTTGCAGGAAAAACTGTTCTGCACCCTCGGCGGCAACATTGAAACCGTGGCGATCGACGGCGATTTCGATGCCTGCCAGGCGCTGGTCAAGCAGGCGTTCGATGATGAAGAGCTGAAGGCCGCGCTGGGGCTGAACTCGGCGAACTCCATCAACATCAGCCGCCTGCTGGCGCAGATCTGCTACTACTTCGAAGCGGTGGCTCAGCTGCCGCAGGAAGCGCGCAATCAGCTGGTAGTTTCCGTACCAAGCGGCAACTTCGGCGACCTGACGGCGGGGCTACTGGCGAAATCTCTCGGTCTGCCGGTGAAACGCTTTATCGCTGCCACCAACGCCAACGATACCGTGCCGCGCTTCCTGAAAGACGGCAAATGGGCGCCTAACGCTACGCAGGCGACGCTCTCCAATGCCATGGACGTGTCGCAGCCGAACAACTGGCCGCGCGTGGAAGAGCTGTTCCGCCGCAAGGTGTGGCGTCTGGGTGACCTGGGCTACGCTGCGGTGACGGACGAAACCACCAAAGCCACCATGCGCGAGCTGAAAGCGGTGGGCTACACCTCTGAGCCGCACGCGGCAATTGCATACCGCGCGCTGCGCGACCAGCTTAACCCGGGTGAATATGGCCTGTTCCTGGGCACCGCGCATCCGGCGAAGTTCAAAGAGAGCGTGGAAGATATTCTGGGCGAAACGCTGCCGCTGCCAAAAGAGCTGGCCGAGCGCGCCGACCTGCCGCTGCTGTCTCATGAGCTGCCGGCGGATTTCGCGGCACTGCGGAATCTGATGATGACGCGCGCGTGATTTTGTTGCCCGGTGGCGCTACGCCTTACCGGGCCTACAACGACGAGATGACCGTAGGCCGGGTAAGCGCAGCGCCACCCGGCTTTTTTATGAAGAAATTAAGGAGAAAAATTGCAGGAAAAAAGCAGAAATTCCCAATAAATGCGGTCACTTAGCGTTTAGGATTGCAGAGAATAACATCCACCGTTCCCCTCGCGTACTCTCCTTACATCGGCCCACGTTGGGCAAGAAGAATAAGGAGTCACCTGTGTCTACACTAAAACCTGCACTCATTGCGCTTTCTCTGGTGCTGGTCGCCCCCATGGCGGTACAGGCATCTGAAATTACTCTCGTACCTGCGGTAAAACTGCAGATTGGCGATCGGGACAATAGCGGGCATTACTGGGATGGCGGCCGCTGGCGCGACCACGACTGGTGGAAGGCGCATTATGACTGGCGCGATAACCACTGGCGTCCGCATGACGAGCATCGCGATCGTGATGACCGACACGACCATCATCACGACGACCACCGTCCGGGCCCGGACTGGAAGCACCATTAACGCAAAACCCCGCCAGATGGCGGGGTTTAGTTTTACTGCTCGTGGCGCTTAAATACCAGCTCACCTTTCCCTGACGACGCCTCGTCAAAGAAATAGCCGTCGGTGTTGAATCCCGTTAACTGCTCCGGCTTCGTCAAGCGGTTCTGAATGATGTAGCGGCTCATCAGGCCACGCGCTTTTTTCGCATAGAAGCTGATGACCTTGAACTTGCCGTTCTTCTCATCAAGGAAGACCGGCTTAACGATCTCCGCGTTCAGCTTTTTCGGCTTCACCGACTTGTAGTACTCATCGGATGCCAGGTTAACCACCACGTTATCACCCTGAGCATGCAGCGCCGCGTTCAGCTTGTCGGTGATGATGTCGCCCCAGAAATGGTAAAGGTCTTTGCCTTTGGCGTTTTCCAGGCGAATCCCCATCTCCAGACGATATGGCTGCATCAGATCCAGCGGGCGCAGTACGCCATACAGGCCCGACAGCATGCGCAGATGCTGCTGGGCAAAATCAAAGTCGGCTTCGCTAAAATCTTCCGCCTGCAGGCCGGTGTAAACATCGCCCTTAAACGCCAGGATCGCCTGGCGCGCGTTGGCGGGGGTGAAATCCGGGTGCCACTCGTGGAACCGGGTCGCGTTCAGGTCTGCCAGCTTGTCGCTGATGCTCATCAGCGAGGCGATTTGTGGCGCAGAGAGCTTGCGCGCTTCGCGGATCAGCTGTTGCGAATAGTCCAGCAGTTCTGGCTGGGTATAACGCTCGGTGGCGAGCGGGCTCTGGTAGTCGAGCGTTTTTGCAGGTGAAATCAGAATCAGCATATCCAGTCCTTGCAGGAAATTTAGAGCGACTTTAACAAAAAATCGCCCTGAATTGATCGATAGCTGTTATCGCCGGGGCAAATCATCCCAGGTGCCGGGGGCAAGCTGTGACTGAATTTCGGGATAGCGTGCGGCATCAAATACCGGGGGAACGCCCAGCTTGCGCTGGCGAAGATAATCCCTGGCAATAAGGTTCACAACGGGCGAGAGCAGCAGGATCGCCGTCAGGTTAGTGATTGCCATTAGCGCCATAATGACATCCGCCAGCTGCCAGACCAGCGGCATATTCAGAAGGGAGCCCGCGATCACCATCAGTACTACGCCCAGGCGAAGCAGGAGGATGGCAGGACGAGAGTCGTATTTCAGGAAGATAAGGTTATTTTCGGCGTACAGGTAATTCACCACAATCGAACTGAAGGCGAACAGCATCAGAATGAGCGAGACAAATCCCGAACCCCAGCCGCCGGTCAGGTTCACCAGCGCCTGCTGGAGAAGCTGTATTCCGTCGATATCCGAGTCATGCGCCACAGGACCGGCCAGCAGGAGGATCATGGCGCTGGCGGAACAGATAATAACGGTATCCATAAACACGCCTATCATCTGCACGATACCCTGCGCTGCCGGGTGCGGCGGCCAGGAAGAGGCGGCCGCGGCGGCGTTGGGAGTGGAGCCCATCCCGGCTTCATTGGAGAACATGCCTCGCTGAAAACCTGCCATCAGCGCCTGGCTCAGGGTGTAACCCAGCGCGCCTGACGCCACCTCACGCCAGCCAAAGGCGCTTTTAAAGATGGTCGCAATCACGCCCGGAACCTGGTCGGCATGCAGCGCAGCGACGACCAGGCTCGCGGCAACCCAGAGCAGCGCCATGATGGGAACCAGCCACTGCATCAGGCGGGCAACGCCTTTCAGGCCGGCAGAAATGGTGAGCAAAACAAAGAGGGCTAAACCGATGCCGGTGATCCACTCCGGGCAGGAGAAGGTATAGCGCAGGGCATGGGCGACGGAGTTTGACTGCACGGTATTAAAAATAAGACCGTACGCGAGCAGTAAAAAAAGCGAGAACAGAACGCCCATCCAGCGCATTCCTAAGCCACGCGCCATATACCAGGCCGGACCGCCGCGAAACTGCCCGTTTCTGTCTTTCTCTTTGTAGAGCTGCGCCAGTGAACTTTCGGCAAAAGAGGTAGCCATTCCGAGAAGCGCCGTGACCCACATCCAGAACACCGCGCCTGGCCCACCGGCGCTGATGGCCAGCGCAACGCCCGCCAGGTTTCCGCTACCGAGGCGGGCAGCCAGGCTGGTACACAGCGCCTGAAACGACGTTAATCCGCCCGGCTGGGGCGTGACGCTGTTTTTCAGACTTCTGCCAAACTTGCGAATATAGCGAAACTGGATAAACCCACTGCGTAGCGTAAACCAGATACCTGCTCCCAGAAGCAGGTAGATCATTATCGAACCCCAGAGGACTTCGTTAATAAAGAAAAGGAAATCAGGCATTAACGTCCCTCTTGTTGATGCCAACGTGAATATGTAAGCGCTACCACTGATTGGGCATGCTGTTGCTTAGCAGCCTGTTAATATTTTGAGTTTATCATACTCTGCCTAAGCGCACTGTCTGCGGTTGCGCTACCCCTCCGTCGTGTTATCATCAGGGCAGACCGGTTACATCCCCCTAACAAGTAAACCTGTCATTTTTCCGCTGCAGGCATGCTGTCGGTAGCGTGAATTATCCAGGGCACGTTAAAAGAGAAACACTATCATGACGGATAAATTGACCTCCCTTCGTCAGTTCACCACTGTCGTAGCTGACACCGGAGATATCGCGGCAATGAAGCTGTACCAGCCGCAGGATGCCACAACTAACCCTTCTCTGATCCTTAACGCCGCACAGATCCCTGAGTATCGCAAACTGATTGACGAGGCTGTGACCTGGGCGAAAGCACAGAGCAATGACCGTGCGCAGCAGGTTGTGGATGCTACCGATAAACTGGCAGTGAACATCGGTCTGGAAATCCTGAAGCTGGTTCCGGGCCGCATCTCTACCGAAGTGGATGCACGTCTCTCCTACGACACCGAAGCGTCAATCGCGAAAGCAAAACGCCTGATCAAACTGTACAACGACGCGGGCATCAGCAACGACCGTATCCTGATCAAACTGGCGTCGACCTGGCAGGGCATTCGCGCTGCCGAGCAGCTGGAAAAAGAAGGCATCAACTGTAACCTGACCCTGCTGTTCTCCTTCGCGCAGGCGCGTGCATGTGCGGAAGCAGGCGTGTACCTGATCTCTCCGTTCGTGGGCCGTATTCTGGACTGGTACAAAGCCAACACCGACAAGAAAGAGTACGCGGCGTCTGAAGATCCAGGCGTGATTTCCGTGACTGAAATCTACGAATACTACAAACAGCATGGCTATGAGACCGTGGTTATGGGTGCAAGCTTCCGTAACGTGGGCGAAATCATTGAGCTGGCTGGCTGTGATCGTCTGACCATCGCCCCTGCGCTGCTGAAAGAGCTGGCAGAAAGCGAAGGTGCTATCGAGCGTAAGCTGTCTTACACCGGCGAAGTGAAGGCGCGCCCGGAGCGCATCACCGAATCCGAGTTCCTGTGGCAGCACAACCAGGATCCAATGGCTGTAGACAAACTGGCGGACGGTATCCGTAAGTTTGCTATCGACCAGGAAAAACTGGAAAAAATGATCGGCGACCTGCTGTAATCATTCTGCGTGACCGGGCTCCCGGTCACGCGTCTTCTTCTGTCCTCTGTCTGAATTTTCCCTCTGCGTGTATCATTCCCTTTAATCAGTACTTTTTGAATGGAATGGATATGAATACCTTACGCATCGGCTTAGTGTCGATTTCTGACCGCGCCTCCAGCGGCGTTTACCAGGATAAAGGCATCCCTGCTCTGGAAGAGTGGCTGGCAAGCGCGCTGACCACCCCGTTTGAGATCCAGACTCGCCTTATCCCCGACGAACAGCCGATCATTGAGCAGACCCTGTGTGAGCTGGTGGATGAGATGAGCTGTCACCTTGTGCTCACCACGGGTGGAACCGGCCCCGCGCGTCGTGATGTGACGCCGGACGCGACGCTGGCTATCGCCGACCGTGAAATGCCGGGCTTCGGCGAACAGATGCGCCAGATCAGTCTACACTTTGTCCCGACGGCAATCCTTTCCCGCCAGGTGGGGGTGATCCGCAAACAGGCGCTGATACTGAACCTGCCGGGGCAGCCAAAGTCGATCAAAGAGACGCTGGAAGGATTAAAAGCCGAGGACGGTAGCGTCATCGTGCACGGCATATTTGCAAGTGTACCGTATTGTATACAGCTGCTTGACGGGCCGTACGTGGAAACTGACGACAAAGTGGTAGCAGCATTTCGTCCTAAAAGCGCACGCCGCGAGACAATCTCCTGAAATTTACTAAAATGTGACATTAGCGCCAGCTGCAGTAGCGTGTAAATGGATTTACGATATAGTAATTTTTTCTTTACGATTGCTGTAAAAAATAATCCACAACACATGCACAATGGTTCGCTATGTCACATAACACCCGACCTCTGAATCGACAGGACTACAAAACGCTTACGCTCGCCGCCTTAGGTGGCGCGCTGGAGTTTTACGACTTCATCATCTTTGTCTTCTTCGCCGCCGTGGTGGGGGCGCTCTTCTTCCCGGCGGATATTCCAGAATGGCTGCGTCAGGTGCAAACCTTCGGCATCTTTGCTGCCGGGTATCTGGCACGTCCGCTGGGCGGCATCGTCATGGCCCACTTTGGCGATCTTGTCGGGCGTAAGAAGATGTTTACCCTGAGCATCCTGCTGATGGCGGTGCCGACGCTGGCCATCGGCCTGCTGCCCAACTATGCCTCCATGGGCATTCTCGCCCCGCTATTGCTGCTGCTGATGCGCATTCTTCAGGGCGCGGCCATCGGCGGGGAAGTGCCGGGGGCCTGGGTGTTTGTGGCGGAGCACGTTCCTGCCCGCCGCATCGGGATCGCCTGCGGAACGTTAACGGCGGGGCTGACCGTCGGGATCCTGTTGGGGTCGGTGGTGGCGACGATAGTTAACACCAGCATGACGCAGCAGGCCGTGCACGACTGGGGCTGGCGTATTCCGTTCCTGCTGGGCGGGGCGTTTGGCCTGGTGGCAATGTACCTGCGCCGCTGGCTGCAGGAGACGCCGATTTTTCTCGAAATGCAGCAGCGTAAAGCGCTGGCGCAGGAGTTGCCGGTCAAAGCCGTTGTGGTGCGTCATAAAAAAGCGGTGGTGGTGTCGATGCTGCTCACCTGGCTGCTGTCGGCGGGCATCGTGGTGGTGATTTTGATGTCGCCGGTGTGGCTGCAGAAACAGTACGGTTTCGCCCCAGCCGTGACCTTACAGGCAAACAGTATTGCGACAATTATGCTCTGCTTTGGCTGTCTGGCCGCCGGGCTGGCGGCGGATCGTTTCGGTGCCAGCCTGACCTTTATTGTCGGCAGCCTGCTGCTGGCCGCGTCGAGCTGGGCGTTTTACCATCTTGCGGGCAGCCATCCTGAACAGCTGTTCCTGCTGTACGGCGTGGTCGGACTGTGCGTGGGCGTCGTGGGGGCTGTGCCTTACGTCATGGTGCGCGCCTTCCCGCCGGAGGTTCGCTTCACCGGGATATCGTTCTCTTATAACGTCGCGTATGCCATTTTCGGCGGGCTGACGCCGATAGTGGTCACGGTGATGATGGGGGTGTCGCCGATGGCGCCTGCCTGGTATGTACTCGCGCTCTCGCTGATGGGGCTGGGATTAGGGGTTTGGCTTCGTCAGGCGGGGGAATATCGTGCCCGCGAGGCGGGCACGACAGAGGGATCAGTGTTTTTCACCAATAGGTAAAATGGTGCGGTCAAACTGTTCGTTCAGCACTTCACCCATTGCCAGGTAGATAGCGCTTGCGCCGCACACCAGGCCAATCCAGCCTGCTACGTGAACGATGCCTTCGTTATCCGCCAGGTGGCCAATTGCCAGCAGGGCGAACAGTACGGTCAGGCTCAGGAAGACGAACTGCAGCGCGCGGTTGCCTTTCAGGGTGCCGAAGAACATGAACAGGGTAAAGACGCCCCACAGGCCCAGATAGACGCCCAGGAAGTGGGCGTTTGCCGCGTCTGCCAGGCCCATTTTAGGCATCAGCAGGATGGCGACCAGGGTCAGCCAGAACGAGCCGTAAGAGGTGAAGGCGGTTAAGCCGAAGGTGTTGCCTTTCTTATATTCCAGCAGGCCCGCGAAGATTTGCGCGATACCGCCGTAAAAAATGCCCATCGCCAGGATTACGCCGTCCATCGGGAACATCCCGATGTTGTGCAGGTTCAGCAGAATGGTGGTCATGCCAAAACCCATCAGGCCCAGCGGAGCCGGATTAGCCAACTTAGTGTTGCCCATAAGTCCTCAAAAAAAATCATCATTAAAATGGTGAAATGGTTAAACCCGCGTCAATACTCCCTGACGGGGCGCGGCATCATAATGGGCGGCATCGGCGCCGTCTATGATCTCATCAGGGTGAAATTAAAATTTTTTTTATGCTTGCCCCTTGATGGATGCCGTCGCGACCCCATCTTGTAGTCAACCGCAGTGTGTGGACCTGAAAAAAATCAAATCTGGGCAGTTGAAAAAGCACGTTCTGCCCTTATTACAGGTACACAACCACATGTTGACTGAATTTTTAGTGGAGACGTTTAGATGGGTAAAATTATTGGTATCGACCTGGGTACTACCAACTCTTGTGTAGCGATTATGGACGGCACTACTGCACGCGTGCTGGAGAACGCCGAGGGCGATCGCACCACGCCTTCTATCATTGCTTATACCCAGGATGGTGAAACTCTGGTTGGTCAGCCGGCTAAACGTCAGGCAGTGACAAACCCGCAAAACACCCTGTTTGCGATCAAACGCCTGATTGGCCGCCGCTTCCAGGACGAAGAAGTTCAGCGTGACGTTTCTATCATGCCTTACAAAATCATCGCAGCAGATAACGGCGATGCGTGGCTTGATGTGAAAGGCACCAAAACGGCACCACCGCAGATCTCTGCTGAAGTGCTGAAAAAAATGAAGAAAACCGCTGAAGATTACCTGGGTGAGCCGGTAACTGAAGCTGTTATCACCGTTCCTGCTTACTTCAACGATGCTCAGCGTCAGGCAACCAAAGATGCTGGCCGTATCGCAGGTCTGGAAGTAAAACGTATCATCAACGAACCAACCGCGGCTGCACTGGCTTACGGTCTGGATAAAGAAGTCGGCAACCGTACTATCGCGGTTTACGACCTGGGTGGTGGTACCTTCGA
Organism: Enterobacter cloacae complex sp. P42RS; assembly: GCF_014930595.1. Taxonomy (NCBI): domain Bacteria; kingdom Pseudomonadati; phylum Pseudomonadota; class Gammaproteobacteria; order Enterobacterales; family Enterobacteriaceae; genus Enterobacter; species Enterobacter cloacae complex sp. P42RS. Next base: position 298,284 of record NZ_JADBRK010000005.1, read on the forward strand.
TATCTCTATTATCGAAATCGACGACGTTGACGGCGAAAAAACCTTCGAAGTTCTGGCAACCAATGGTGATACCCACCTGGGTGGTGAAGACTTTGATACCCGTCTGATCAACTACCTCGTTGACGAGTTCAAGAAAGATCAGGGCATTGACCTGCGTAACGACCCGCTGGCGATGCAGCGCCTGAAAGAAGCCGCTGAGAAAGCGAAGATCGAACTGTCTTCTGCTCAGCAGACCGATGTGAACCTGCCGTACATCACCGCAGACGCGACCGGTCCTAAACACATGAACATCAAAGTGACCCGTGCGAAATTGGAAAGCCTGGTAGAAGACCTGGTGAACCGTTCTATCGAGCCGCTGAAAGTTGCACTGCAGGATGCTGGCCTGTCTGTATCTGACATCCAGGACGTTATCCTGGTGGGTGGTCAGACCCGTATGCCAATGGTTCAGAAGAAAGTGGCTGAATTCTTTGGTAAAGAGCCACGTAAAGACGTGAACCCGGACGAAGCGGTAGCTATCGGTGCGGCGGTTCAGGGTGGTGTATTGACTGGTGAAGTGAAAGACGTACTGCTGCTGGACGTTACCCCGCTGTCTCTGGGTATCGAAACCATGGGCGGTGTGATGACTGCGCTCATCAACAAAAACACCACCATCCCAACCAAGCACAGCCAGGTGTTCTCTACCGCTGAAGACAACCAGTCTGCGGTAACCATCCATGTGCTGCAGGGTGAGCGTAAGCGTGCGTCTGATAACAAGTCCCTGGGTCAGTTTAACCTGGACGGCATCAACCCGGCACCGCGCGGCATGCCGCAAATCGAAGTTACCTTCGACATCGATGCTGACGGTATCCTGCACGTGTCTGCGAAAGACAAAAACAGCGGTAAAGAGCAGAAGATCACCATCAAGGCATCTTCTGGCCTGAATGAAGCGGAAATCGAAAAAATGGTTCGCGATGCCGAAGCTAACGCGGAATCCGACCGTAAGTTCGAAGAGCTGGTTCAGACCCGTAACCAGGGTGACCATCTGCTGCACAGCACCCGTAAGCAGGTTGAAGAAGCGGGCGATAAACTGCCAGCGGAAGACAAAACTGCTATCGAAGCTGCACTGACCGCGCTTGAAACGTCTCTGAAAGGCGAAGACAAAGCGGATATCGAAGCGAAGATGCAGGAGCTGGCACAGGCTTCCCAGAAGCTGATGGAAATCGCTCAGCAGCAGCATGCACAGCAGCAGGCAGGCGCTGACGCTTCTGCGAACAACGCGAAAGACGACGACGTTGTCGACGCTGAGTTCGAAGAAGTTAAAGACAAAAAATAATCGCCCTGATGCAGGGTAATTAATCGGCACGGGCGTAGGAGAACTCTCCACGCCCGTGCTCGCATGTTAAGGGGCTTAAAAAAACCAATGGCAAAGCAAGACTATTACGAGATTTTAGGCGTTCCGAAAACTGCGGAAGAGCGTGAAATCAAAAAGGCGTATAAGCGCCTGGCCATGAAATTCCACCCGGACCGTAACCAGGGTGACAAAGAGGCTGAAGCAAAATTTAAAGAGATCAAAGAAGCCTACGAAGTCCTGACTGATGCACAAAAACGTGCGGCCTATGACCAGTACGGCCACGCGGCCTTTGAACAGGGCGGCATGGGCGGCGGTGGATTCGGTGGCGGCGGCTTTGGCGGCGGTGCGGATTTCAGCGACATCTTTGGCGACGTGTTCGGCGATATCTTCGGCGGCGGTCGTGGTCGTCAGCGCGCAGCGCGCGGCGCAGACCTGCGTTACAACATGGATCTCACTCTTGAAGAGGCCGTTCGTGGCGTCACGAAAGAGATCCGTATCCCGACGCTGGAAGAGTGTGACGTTTGCCACGGCAGCGGCGCGAAAGCGGGTACCCAGCCACAGACCTGTCCAACCTGTCATGGCTCCGGCCAGGTACAGATGCGCCAGGGCTTCTTCGCGGTACAGCAGGCCTGTCCGCACTGTCACGGTCGCGGTACGCTGATTAAAGATCCGTGCACCAAGTGTCACGGCCACGGTCGCGTTGAGAAAACCAAAACCCTGTCCGTTAAGATCCCGGCTGGCGTTGATACGGGCGACCGCATCCGTCTGGCGGGTGAGGGCGAAGCAGGCGAGCACGGCGCGCCGGCAGGCGATCTGTACGTTCAGGTTCAGGTGAAGCAGCACGCCATCTTCGAGCGTGAAGGCAATAACCTGTACTGTGAAGTGCCGATCAACTTCGCGATGGCGGCTCTCGGCGGTGAAATCGAAGTGCCGACGCTGGACGGTCGCGTCAATCTGAAAATCCCTGGTGAAACCCAGACCGGCAAGCTGTTCCGCATGCGCGGCAAAGGCGTGAAATCCGTTCGCGGTGGTGCGCAGGGCGACCTGCTGTGCCGCGTCGTCGTGGAAACGCCGGTTGGCCTGAACGACAAGCAGAAACAGCTGTTGAAAGAGCTTCAGGAGAGCTTTGGCGGCCCAACGGGTGAGAAAAACAGCCCGCGCTCCAAAAGCTTCTTTGATGGCGTCAAAAAATTCTTCGATGATTTGACCCGCTAATTCGTTAGCTGTGTCTAACTTCAAAAAGCCCGGAAGCGATTCCGGGCTTTTTTTCGCAGTTATAGATCGGTAAAACTGAGTCTATACCCAATATTAATCTGTTTTTGCCGAGCTATTTGGCTTGGTATTATGGTTTTATCGAGGTATCGTTGTAAAAGAGAGAACATAAATGAAATTACTACACCGTTTCTTTAGCAGTGAGGCGTCCGGTGGTGTGATCCTGATTATTGCCGCGGCCGCCGCGATGGTGCTGGCTAACCTGGGCATGACCCGCGATCTCTATCACGCATTTCTGGAAACGCCCGTCGAGCTGAAGGTCGGGGCGCTGGAAATTAACAAGAACATGCTGCTGTGGATCAACGATGCGCTAATGGCGGTGTTCTTCCTGCTCGTTGGTCTTGAGGTTAAGCGCGAGCTGGTGCTAGGTTCGCTAGCCAGCCGCCAGCGTGCGGCGTTCCCGGTTATTGCCGCGCTCGGTGGGATGGTCGTTCCAGCGCTGCTCTTCCTCGCATTTACCTGGCAGGATCCTGTCGCGCGTGACGGCTGGGCGATCCCGGCCGCAACGGATATCGCCTTTGCGCTCGGTGTCTTAGCTCTGCTCGGCAGCCGCGTGCCGGTTGCGCTGAAAATCTTCCTGATGGCGCTGGCGATCATTGATGACCTGGGCGCCATTGTGATTATCGCGCTGTTCTACACCAGCGATCTGTCGATCCTGTCCCTGAGCGTGGCCGCCGGGGCGATTGCGGTGTTGGCGGTGCTGAACATCTTCAACGTTCGCCGCATCGGTATCTATATCCTGGTGGGGATGGTGCTGTGGACGGCGGTGCTGAAATCCGGCGTGCACGCCACGCTGGCCGGCGTGATTGTGGGCTTCTTCGTGCCGCTTAAGCCGCAGGACGGTAAGTCACCCGCTAAACAGCTGGAACACGTGCTGCACCCGTGGGTCGCCTTTATGATCCTGCCGCTGTTTGCGTTTGCCAACGCGGGCGTTTCCCTGCAGGGGGTCACGCTGGACGGGCTGACGTCTGTCCTGCCGCTGGGGATTATTGCCGGGCTGTTTATCGGTAAGCCGCTGGGGATCAGCCTCTTCTGCTGGCTGGCGCTGAAGATGAAGCTGGCATCGTTGCCGAACGGTACAACCTTTAGTCAGATCATGGCCGTCGGCATACTGTGCGGTATTGGATTCACCATGTCGATCTTTATCTCGACGCTGGCGTTTGGTGCAAACGCGCCAGAGCTCATCGTCTGGGCGAAACTCGGCATTCTCATTGGGTCATTACTGGCGGCAGTGATTGGGTATACTTTGTTGAAGGTGAAGTTGTCCGGACAGGCCGTCCAGGCATAACGGAACACCGGGAGAAGGTCACTCTTCTCCCGATACACACTCAGGGAGCGAAGACGCGATGCCTCATTTGAATTACAACCATCTTTACTACTTCTGGCACGTTTACAAACAGGGCTCGGTCGTGGGGGCTGCAGAGGCGCTTTACCTGACGCCGCAAACCATCACCGGGCAAATCAAAGCCCTTGAAGAACGGCTGCAGGGTAAGCTCTTCAAGCGCAAGGGCCGTGGGATTGAGCCCAGCGAACTGGGTGAACTGGTTTTCCGCTATGCGGACAAAATGTTTACCCTGAGCCAGGAGATGCTGGATATCGTCAACTACCGCAAAGAGTCGAACCTGCTCTTTGACGTGGGGGTCGCGGATGCACTGTCCAAACGGCTGGTAAGCGGCGTGCTGGATGCCGCCGTGGTAGAGGATGAACAAATCCATCTGCGCTGCTTTGAATCCACCCACGAGATGCTGCTGGAGCAGCTGAGCCAGCACAAGCTGGACATGATTATCTCGGATTGCCCCATCGACTCCACGCAGCAGGAGGGGCTGTTCTCGGTGAAAATTGGCGAATGCGGCGTCAGCTTCTGGTGCATCAATCCACCGCCGGAGAAACCTTTCCCGGCCTGTCTGGAAGAGCGTCGCCTGCTGGTGCCGGGCAGGCGTTCCATGCTCGGACGCAAGCTGCTGAACTGGTTTAATTCGCAGGGGTTGAACGTGGAGATCCTCGGCGAGTTCGACGATGCGGCGTTGATGAAAGCCTTTGGCGAAGCGCATAATGCGATCTTCGTGGCGCCAACGCTCTACGCGCACGATCTCTATTCAGACGATAAGATTACGGAGATTGGCAGAGTAGATAACGTGATGGAGGAGTACCACGCCATTTTCGCCGAAAGGATGATTCAACACCCGGCGGTGCAGCGAATCTGCAACCGTGACTACTCGGCGCTGTTTACGCCACCGGCATTCTGAAGACATAAAAAAACCCGCGTTAAGCGGGTTCTTTAAACAAGCAACAACAAGTAGCGATTAAGCCAGTTTGTTGATCTGCGCGGTCAGGTTTGCTTTATGACGCGCTGCTTTGTTTTTGTGGATCAGACCTTTAGCAGCCTGACGATCCACGATTGGTTGCATTTCGTTAAATGCGTTCTGCGCTGCAGCTTTGTCGCCAGCTTCGATTGCTGCGTATACTTTCTTGATGAAAGTACGCATCATAGAGCGACGGCTTGCGTTGTGCTTACGAGCCTTTTCAGACTGAACGGCACGTTTCTTAGCTGATTTGATATTAGCCAAGTCCAACTCCCAAATATGTTCTATGTGGACAATTCAAAGGCCGAGGAATATGCCCTCTTTGCCTTCTTTTGTCAATGGATTTGTGCAAATAAGCGCCGTTAATTAGCGACGCTTCGTTACGTAGTGATGGCGCAGGATTCTACCAGCTTGTCTTTCGTGAATACAGCCTTTCGGCGTAAAAATCGCAGTTCACGGGCAGATTTTTTCGCTGTGAAAGGTCAGCCTGATGAAATCATTACGGCTTTCTGTTTTGCGCGAACAATCGCCGGTTAACCTTAACCGCTGTACAAGGTATACTTTGGCGATTTTCACTGTTTTGAGCCAGACATGAAGCTGATACGCGGCATACATAATCTCAGCAGAGCGCCACACGGGTGCGTGCTGACCATTGGTAATTTCGACGGCGTGCATCGTGGTCATCAGGCGCTGTTGCAGGGATTGCGTAAAGAAGGGGAGGCCCGTGGCCTGCCGGTTGTGGTGATGATTTTCGAGCCACAGCCGCTGGAGCTGTTCGCGGGCGATAAATCTCCCGCTCGGCTAACTCGCCTGCGCGAAAAGTTGCGCTACCTGGCGGAGTCCGGCGTGGACTACGTATTGTGTGTGCGTTTCGATCGCCGCTTTGCCGCACTGACAGCACAAAATTTTGTCAGCGACCTGCTGGTTAAGCGTCTTGGCGTTCAGTTTCTCGCCGTAGGGGATGATTTCCGCTTTGGCGCTGGTCGTCAGGGCGATTTCTTGCTATTACAGAAGGCTGGTCTGGAGTACGGTTTTGACGTCACCAGCGCGATGACCTTCTGTGAAGGCGGCGTGCGCGTCAGCAGCACGGCGGTGCGGCAGGCGCTGGCTAATGATGAACTGGAGACGGCAGAAAATTTGCTGGGCCATCCGTTCACCATCTCTGGCCGCGTGGTTCATGGCGATGCGCTGGGCCGCACGATTGGTTTCCCGACGGCGAATATACCGCTGCGTCGTCAGGTTTCCCCGGTTAAAGGGGTCTATGCGGTGGAAGTGGCAGGACTGGGCGATAAGTCGTTTTACGGCGTTGCCAACATTGGCACGCGTCCTACCGTTGCCGGTGTGCGTCAACAGCTAGAAGTGCACCTGCTGGACGTTGTAATGGACCTTTATGGTCGCCATATAGATGTAATACTGCGTAAAAAAATACGCAACGAGCAGCGATTTGCTTCGCTGGATGAACTTAAGGCGCAAATCGCGCGAGATGAATTAACGGCCCGCGAGTTTTTTGGGCTTTAGAACCGGCTTAACTGCCTACGTGATAAATACGGAACCGAGAATCTGATGAGTGACTATAAATCAACCCTGAATTTGCCGGAAACAGGGTTCCCGATGCGCGGCGATCTCGCCAAGCGTGAACCGGGAATGCTGGCGCGTTGGACCGATGATGACCTGTACGGCATCATTCGTGCAGCCAAAAAAGGCAAAAAAACCTTCATTCTGCATGATGGCCCTCCATATGCGAATGGCAGCATTCATATTGGTCACTCCGTAAACAAGATTCTGAAAGATATTATCGTGAAGTCCAAAGGACTCGCGGGATTTGACTCGCCTTACGTGCCGGGCTGGGACTGCCACGGTCTGCCGATCGAGCTGAAAGTGGAGCAAGAGTTTGGCAAGCCAGGTGAGAAATTCACCGCTGCAGAGTTCCGCGCGAAGTGCCGCGAATACGCGGCCACCCAGGTTGAAGGCCAGCGTGCTGACTTTATCCGTCTGGGCGTGCTGGGCGACTGGTCGCACCCGTACCTGACCATGGACTTCAAAACCGAAGCCAACATCATCCGTGCGCTGGGCAAAATCATCGGTAACGGCCACCTGCATAAAGGCGCAAAGCCTGTGCACTGGTGCGTGGACTGCCGTTCTGCGCTGGCAGAAGCGGAAGTGGAATATTACGACAAAACTTCACCTTCTATCGACGTGGCCTTCGAAGCGGTCGATCAGGATGCCATTAAAGGTAAATTCGGTCTGCCTGGCGTTAGCGGCCCGATCTCTCTGGTGATCTGGACCACTACCCCGTGGACGCTGCCAGCCAACCGTGCAATCTCTCTTTCCGGCGAGTTCGAATATGCGCTGGTGCAGATTGATGGCCGCGCGGTAATCCTGGCGAAAGATCTGGTTGAAAGCGTGCTGAAACGCGCGAATATCACCGACTACACCGTGCTGGGCACCGTAAAAGGCGACGCGCTGGAGCTGATGCGCTTTAAACACCCGTTCCTGGACTTCGACGTTCCGGCGATCCTGGGCGACCACGTCACGCTGGACGCGGGTACCGGTGCGGTACATACCGCCGGTGGCCACGGTCCTGACGACTACAACATCAGCCTGAAATACGGCCTGGAAATTGCCAACCCGGTAGGCCCGGACGGTTCTTACCTGCCTGGCACCTACCCGGCGCTGGATGGTATCAACGTCTTCAAAGCCAACGACATCATCGTTGAGATGCTGCGCACCAGCGGCGCGCTGCTGCACGTTGAGAAAATGCAGCACAGCTATCCGTGCTGCTGGCGCCACAAGACGCCGATCATCTTCCGTGCGACCCCGCAGTGGTTCGTCAGCATGGATCAGAAAGGCCTGCGCGAGCAGTCTCTGAAAGAGATCAAAGGCGTGCAGTGGATCCCGGACTGGGGCCAGGCGCGTATCGAATCCATGGTGGCTAACCGTCCTGACTGGTGTATCTCTCGTCAGCGTACCTGGGGCGTGCCGATGTCGCTGTTCGTGCATAAAGAGACGCATGAGCTGCACCCGAACACCCTGGAACTGATGGAAGAAGTGGCGAAGCGCGTCGAAGTTGACGGCATTCAGGCGTGGTGGGATCTCGACGCCCGTGACATCCTGGGCGCGGACGCGGACAACTATGAGAAAGTGCCAGACACCCTGGACGTGTGGTTCGACTCCGGGTCGACTCACGCCTCCGTAGTTGACGTGCGTCCGGAGTTTGCCGGTCACGCTGCCGACATGTATCTGGAAGGTTCCGACCAACACCGCGGCTGGTTCATGTCATCCCTGATGATCTCCACCGCGATGAAAGGTAAAGCGCCTTACCGTCAGGTACTGACCCACGGCTTCACCGTGGATGGTCAGGGCCGTAAGATGTCTAAATCTATCGGCAACACCGTTTCGCCGCAGGACGTGATGAACAAGCTGGGCGCGGACATCCTGCGTCTGTGGGTAGCCTCAACCGACTACACTGGCGAAATGGCGGTGTCTGACGAGATCCTGAAGCGTGCTGCCGACAGCTATCGTCGTATCCGTAACACCGCGCGCTTCCTGCTGGCGAACCTGAACGGGTTCGATCCAGTGAAAGACATGGTGAAACCGGAAGAGATGGTCGTGCTGGACCGCTGGGCGGTAGGCTGCGCGAAAGCGGCGCAGGAAGATATCCTGAAAGCCTATGAGTCTTACGACTTCCACGAAGTGGTGCAGCGCCTGATGCGCTTCTGCTCCATCGAGATGGGCTCGTTCTACCTCGACATCATCAAAGATCGCCAGTACACCGCGAAGGCGGACAGCGTGGCTCGCCGTAGCTGCCAGTCCGCGCTGTTCCACATCGCAGAAGCGCTGGTGCGCTGGATGGCGCCGATCATGTCCTTCACCGCGGATGAAATCTGGGGTTATCTGCCGGGCGACCGTGAGAAGTATGTCTTCACCGGCGAGTGGTATGAAGGTCTGTTCGATCTCTCCAGCACCGAAGCAATGAACGATGCCTTCTGGGACGAGCTGCTGAAAGTGCGTGGCGAAGTGAACAAAGTGATCGAGCAGGCGCGTGCGGATAAAAAAGTCGGTGGCTCTCTGGAAGCGGCAGTGACCCTGTACGCCGAACCGGAGCTGGCGGCGAAGCTGACCGCGCTGGGCGATGAATTACGATTTGTCCTGTTGACCTCCGGTGCAAAAGTTGCGGATTATGCCGAGGCTTCTGCTGATGCTCAGCAGAGCGAGTTGCTCAAAGGCCTGAAAGTCGCACTGAGCAAAGCCGAAGGTGAGAAGTGCCCGCGCTGCTGGCATTACACTACCGATATCGGCCAGGTGGCGGAACACGCAGACATCTGCGGACGCTGTGTAAGCAACGTCGCCGGTGACGGCGAAAAACGTAAGTTTGCCTGATGAGTAAAACTCTCTGTTCAACAGGACTGCGCTGGCTGTGGCTGGTTGTGGTGGTGCTGATTATCGATCTGGGCAGCAAGTTCCTGATCCTCCAGAATTTCGCTCTGGGGGAGACGGTTTCGCTGTTCCCGTCGCTTAACCTGCACTATGCGCGCAACTACGGCGCGGCGTTTAGCTTCCTTGCCGACAGCGGTGGCTGGCAGCGCTGGTTCTTCGCGGGTATCGCTCTCGGTATCTGCGTGGTACTGGCTGTGCTGATGTACCGCTCGAAGGCCACGCAAAAGCTGAATAACATCGCCTACGCGCTGATCATTGGCGGCGCGCTGGGCAACCTGTTTGACCGCCTGTGGCACGGCTTTGTGGTCGATATGATCGACTTCTACGTCGGCGACTGGCACTTCGCGACCTTTAACCTGGCCGACACCGCCATCTGCATCGGTGCGGCGTTAATCGTGCTGGAAGGCTTCTTGCCTAAACCCGCAGCGAAAGAGCAGGCGTAATTGTCAATGCCGGGTGATGCGCTGCGCCACCCGGCACAACATTAAAGAGCAATGTGTATGTCTAAATCCGTACAGAGCAACAGCGCGGTTCTCGTTCACTTCACGCTGAAGCTGGATGACGGCTCCACGGCTGAATCCACCCGCAATAACGGCAAACCTGCCCTGTTTCGTCTCGGCGATACCTCCCTGTCTGAAGGTCTTGAGCAGCAGCTCCTGGGCCTGAAAGAGGGTGAGAAAAAAGCGTTCTCGCTGGAGCCGGATGCCGCGTTTGGCGTGCCAAGCCCGGACCTGATTCAGTATTTCTCGCGCCGCGAGTTTATGGACGCGGGTGAACCGGAAATCGGGGCGATTATGCTCTTTACCGCTATGGACGGCAGCGAAATGCCTGGCGTGATCCGCGAGATTAACGGCGACTCTATCACCGTTGACTTCAACCATCCGCTTGCCGGGCGTACCGTTCATTTTGATGTTGAAGTGCTGGAGATTGATCCGGCACTGGAGGCCAGAAATGCAGATCCTGTTGGCTAACCCGCGTGGCTTCTGCGCCGGTGTAGACCGCGCTATCAGCATTGTTGAAAACGCGCTGGAGATTTACGGCGCGCCGATTTACGTGCGTCACGAAGTGGTGCATAACCGCTACGTGGTCGACAGCCTGCGCGAGCGCGGTGCTATTTTCATCGAGCAGATCAGCGAAGTGCCGGACGGTGCGATCCTGATCTTCTCTGCGCACGGCGTCTCTCAGGCGGTCCGTAACGAAGCGAAAAACCGCGATCTGACCGTATTCGATGCCACCTGTCCATTAGTGACAAAAGTGCATATGGAAGTGGCGCGCGCCAGCCGTCGCGGTGAAGAGTCGATTCTGATTGGCCACGCCGGTCACCCGGAAGTTGAAGGCACCATGGGCCAGTACAGCAACCCGGAAGGGGGAATGTACCTGGTGGAGTCACCGGAAGATGTACTGACGCTGAACGTGAAAAACGAAGCGCGTCTGTCGTTTATGACCCAGACCACGCTCTCCGTAGACGACACCTCTGACGTGATTGACGCCCTGCGCCAGCGCTTCCCGAAAATCGTCGGGCCGCGTAAGGATGATATCTGCTACGCCACCACTAACCGTCAGGAAGCGGTGCGCGCGCTGGCTGAACAGGCGGACGTGGTGCTGGTTGTCGGCTCTAAAAACTCCTCTAACTCCAACCGTCTGGCCGAACTGGCGCAGCGTATGGGGAAAGCGGCGTTTTTAATCGACGACGCGACGGACATCCAGGAAGCGTGGGTGAAAAATGCGGCCTGCGTTGGCGTTACCGCAGGCGCTTCCGCGCCGGATATCCTGGTGCAGAACGTGATTGCTCGTCTGCAGGAGCTGGGCGGGGGCGAAGCGGTGCCGCTGGAAGGACGCGAAGAGAATATCGTCTTCGAAGTGCCGAAAGAGCTGCGTATCGACGCCCGCGAAGTGGAATAATTTCTTTTCTGATGAAAGGCCAGCACCTCCTGTGCTGGCCTTTTTTTTGCTCCGGACTTTATCGTTACGACAAAATCATGTCTTTTACTGATATCTGAGTCGGTTTCACGTTAAATTCTAATTATTGGTGTTTTCAGTTGGCAGCCTTTACGAAGGCTGGTTAATCTGAAAACGGTTTACATCATTTTAACGTAAGAGAATAACTATGCATGATGCACAGATCCGTGTCGCCATTGCGGGCGCGGGTGGACGTATGGGTCGCCAGCTGATTCAGGCGGCAATACAAATGGATGGCGTGGCACTCGGCGCGGCGCTGGAGCGTGAAGGTTCATCCCTGCTGGGATCCGATGCGGGTGAACTGGCCGGCGCGGGCAAGACAGGTGTTACCGTTCAGAGCAGCCTTGATGCGGTCAAAGATGACTTTGACGTGTTCATCGACTTTACCCGTCCCGAAGGCACCCTGACTCACCTGGCGTTTTGCCGCCAGCACGGTAAAGGGATGGTGATTGGCACCACCGGCTTCGATGATGCGGGTAAACAGGCCATTCAGGATGCAGCCACCGACATTGCGATTGTCTTTGCCGCGAACTTTAGCGTAGGCGTTAACGTCATGCTGAAGCTGCTGGAAAAAGCGGCGAAGGTGATGGGCGACTACACCGACATTGAGATTATTGAAGCGCACCACCGCCATAAAGTTGATGCTCCATCAGGCACGGCGCTGGCGATGGGCGAAGCGATTGCTTATGCAATGGATAAAGATTTAAAAGACATCGCAGTCTATTCCCGTGAAGGGCATACCGGAGAACGCGTGCCGGGCACCATTGGTTTCGCAACCGTCCGGGCGGGCGATATCGTCGGCGAACACACGGCGATGTTCGCCGATATTGGCGAACGTGTTGAGATTACACACAAAGCGTCAAGCCGCATGACGTTCGCCAATGGCGCAGTACGCTCCGCATTGTGGCTGAAATCGAAAGAAAAGGGTCTTTTTGATATGCGAGATGTGCTGGATCTCAACAATTTGTAAGCTTTATTACCCATCGTGATGTGGTTATTGCAGTCGTAATGTATTGATTGCATAGGGCAATAATTTATTGCCCTCTTATTTTATTTGTTTTAGATGGATTTTGATTGTTAATCGTCATAAATCTGAGTTTTATGCAATTATTATGTGAATTGAATGTAAATTTTGACCATTTGGTCCACTTTTTGTCGCTCTCGTCTCTTAATTTCCATAAAACCTACCGCGCAAGCGTTTTCCAGGATGATTTACCTGATCTTTTTGCCCGTTAAATCCCATTCAAGCTGCCAGTCCTGCAAAAGAATAAACAAAATATCCGTTTTGAGTTGACTTTTACCCACCAAATCCCCAGAATGCCGCCGTTTGCCAAAAATCCGCTGGCAACACATTTGCATTGATTTATGACATGGTTGTGAATTAATATGCAAATAAAGTGAGTGCATATTCTCTGGAGGGTGTTTTGATTAAGTCAGCGCTATTGGTTCTGGAAGACGGAACCCAGTTTATCGGTCGGGCCATAGGGGCAACGGGTTCGGCGGTTGGGGAAGTCGTTTTCAATACTTCAATGACCGGTTATCAAGAAATCCTCACTGATCCTTCCTATTCTCGCCAAATCGTTACTCTTACTTATCCTCATATCGGCAATGTCGGCACCAATGTGGCTGACGAAGAATCCTCTCAGGTACATGCGCAAGGCCTGGTCATTCGCGACCTGCCGTTGATTGCCAGCAACTTCCGCAACACTGAAGACCTCTCTTCTTACCTGAAGCGCCATAACATCGTGGCGATTGCCGATATCGATACCCGTAAGTTAACGCGCCTGCTGCGCGAGAAGGGTGCACAGAACGGCTGCATCATCGCGGGTGATAACCTCGATGCGACGCTGGCGCTGGAAAAAGCAAAAGCCTTCCCGGGCCTGAACGGCATGGACCTGGCGAAAGAAGTGACTACCGCTGAAGCCTACAGCTGGACGCAGGGTAGCTGGACGCTCGAAGGCGACCTGCCGGAAGCGAAAAAAGAGAGCGAGCTGCCGTTGCACGTGGTGGCCTACGATTTCGGCGCCAAGCGCAACATTCTGCGCATGCTGGTTGACCGCGGCTGCCGCCTGACGGTAGTGCCTGCACAAACGTCTGCCGAAGACGTGTTGAAGATGAATCCGGACGGCATTTTCCTGTCCAACGGCCCTGGCGACCCGGCGCCGTGCGATTATGCCATCGCTGCCATCAAGTCCTTCCTGGAAACCGATATCCCGGTATTCGGCATCTGTCTCGGCCATCAGCTGCTGGCGCTGGCGAGCGGTGCGAACACCGTCAAGATGAAGTTCGGCCACCACGGTGGTAACCACCCGGTGAAAGACATTGATAACAATACGGTGATGATCACCGCGCAAAACCACGGCTTCGCCGTCGATGAAGCCTCAATGCCGGCTAACCTGCGCGTGACCCATAAGTCGCTGTTCGATGGCACCCTGCAGGGTATCCACCGTACCGATAAGCCAGCGTTCAGCTTCCAGGGCCACCCGGAAGCGAGCCCGGGCCCGCACGACGCCGCGCCGCTGTTCGATCACTTCATCGAACTTATCGAGCAATACCGTAAGACCGCTAAATAATCAGGAGCCGAGAAGACCATGCCAAAACGTACAGACATAAAAAGCATCCTGATCCTTGGCGCTGGCCCGATCGTCATCGGCCAGGCCTGCGAATTCGACTACTCCGGCGCGCAGGCGTGTAAAGCGCTGCGCGAAGAGGGTTACCGCGTTATCCTGGTTAACTCTAACCCGGCGACCATCATGACCGACCCGGAAATGGCGGATGCCACCTACATCGAGCCGATTCACTGGGAAGTGGTGCGTAAAATCATCGAAAAAGAGCGCCCGGACGCGGTGCTGCCAACCATGGGCGGCCAGACGGCGCTGAACTGCGCGCTGGAGCTGGAGCGTCAGGGCGTGCTGGCTGAATTTGGCGTCACCATGATTGGTGCGACCGCCGATGCGATTGATAAAGCAGAAGACCGTCGCCGCTTTGACGTGGCGATGAAGAAAATCGGCCTCGACACCGCGCGTTCCGGTATTGCGCATAACATGGAAGAGGCGCTGGCCGTTGCGGCAGAAGTGGGCTATCCGTGCATCATCCGTCCATCGTTCACCATGGGCGGCACCGGTGGCGGTATCGCCTACAACCGCGAAGAGTTCGAAGAGATTTGCGAGCGCGGTCTGGATCTCTCCCCAACCAAAGAGCTGCTGATTGATGAATCGCTGATTGGCTGGAAAGAGTACGAGATGGAAGTGGTGCGTGATAAAAACGACAACTGCATCATCGTCTGCTCCATCGAAAACTTCGATGCGATGGGTATCCACACCGGCGACTCCATCACCGTTGCGCCAGCCCAGACGCTGACCGACAAAGAGTATCAAATCATGCGTAACGCCTCGATGGCGGTACTGCGTGAAATCGGCGTGGAAACCGGCGGCTCTAACGTGCAGTTCTCCGTTAACCCGAAAACCGGCCGCCTGATTGTTATCGAAATGAACCCGCGCGTCTCCCGCTCCTCCGCGCTGGCCTCCAAAGCCACCGGCTTCCCGATTGCGAAAGTGGCGGCGAAGCTGGCGGTGGGTTATACCCTCGACGAGCTGATGAACGACATCACCGGTGGCCGCACCCCTGCGTCCTTCGAGCCGTCCATCGACTACGTTGTGACTAAAATTCCTCGCTTTAACTTCGAGAAATTCGCGGGCGCGAACGACCGTCTGACGACCCAGATGAAATCTGTGGGTGAAGTGATGGCGATTGGCCGCACGCAGCAGGAATCCCTGCAAAAAGCGCTGCGCGGTCTGGAAGTGGGCGCCACCGGCTTTGACCCGAAAGTGAGCCTGGACGATCCGGAAGCGCTGACCAAAATCCGCCGCGAGCTGAAAGACGCGGGCGCAGAGCGTATCTGGTACATCGCCGATGCCTTCCGCGCGGGCCTGTCCGTCGACGGCGTATTTAACCTGACCAACATTGACCGCTGGTTCCTGGTGCAGATTGAAGAGCTGGTGCGTCTGGAAGAGAAAGTGGCGGAGCTGGGTATCAACGGCCTGGATGCAGACTTCCTGCGCATGCTGAAGCGTAAAGGCTTCGCCGATGCGCGTCTGGCTAAGCTGGCGGGCGTGCGCGAAGCGGAAATCCGCAAGCTGCGCGACCAGTATGACCTGCACCCGGTTTACAAGCGCGTGGACACCTGCGCGGCCGAGTTCTCGACCGATACCGCGTACATGTACTCCACCTATGAAGACGAGTGCGAAGCGAATCCGTCCGTCGACCGCGACAAGATTATGGTGCTGGGCGGCGGTCCAAACCGTATCGGCCAGGGCATTGAGTTCGACTACTGCTGCGTACACGCCTCGCTGGCGCTGCGCGAAGACGGGTACGAGACCATCATGGTCAACTGTAACCCGGAAACCGTTTCTACCGACTACGACACCTCTGACCGTCTCTACTTCGAGCCGGTTACCCTGGAAGACGTGCTGGAAATCGTGCGCATCGAGAAGCCGAAGGGCGTTATCGTGCAGTACGGCGGCCAGACCCCGCTGAAGCTGGCGCGCGCGCTGGAAGCAGCAGGCGTGCCGGTTATCGGCACCAGCCCGGATGCGATTGACCGTGCGGAAGACCGCGAGCGTTTCCAGCAGGCGGTTGACCGTCTGAAGCTGAAACAGCCTGCGAACGCCACCGTGACCGCCATTGAGATGGCTGTTGAGAAGGCGAAAGAGATTGGCTACCCGCTGGTGGTGCGTCCTTCCTACGTACTGGGCGGCCGCGCGATGGAAATCGTCTACGACGAAGCCGACCTGCGCCGCTACTTCCAGACTGCGGTGAGCGTGTCCAACGATGCGCCAGTGCTGCTCGACCGTTTCCTCGACGACGCGGTGGAAGTGGACGTTGACGCCATCTGCGACGGCGAAATGGTGCTGATTGGCGGCATCATGGAGCACATCGAGCAGGCTGGCGTGCACTCCGGCGACTCCGCCTGTTCTCTGCCAGCCTACACGCTGAGCCAGGAAATTCAGGACGTGATGCGCCAGCAGGTGCAGAAGCTGGCCTTTGAGTTGCAGGTTCGTGGCCTGATGAACGTTCAGTTCGCGGTGAAAGACAACGAAGTTTATCTGATTGAAGTCAACCCGCGTGCGGCGCGTACCGTACCGTTCGTCTCTAAAGCGACCGGTATTCCGCTGGCGAAAGTGGCGGCGCGCGTGATGGCTGGCCAGACGCTGGCTCAGCAGGGCGTAACCAAAGAGATTATCCCGCCGTATTACTCGGTGAAAGAGGTGGTGCTGCCGTTCAACAAATTCCCGGGCGTTGACCCGCTGTTAGGGCCAGAGATGCGCTCGACCGGGGAAGTAATGGGCGTGGGCCGCACCTTCGCAGAAGCGTTTGCCAAGGCGCAGCTGGGCAGCAGCTCTACCATGAGAAAATCGGGCCGTGCGCTGCTCTCCGTTCGCGAAGGCGATAAAGAGCGCGTGGTTGACCTGGCCGCCAAGCTGCTGAAACAGGGCTTCGAGCTGGACGCAACCCACGGTACGGCGATTGTGCTGGGTGAAGCCGGTATTAACCCGCGTCTGGTGAACAAGGTGCATGAAGGCCGTCCGCACATTCAGGATCGTATCAAGAATGGCGAATATACCTACATCATCAACACCACCGCAGGACGCCAGGCGATTGAAGACTCCAAGCTGATTCGCCGCAGCGCGCTGCAATACAAGGTGCACTACGACACCACCCTGAACGGCGGTTTCGCAACAGCGATGGCGCTGAATGCGGATGCCACCGAGAAGGTGATTTCGGTGCAGGAAATGCACGCGCAGATTAGCAAGTAACCCCCATTGCCCGGTACCGTTCGGTTACCGGGCAATTTTCCCATCTTAAGAACCTTCTGGTTTTTCATCCGCTTTCAGTCAGTTAGCCTAAAATGGTTAGGTCGATAACGAAAATTCAACTGAGAGCAGGGGAAAACACCATGCAAAATAAACTACTGATCGCTTCCGTTCTGGCTGCCACCGCAATGTTCACCGTCGCGGGCTGTTCGTCCAATCAGGCCGTAAAAACCACCGATGGTAAAACCATCGTGACTGACGGGAAACCGCAGGTGGATGACGATACCGGCCTGGTGTCGTACAAAAACGCCGAAACCGGTCAAACTGAACAGATTAATCGCGACCAGGTGAAATCCATGGGCGAGCTGGATAACTAATTCAGAATTCTGACGTAAGCCCGTCAATAATATTCACTATTAGCCTGTTGAATTACTGACTACACTCTTTTGTTAAAAGAAGGCAGTAACAACAGGCTACTCAATGATTCTGATAATTTATGCGCACCCTTATCCGCAGCACTCGCATGCGAATAAGCGGATGCTTGAGCAGGCAAGGACGCTAGAAAACGTAGAGATACGTTCCCTCTATCAACTCTATCCCGATTTTAATATCGATATCGCCGCCGAACAGGAGGCGCTCTCCCGTGCCGATCTGATCGTCTGGCAGCACCCGATGCAGTGGTACAGCACGCCGCCGCTCCTGAAGCTGTGGATTGATAAAGTCTTCTCCCACGGCTGGGCGTATGGCCACAACGGCAATGCGCTAAAAGGCAAAAGCCTGATGTGGGCGGTTACCACCGGCGGTGGGGAAAGCCACTTTGATATTGGTGCCTTCCCGGGGTTTGACGTCCTGGCGCAGCCGCTGCAGGCTACGGCGCTTTACTGCGGGCTGAACTGGCTCCCGCCTTTTGCGATGCATTGCACCTTTGTTTGCGACGATGAAACGCTGCAGGCGCAGGCTCGCCATTATAAACAACGCTTGCTTGAGTGGCAGGAGACGCATCATGGATAGCCATACGCTGATACAGGCGCTGATTTATCTCGGCGCGGCGGCGCTGATTGTGCCGGTGGCGGTACGTCTGGGGCTGGGGTCGGTTCTTGGCTACCTGATTGCGGGCTGCGTCATTGGGCCCTGGGGCTTTCGACTGGTAACGGATGCGGAGGCGATCCTCCATTTCGCTGAAATTGGCGTCGTGCTGATGCTCTTTGTGATTGGTCTGGAGCTGGATCCGCAGAGGTTATGGAAACTTCGCGCCTCGGTATTTGGCGGAGGCGCGCTGCAGATGGTGGCCTGCGGCCTGCTGCTCGGTGGGTTCTGCATCCTGTTGGGCATGGACTGGAAAGTGGCGGAGCTTATCGGCATGACGCTGGCGCTCTCCTCGACGGCCATCGCCATGCAGGCGATGAACGAGCGAAATCTGACGGTCTCGCAGATGGGACGCAGCGCGTTTTCGGTGCTGCTGTTCCAGGATATTGCCGCTATTCCGCTGGTGGCGATGATCCCGCTGCTGGCGGCAAGCGGCTCGTCCACGACGCTGGGGGCGTTTGCGCTGTCGGCATTAAAAGTCGTGGGGGCGCTAGCGCTGGTGGTCCTGCTTGGCCGCTACGTGACCCGCCCGTTACTGCGGTTTGTTGCCCGTTCAGGCCTGCGCGAAGTGTTCAGCGCCGTGGCGCTGTTCCTGGTGTTTGGCTTTGGTTTGCTGCTGGAGGAAGCCGGGCTGTCGATGGCGATGGGGGCGTTCCTCGCAGGCGTTCTGCTGGCGAGTTCTGAATACCGTCACGCGCTGGAAAGCGATATCGAGCCGTTTAAAGGCTTGCTGCTGGGGCTGTTTTTCATCGGCGTGGGGATGTCCGTCGACTTCGGCACGCTGGTGACGCACCCGCTGCGGATCGTCGTCCTGCTGGTCGGCTTCCTGATCATTAAAATGGCGATGCTGTGGCTGATTGCGCGTCCGCTCAAGGTGCCAAATAAGCAGCGCAGCTGGTTTGCGGTTCTGCTGGGGCAGGGGAGCGAATTTGCGTTTGTGGTCTTTGGCGCAGCACAGATGGCAAACGTCCTCGACCCGGAATGGGCGAAAGCGCTGACGCTCGCGGTCGCGCTGTCGATGGCGGCGACGCCTATTCTGCTGGTGGTGCTGACGCGTCTGGAAAAATCGGGTAGCGAGCAGGAGCGCGAAGCCGATGAAATTGACGAAGAGCAGCCGCGCGTCATCATTGCCGGATTTGGCCGCTACGGGCAGATCGTTGGCCGTCTGCTGCTGTCCAGCGGGGTGAAAATGGTTATCCTCGATCACGACCCCGACCATGTCGACACCCTGCGAAAATTTGATATGAAGGTGTTTTACGGCGATGCGACCCGCGTCGATCTGCTGGAATCTGCCGGGGCGGCAAAAGCGGAGGTGTTGATTAACGCCATTGACGATCCGGAGACCAGCATGCAGATGGTGGAAATGGCGAAAGAACATTTCCCGAATCTGACCATCATTTCCCGCGCCCGCGATGTGGATCACTATATCCGGCTGCGGCAGGCGGGGGTAGAAGCTCCGGAGCGTGAAACCTTTGAAGGCGCGCTGAAATCCGGCCGTATGGCGCTGGAAAATCTGGGGCTCGGCGCGTACGAAGCGCGCGAGCGTGCGGACCTGTTCCGTCGCTTTAATACTGAGATGGTGGAAGAGATGGCGGCGATGGCGGGCAGTACGGCCACGGAGCGTGCGGCGGTGTTTAAACGCACCAGCGCAATGCTTACAGAAATCATTAACGAGGACCGCAATCACCTGTCGCTGATCCAACGTCATGGCTGGCAGGGCACGGAAGAGGGCAAGCATACCGGCGATCCGGCTGACGAGCCCGAGAGTAAACCTTCCGCGTGAAGTGGAGTTGCCAGCAATAATAAAAAATTTCTGTATCTTTACTCTGCCGCCAGTCGACGAAAGATTAAGCTTTCCGTATAGTGGCGGCAATTTTTTGCATCCGGGAAATTTTCAATGATCAGTCTGATTGCAGCGCTGGCGGTGGACCGCGTTATCGGTATGGAAAATGCCATGCCGTGGAACCTGCCTGCCGATCTCGCATGGTTTAAACGTACTACGTTAAACAAGCCGGTAGTGATGGGCCGCCTGACCTGGGAGTCGATTGGTCGTCCATTGCCGGGCCGTAAGAATATCGTTATCAGTAGCCAGCCGGGCACTGACGATCGCGTCGAATGGGTTAAGTCCGTTGATGAAGCGATTGCCGCCTGCGGTGACGCCGAAGAGATCATGGTGATCGGCGGCGGCCGCGTGTATGAGCAGTTCCTGCCAAAAGCGCAGAAGCTGTATCTGACCCACATTGATGCGGAAGTGGAAGGGGACACCCATTTCCCGGATTACGATCCGGACGAGTGGGAATCGGTATTCAGCGAGTTCCACGACGCGGATGCACAGAACTCCCACAGCTACTGCTTCGAGATTCTGGAACGTCGTTAAGTGATGTCCCTCTCCCGCCCGGGAGAGGGAATGATTCAGGAGGCAACGGCCTCACTTTCCCCTAAGTCCAGCTGTCGGTTGGACGGCTGAACAAAGTAAGTTTTATCTTCCCAGCGTAAGCAGGTCAACTCTCCGCCCCAGCAGCATCCGGTATCCAGACCGTAGATCCCGTCCGGCGTGCCTTTTCCTTCCAGCGCAGCCCAGTGGCCAAAGACGACGTTGTACTCGCTTGTCACGGGTCCAGGAATGGCAAACCACGGTTTGAGCGGGGCAGGCGCGCTTTCCGGTGTCTCTTTGGAATACATGTCCAGCTGCCCGTTCGGGAAGCAGAAACGCATGCGCGTAAAAGCGTTGGTAATAAAGCGCAGGCGGGCCAGACCGCTGAGATCCTCGCTCCAGTGATTCGGCATATCGCCGTACATGGCATCAAGGAAGAAGGGGTACGAGTCGCTCGCCAGCACCGCCTCAACGTCACGCGCGCAGGTTTTAGCCGTCTCAAGATCCCATTGCGGGGTGATCCCGGCATGAGCCATAACCAGCTTTTTCTCCTCATCGACCTGCAGTAAAGGCTGGCGGCGCAGCCAGTTAATCAGTTCGTCCGCGTCTGGCGCATCCAGCAGGGGAGAGAGGCGATCTTTAGGTTTGTTGCGGCTGATCCCGGCAAATACGGCCAACAGGTGAAGATCGTGATTGCCCAGCACCATGCGCACGCTGTCGCCCAGAGATTTGACGAAACGTAAAACCTCAAGCGAGCCCGGGCCACGCGCGACTAAATCGCCCGTCAGCCAGAGCGTGTCCTGTCCTGGCGTAAAGTCGACCTGTTTTAACAATGCGATCAGTTCATCGTAGCAACCGTGAACGTCGCCAATCAGATATGTAGACATTATATTAATGAATGAGTGTGGTTACGGCGAGACGGAACACAGGAATAGCAACGCGGAACACATTGCCATCGACGTCGACCATTTCGTAATGGCCTTGCATGGTACCCAGCGGCGTTTCAATTACCGCGCCGCTGGTGTACTGATACTCTTCGCCAGGGGCGATATGAGGCTGTTCACCGACCACACCTTCCCCCTGAACTTCGATTTCGCGGCCATTGCCGTTGGTGATAAGCCAGTAGCGCCCGCGCAGCTGCACGGGCATCCGCCCCAGATTGCGAATGGTCACGGTGTAAGCAAAGACAAAACGATCTTCATCCGGCGAGGATTGCGATTCAACATAGACGCTTTGTACATGGACACATACGCGGGGCGAATCAATCATGGCTTAACTCTCCTTCGGCGGCGCATTTTCGCTGATGTAATTAGCCAGCTTGCAGTACTGCTCTACAGAAATGTTTTCCGCACGCATTGCCGGGTCGATCCCCAGCTCTGCTAACACCTCAACGGTAAACGAATTGCTCAGACTGTTACGGATCGTTTTACGGCGCTGGTTAAAGGCTTCCGTGGTGATGCGGCTCAGTACACGCAGATCTTTAACCGGATACGGTTTCGTTTTGTGCGGCACAAGGCGCACAACCGCAGAATCTACTTTCGGTGGCGGCGTGAACGCTGATGGCGGTACTTCGAGTACCGGGATCACGTTGCAGTAATATTGTGCCATCACGCTTAAACGACCATACGCTTTACTGTTCGGCCCTGCAACCAGACGGTTAACAACCTCTTTTTGCAACATGAAGTGCATGTCGGCAATGGCATCAGTATAGCTAAAGAGGTGGAACATTAGCGGCGTGGAGATGTTATACGGCAGGTTGCCGAACACGCGCAGCGGCTGACCCATTTTTTCCGACAGTTCGCCAAAGTTCATGGTCATGGCATCCTGCTGATAGATGGTCAGCTTTGGTCCGAGGAACGGGTGCGTTTGCAGGCGTGCGGCCAGGTCGCGGTCCAGTTCGATAACGGTCAGCTCGTCGAGGCGTTCGCCTACCGGCTCGGTCAGTGCGGCAAGGCCCGGGCCGATTTCGACCATAGCCTGACCCTTCTGCGGATTAATAGCAGAGACGATGCTGTCGATCACGAACTGATCGTTGAGAAAGTTTTGCCCGAAGCGTTTACGGGCTAAGTGGCCCTGATGGACTCGATTAGTCATTGAGTATTAACAATCATTTTGATGGCGAGATTAAGCGCCGTAATAAAACTGCCGACATCCGCTTTCCCCTGGCCTGCCAGATCCAGCGCAGTGCCGTGGTCAACGGACGTTCGAATAAAGGGTAAACCGAGGGTGATATTCACCCCGCGGCCAAAACCCTGATATTTTAGCACGGGCAGACCCTGATCGTGGTACATCGCGAGGACGGCGTCGGCATTATCCAGGTATTTTGGCTGGAAAAGGGTGTCCGCAGGCAGCGGCCCGCTGAGATTCATCCCTTTGGCGCGCATTTCTTCAAGCACCGGAATAATGGTGTCGATCTCTTCGGTGCCCATGTGCCCGCCTTCGCCGGCGTGCGGATTGAGGCCGCAGACCAGCACATGCGGCTTCGGGATCCCGAATTTTGTCTGCAGATCGTGATGCAGGATCCCGATGATCTCCCGCAGCAGTTCCGGGGTGATGGCATCAGGAATGGCCTTGATCGGTAGATGGGTGGTCACGAGAGCAACGCGCATCGCTTCCGTCGCCAGCATCATCACCACTTTCGGGCTGTGCGAGCGCTCTTCGAAGAACTCCGTATGCCCGGTAAAAGGGATGCCCGCTTCGTTGATGACGCCCTTATGCACGGGGCCGGTAATCAGAGCGGCAAATTCGCCCTTCAGGCAACCGTCGCAGGCGCGGGCAAGGGTTTCCACGACGTAGTGGCCATTTTCCGTGCTGAGCTGGCCTGGAACAACGGGAGTACGAAGGGGAACAGAAAGAAGAGTGAGCGTACCAGCCTGCTGTGGTGCGGGCTGTTGGCCTTCAACGTAGGGGATGAGCGTTAAGGGCAGACCGAGCAGATTCGCCCGGTCTTGTAACAGTGTTGCATCCGCGCAGACAACCAATTCTACTGGCCAGCTGCGCTGGGCGAGCTGGACAACGAGGTCAGGCCCAATCCCGGCGGGTTCGCCGGGAGTGATAACAACACGATGCTGTTTCATTAGTTGCTCAGGACTTTCACGTAAGCACTGGCGCGCTGTTCCTGCATCCAGGTTGCCGCTTCTTCGGAGAACTTACGGTTAAACAGCATACGGTAGGCTCTGTCTTTCTGCGCCGCATCCGTTTTGTCCACGTTGCGGGTGTCCATCAGCTCGATCAGATGCCAGCCAAATGAAGAGTGAACCGGGGCACTGATCTGGCCTTTATTCAGCTTCATCAGCGCATCGCGGAAGGCAGGATCGTAAATGTCCGCAGCCGCCCAGCCCAGATCGCCGCCCTGGTTCGCAGAGCCAGGATCCTGAGAGAACTCTTTCGCTGCATTGGCAAACGACGTTTTACCGCTCTTAATATCTGCGGCAATTTGCTCCAGCTTCGCACGCGCCTGATCGTCAGTCATGATCGGTGACGGCTTCAGCAGAATGTGGCGAGCGTGAACTTCAGTCACGGAGATATTCTGGCTCTGACCGCGCAGATCGTTCACTTTCAGAATGTGGAAGCCCACCCCTGAACGGATTGGACCGACGATATCGCCTTTCTTCGCCGTGCTCAGCGCCTGAGCAAAGATAGATGGCAGCTCCTGGATACGTCCCCAGCCCATCTGGCCGCCTTTCAGGGCCTGTTGGTCAGCAGAGTAGGTGATAGCCAGCTTGCCAAAGTCGCCGCCGTTACGCGCCTGGTCGACAATTGAACGTGCCTGACTTTCTGCTTCAGCAGCCTGATCTGACGTTGGGTTCTCTGGCAGTGGGATCAGAATGTGGCTCAGGTTCAGCTCTGTGCTCGCATCGTTCTGGTTGCCCACCTGTTTTGCCAGCGCATCCACTTCCTGAGGCAGGATGGTAACGCGGCGACGGACTTCATTATTACGCACTTCCGAGATCAGCATCTCTTTACGGATCTGGTTACGGTAGGTAGCGTAGCTGATGCCGTCATAGGCCAGACGGCTGCGCATCTGGTCCGGCGACATGTTGTTCTGCTTTGCAATGTTAGCGATAGCCTGATCGAGCTGCTCGTCGGTCACCTTCACGCCCATTTTCTGACCCATCTGCAGGATAATCTGATCCATGATCAGACGCTCCAGGATCTGGTGGCGCAGCGTGGCGTCATCCGGAAGTTGCTGACCCGCTTCGCCCGAATTGAGCTTCACGGATTTCATCAGACCATCAACGTCACTTTCGAGCACGACGCCGTTGTTAACGACAGCGGCGACCTTATCAACAACCTGGGGGGCCGCGAAGCTGGTATTCGCAACCATAGCGACACCAAGCAGCAGCGTTTTCCAGTTCTTCATACTTTTTCCATTTCAATTAACCGCAAAGCGGATTACGTTGTAAATCAAGCACATTACAAAGAACTACTGTACGGCAGAATGTTCGAACGCAGCATCTGATGCGTGCCCAGGCCGTAGTTGGAGCTCAGGCCGCGCAGTTCGACATTAAAGCCAATCACGTTATCGTATTTGCTCTGATTGTTTTCACTGTCCCAGCCGTTAAGCTTACGCTCGTAACCGACGCGCAGCGCGTAACAGCAGGAGTTATATTGCAGACCTACCATCTGGTCCGCTGGCTTATTCGCGTTGGTGTCAAAGTAGTAAGCGCCTACGATTGACCAGCGGTCGGCGATAGGCCAGCTTGCTACCGCACCAACCTGAGAAATTCCGTCTGAATATTGCGGTAGTTTCCAGTAATTAATGCTGTTCTGATCGTTACTCTTCGGAAGCGTCGCCTGAATGTATTCCGGACTAGCGTAGCGATAGCTGAGTTGAATCATACGATCTTCATCACGACGATACTCTATAGCCGCACTACTATTAGCAATATTGTCGAGACGAGTATCATATTGCACTCCGCCACGCAGACCCCAGCGATCCGTCATACGCCAGTAGGTATCTCCCGCCCATACCAGCGATCCCGTTTTGTTGTCTTTCTCCCACTGAATGTTGTCATCGCCGGTGCGAGACTCGGTGAAATAGTAGATTTGACCAACAGAAACGTTAAAACGTTCAACGGCGGCATCATCATAAACGCGTGTTGTGACGCCGGTCGTTAACTGGTTAGCGGAGGCGATACGGTCCAGACCGCCGTAAGTACGATCGCGGAACAGGCCGCTGTAGTCAGACTGCAGCAAAGACGAGTCGTAGTTTTGAATATTGCTCTGATCGCGATACGGCACGTACAAATACTGCATACGCGGCTCAAGCGTCTGGGTATAACCATCCGCCAGCAGGCCCATATCACGCTCGAAGATCAGCTTCCCGTCCATTTTGAACTGCGGGAGCGTTCGGTTAACCGACTCTTCCAGATGCGCATTGTTCGTGGTGTTGTAATTATCAACATTTTTTTGCTGATAGTGCGTCGCCATCAGCTTGGCTTCGGTATTCAGGCTTGCCCAGTCGTTAGACCACGGCAGATTGATCGTCGGCTCCAGGTGAACACGCGTAGCTTCCGGCATGTCCGAATCCGTGTTCACGAAATGTACCGCCTGAGCGTAAACCCGGGTGTCGAATGGACCTACGTTATTCTGATACCAGTTAACGTCCAGCTGCGGCTCTGCACCATAGGTAGGCGTGGACTGGTCAGAGAATACCTGGAACTGCTTGGTTGAGACGGTTGCATCAAAGTTCTGCACCGCATAGCCTACGCTGAACTTCTGCGTGGCATAGCCATCCGTGCTCGAACCGTATTTAGACGAGAAGTCGTTAAAATAAGATGAGTCGCTGACTTTGGTATAGTCAACGTTAAAGCGCCACACCTGATCCATCACTCCGGCATGCTGCCAGTAGAATAGCCAGCGGTGTTTATCGCCTTCTGTAGGATGCTCATCCTGGAAGACCTTATCCGACGGCAGATAATCCAGCTCCATCAGGCCAGCACCGGCCTGAGTCAGATAGCGGAACTCGTTTTCCCACATGATGTTGCCGCGCTTGTGAATATAGTGCGGCGTGATCGTGGCGTCCATGTTGGGCGCGATGTTCCAGTAATACGGCAGGTAGAACTCAAAGTAGTTCGAGGTGCTGTATTTAGCATTCGGGATCAGGAAGCCCGAGCGACGCTTGTCACCCACGGGAAGCTGGAGATAAGGGCTGTAGAATACCGGCACCGGACCCAGCTTAAAGCGTGCGTTCCAGATCTCTGCGACCTGCTCTTCACGGTCATGGATAACTTCGCTCCCGACCACGCTCCAGGTATTTGAACCCGGCAGACATGATGTAAAGGAGCCATTCTCCAGAATCGTATAGCGGTTTTCACCGCGCTGTTTCATCAGGTCCGCTTTACCGCGTCCCTGGCGACCCACCATCTGGTAATCACCTTCCCAGACGTTAGTATCTTTGGTATTCAGGTTTGACCAGGCTTTCGGACCTTTCAGGATGACCTGATTGTCGTCATAGTGCACATTACCCAGCGCATCCACCGTTCGTACCGGCTCGACCGCGCCTTCCGGCTGCTTCTGGTGCAACTGCACTTCATCAGCCTGCAGGCGGCTATTGCCCTGGTTAATATCCACATTGCCCGTAAACGTGGCATTGTCAGGATAAGTACCTTTGGAGCTATCGGCAGTAATGGTTACCGGCAAGCTATTTGTATCGCCCTCCACCAGTGGGCGATTATAACTTGGGACGCCAAGCATACACTGCGAGGCGAGATCGGCCGCCAGCCCCTGTTGACTGTACAGGGCGGAGCCAATCATTGTGGCCAGGAGGGTGGGGATACGTTTTTTCATACGTTATATTTTATTGTTCCGTCATCAGTGGCTACGGCTTACAAACGCTCAGAGACTATCTTACTCATCAGCGCAGTACCAGCGTTAATCCTGCCCGTTTGCGCGCCAGAGTGTTAGGCTCGCTATCGAATGACGAGTATGATAAAGCAAATTATAGGCGATGTCCTTCAATTGACCGTGGCTTGAACACTGTGATGATGACGTTGCGTCGGCAGGGAATATGACTATCCGGGGAGTATATGCAGTATTGGGGTAAAATAATCGGCGTTGCGTTCGCCATCATCATGGGTGCCGGGTTCTGGGGAATTGTGCTTGGGCTTATCATTGGCCATATGTTTGATAAGGCACGCAGCCGCAAAATGGCCTGGTTTGCCAATCAGCGCGAGCGCCAGTCGCTCTTTTTCTCCACCACCTTTGAGGTCATGGGGCACTTAACCAAATCCAAAGGACGCGTGACCGAAGCGGATATTCAGATTGCCAGCGTTTTTATGGATCGCATGAACCTGCATGGTGAGTCCCGCCTGGCGGCGCAGAATGCGTTTCGCATAGGTAAATCGGATAACTATCCGCTGCGTGAAAAGATGCGCCAGTTCCGCAGCATCTGCTTCGGACGTTTTGATTTAATTCGGATGTTTCTGGAAATCCAAATCCAGGCGGCGTTTGCCGACGGCTCGCTTCACCCCAATGAACGCGATGTCCTGTACGTTATTGCGGAAGAACTGGGTATCTCCCGTATGCAGTTTGATCAGTTCCTGCGCATGATGCAGGGCGGCGCCCAGTTTGGCGGCGGCTATCACCAGCAGTCTTCCGGCGGTGCATGGCAGCAGGCGCAGCGTGGCCCGACGCTGGAAGATGCCTGCAACGTGCTTGGCGTGAAGCCCACGGACGATCAAACCACGATTAAACGTGCCTACCGTAAGCTGATGAGCGAGCATCATCCTGACAAGCTGGTGGCGAAAGGTTTACCGCCGGAAATGATGGAGATGGCGAAGCAAAAAGCGCAGGAAATCCAGAAGGCGTACGAGCTCATTAAAGAGAAGAAAGGTTTCAAATAAGAAAAAGCCCGACAATGTCGGGCTTTTTTTTCAGAAGTCCACCGGGGCTTTAAACGTCATCGCGTTACCGAAAGTAGGGTGGGTGATGGTGAGCGTCTGCGCATGGAGCTGCAGGCGTGGCGCTAACGCCAGGGCCTCTGGCGGGGCGTAGAAGCGGTCACCCAGAATCGGGTGACCCAGCGCAAGCATATGCACGCGCAGCTGGTGTGAACGTCCGGTAATCGGCTTAAGCAGGACGCGCGCGGTGTTATCCGGCGCGTACTCCAGCACTTCATATTCGGTTTGCGCAGCCTTGCCGGTTTCATAACACACCTTCTGCTTTGGCCTGTTCGGCCAGTCGCAAATCAGCGGTAAATCCACCAGCCCTTCCGCCTGCGCCGGGTGGCCCCAGACGCGGGCAACATACTGCTTCTTCGGCTCGCGCTCGCGGAACTGACGCTTCAGTTCGCGCTCCGCCGCTTTATTCAGCGCCACCACAATCACGCCGCTGGTGGCCATGTCCAGGCGATGGACGGACTCGGCCTGCGGATAATCGCGCTGAATGCGCGTCATCACGCTGTCCTTGTGCTCATCCAGACGGCCCGGCACGGACAACAGGCCGCTCGGCTTGTTGACCACCATAATGTGTTCATCCTGATACAGAATGACCAGCCAGGGATCCTGCGGCGGATTATACGGCTCCATCACCATCTTGCGCTCCGTTTACTGATGCGTCACAACGATAAGACGCAGGGCGTCAAGACGCCATCCCGCCTGATTCAGGCTTTCCAGCACCTGCTGACGGTTGCTTTCAATTGCCGCCAGTTCGTCGTCGCGGATGTTCGGATTGACCGCTTTTAACGCTTCCAGACGGGACAGCTCGGCAGACAGTTTCTCGTCGGCTTCATTGCGCGCGGCGTCAATCAGGTCTCGGGCCGCTTTTTCAATCTGGATTTCGCCCTGCTGGAGAATGGCGTGCACGTCCTGCTGGACCGCGTTCACCAACTTGCTGCCGGTATGGCGGTTCACCGCGCTTAGCTGGCGGTTGAAGCTTTCGAACTCCACCTGTCCTGCCAGGTTCGTACCGTTTTTATCCAGCAGCAAACGCACCGGCGTTGGCGGCAGGAAGCGGTTGAGCTGCAGCTGTTTCGGCGCTTGCGCTTCCACAACATAGATCAGCTCCAGCAACAGCGTGCCTACGGGCAGCGCCTTGTTTTTCAACAGGGAGATGGTGCTGCTGCCGGTATCTCCGGAGAGGATCAGATCCAGCCCGTTGCGGATCAGCGGGTGTTCCCAGGTGATGAATTGAGCATCTTCGCGGGACAGCGCCACGTCACGCTCGAAGGTGATGGTACAGCCATCTTCCGGCAGGCCCGGGAAATCGGGCACCAGCATGTGGTCTGATGGGGTTAACACGATCAGGTTCTCGCCACGATCGTCCTGGTTAATCCCGACAATGTCGAACAGGTTCATGGAGAAGCCGATCAGGCTGGTGTCGTCATCTTGTTCTTCAATGCTCTCGGCAAGCGCCTGCGCTTTTTCGCCACCGTTGGAGTGGATCTCCAGCAGGCGGTCGCGCCCCTGTTCAAGCTGCGCCTTCAGCGCTTCATGTTTCTCGCGGCAGGATTTAATCAGATCGTCAAAACCGTCGGTATTTTCCGGCGCGGCCAGGTAACCGATCAGATCGCCATGCACCTGGTCATAAATGGTGCGGCCCGTTGGGCAGGTATGCTCAAACGCATCCAGACCTTCGTGGAACCAGCGCACCAGTACCGACTGAGCGGTTTTTTCCAGGTACGGCACGTGGATCTGAATATCATGCGCCTGGCCGATGCGATCCAGACGTCCGATACGCTGCTCCAGCAGATCCGGGTTGAACGGCAGATCGAACATCACCAGATTGCTGGCGAACTGGAAGTTACGCCCTTCAGAACCGATTTCGGAGCACAGCATCACCTGCGCGCCGCTGTCCTCTTCACTGAACCACGCCGCCGCGCGGTCGCGCTCGACGATGGACATGCCTTCGTGGAACACGGCGGCACGAATGCCTTCGCGCTCGCGCAGAACTTGTTCCAGCTGCAGCGCGGTGGCGGCTTTGGCGCAGATTACCAGCACTTTCTGGGAGCGGTGCGCGGTCAGGTAGCCCATCAGCCACTCCACGCGCGGGTCGAAGTTCCACCAGGTGCCGGTATCCCCTTCAAATTCCTGATAAATCTGTTCCGGGTAGAGCATGTCACGCGCGCGCTCTTCCTGGGTTTTGCGCGCCCCCATAATGCCGGAGACTTTAATCGCCGTCTGATACTGCGTCGGCAGCGGGAGCTTGATGGTGTGCAGTTCGCGTTTTGGGAACCCTTTCACGCCGTTACGGGTGTTGCGGAACAGCACGCGGCTGGTGCCGTGACGGTCCATCAGCATGTCGATCAGCTCTTTACGCGCGGATCCCGCATTCTCGCTGTCGCTGTTCGCAGCCTGCAGAAGCGGCTCGATATCCTGCTCGCCAATCAGATCGCTCAGGGTGTTGAGTTCATCGTTTGAGAGACGTTTACCCGCCAGCAGCAGCGCGACGGCATCCGCAACCGGACGGTAGTTGTTCTGCTCTTCCACGAACTGAGCGAAGTCGTGGAAACGGTTTGGATCGAGCAGGCGCAGACGGGCGAAGTGACTTTCCAGACCGAGCTGCTCCGGCGTTGCGGTCAGCAGCAGGACGCCGGGCACGCGCTCGGCAAGCTGTTCAATCGCCATATATTCGCGGCTTGGGGCATCTTCGCTCCACACCAGGTGGTGTGCTTCGTCGACGACCATCAGGTCCCATTCGGCATCGCACAGATGCTCAAGACGCTGCTTGCTGCGGCGCACGAAATCCAGCGAGCAGATTACCAGCTGTTCGGTTTCAAACGGGTTGTCCGCGTCGTGCTGCGCTTCGGCATAGCGCTCGTCGTCGAACAGGGAGAAGCGCAGGTTAAAGCGGCGCAGCATCTCCACCAGCCACTGGTGCTGGAGGGTTTCAGGCACGACAATCAGCACGCGCTCGGCAGCGCCAGAGAGCAATTGCTGGTGCAGGATCATGCCCGCTTCGATGGTTTTACCCAGGCCCACTTCGTCAGCAAGCAGCACGCGGGGCGCATGGCGACGGCCCACGTCATGGGCGATATTCAGCTGGTGGGGGATCAGGCTGGTGCGCTGACCGCGCAGGCCACTCCACGGCATGCGGTACTGTTCGCTCTGGAACTTACGCGCGCGGTAGCGCAGGGAGAAGCGATCCATACGGTCGATTTGCCCGGCAAACAGACGGTCCTGCGGCTTGCTGAACACCAGTTTGCTGTCGAGCAGTACTTCACGCAGGATGACGTTCGTCTCTTCGGTATCAAGACGCGTTCCGATGTAGGCGAGCAGTCCATTCTCTTCTTTTACGTCTTCAACCTTTAGCTGCCAGCCTTCGTGGCTGGTCACGGTGTCGCCCGGATTGAACATTACGCGGGTCACAGGGGAGTCATTGCGAGCGTACAGGCGGTTTTCACCGGTAGCAGGGAAGAGGAGGGTAACCATGCGCGCATCAACGGCAACGACGGTTCCTAATCCAAGTTCGCTTTCTGTATCGCTGATCCAGCGTTGACCAAGTGTAAAAGGCATAGTTGTTCGGCTCTAATCTTTAATTGCAGGCAATAGTTCGACCCCCGTCAAAAATGACGGTCATCGAAAAATGGGTCCGGGAATGGAAAGGGCGCTATGGTACTGGATGGCAGCCATTTCGTCACGCGTCAAAATAGGCCAAGTTGCCCTGTCACAAGTGTAGCAAAATCGTCGTCGATGAACGGTAAAATTCCCTCCGCAACCGGCTGAAGCTGGCGGGTCAGGTAGTGATCGTAATCGAGAGGCGACTGCTGGTAATCAACGGGCTCCGGCCCGTTCGTTGTCCAGACGTATTTTATCGTCCCCCGGTTCTGATACTGCGGCGCGCGTCCCCGGCGTACATTCTCTTCGTCCGCCAGGCGCGCGGCGCGCACGTGGGGCGGGACGTTGCGCTGGTACTCCGCCAGCGGGCGGCGCAGGCGCTTGCGATATACCAGTTGGTCATCCAGCTCGCCGGCCATCAGGCTGGCGATGGTTTCGCGGATGTAGTCCTGATAGGGCTCGTTGCGGAAGATCCGCAGATAGAGCGTCTGCTGGAACTGCTGTGCCAGCGGCGTCCAGTCAGTGCGCACCGTCTCCAGGCCTTTAAAGACCATTCTCTGCTTTTCACCCTCCTGGATCAGCCCGGCGTAGCGCTTCTTGCTGCCCTGGTCGGTTCCGCGGATGGTGGGCATTAAAAAACGGGCAAAATGGGTTTCAAATTCCAGTTCTAATGCGCTGGTTAACCGCTCTTTTTGCAAATGTTCCTGCCACCAGTCGTTTACGAAGGCCACCAGTTCTTTGCCGATTCGTGAGGCGTCATCTTCTGAATGTGCGCCCTTAAGCCACACAAAGGTTGAATCCGTGTCGCCGTAGATAACGTCATAGCCCCGGGATTCAATCAGCGCTTTGGTCTGACGCATGATGTCGTGTCCGCGCATGGTGATGGACGACGCCAGACGCGGATCGAAGAAGCGGCAGGCGCTGGTACCCAGCACGCCGTAGAAAGCGTTCATAATAATTTTCAGGGCCTGCGAGAGCGGCTTGTTGCCATTACGTTTCGCCTCGTCGCGGCCGTGCCAGATGTTCCCCACAATCTCCGGCAGACAGTGTTTTTCGCGCGAGAAGCGTGCCCCGAGAAAACCTTCGGTGCTGTGCGTATCGTCTGGCTGCGCCATCCCCTCCACCAGCCCCACCGGGTCAATAAGGAAAGTGCGGATAATTGACGGGTAGAGGCTTTTGTAGTCCAGCACCAGAACCGAATCATACAGTCCTGGGCGGGAGTCCATCACGTAGCCGCCGGGGCTGGCCTGCGGCGGTACGTCCCCGAGGTTGGGCGCAACATAGCCCGCACGGTGCATTCGTGGGAAATAGAGGTGGCTAAAGGCGGCTACCGAGCCGCCGTGCCTGTCAGCCGCGAGGCCATTTACCGTCGCGCGCTCCAGCAGGAACGGCATGATCTCGGTTTTGTGGAATATCTGCGTCACCAGCTCGCAGTCTTTCAGGTTATAGGTGGCGAGCGCCGGTTTGTCTTCGTTGAAGCGCCGGTCAATCTCGTCCATGCGGTCCCACGGATTGTCGATGGATTTGCCTTCACCGAGCAATTCCTGCGCTACCGCTTCCAGAGAGAAGGAGGAGAAATTCCAGAACGCGGATTTCAGCGCCTCGATGCCGTCGATAATCAGGCGGCCGTTGGCCTGCGCAAAGAACACGCCGTTCTTAAAGCCGTGCTCGCGCCACTCCAGCTCCGTATTTCCGCGCCCGAGCATCAGTGGGATGCGATACCGCTCTGCGTGTTTTTGCAGTACGCGCAGGTCAAACTGCACCACGTTCCAGCCGATCAGCACGTCCGGGTCGTGCTCGGCAAACCACTGGTTAAGCTTCTCCAGCAGCTGCGGTCGGCTGTTGACGTACTCAAGCTGAAAATCGAGCGCGGACGCATCGCCGTTCGGCGGCCCGAGCATATAGACAACCCGCTGCCCGCAGCCTTCCAGGCCGATGCAGTATAGCTCGCCGTGACGGGTGGTTTCGATATCCAGGGAAACCCACTTTAGCGGGGGGCGATAATGCGGATTAGGCTTCAGGCGAGCGTTGATAAGGGTGCCGTTTTGCTCAGCGCCGTCAACCCAGACGGGGGCGGTAATAAACCGCTCCATCAGAAAGCGTTCCGGCGGACGAATGTCCGCTTCGTAGAGCGTCACGCCCGCTTCGCGTAGTAATTTTTCGTAGCGCATCAGCTGGCGATGGGCGCGGCAGTATAGGCCATACACCGGCTGACGATGGAAATCTTTTAGCTCAAGAGGAGTGAGGCGCCAGCCGTTCTCATCGCGCAGCAGTTGTTTTACCTTCTCGACGTAATGTTCAGGGATAAATGCCACGGATTCCTGAGGAGGAAGCGTAACGTGCAGCGGGCCGTTATCTGTCGCCAGCCAGAACGCAACCTCGGTGCC
The DNA here is from genome assembly GCF_014930595.1 of Enterobacter cloacae complex sp. P42RS. Classification (NCBI taxonomy): domain Bacteria; kingdom Pseudomonadati; phylum Pseudomonadota; class Gammaproteobacteria; order Enterobacterales; family Enterobacteriaceae; genus Enterobacter; species Enterobacter cloacae complex sp. P42RS. The sequence goes on from NZ_JADBRK010000005.1 coordinate 332,743, forward strand.
CTGAGGGGTATCCCGCCAGTGTCGGGTCAGTAAAAAGCCTTCTTGCGCCTGTGCCACGCCGCCATCCCATAAAACAAAACCAGGCCTGATTATAGCCTGGTTGAATGTTTTATGCTGGGGATATATACAGTTTATTGTCCGTAATAGGCCTTCGCGCCGTGCTTGCGCAGGTAGTGTTTATCCAGCAGGGTTTGCTGCATATCCGGCAACTGCGGTGCCAGCTGGCGGCAGAAGATCCCCATGTAGGCGATTTCCTCCAGCACTATCGCGTTATGCACTGCGTCTTGCGCGTTTTTACCCCAGGCAAACGGGCCGTGGGAATGCACCAGTACGCCGGGCATTTGCGCCGCGTCGATCCCCTGTTTTTCAAAGGTTTCGACGATCACGTTCCCGGTTTCCCATTCGTACTCACCGTTAATCTCCGCATCGGTCATCAGACGCGTGCAGGGAATGGTGCCGTAAAAGTAGTCCGCGTGGGTGGTGCCGGTGGCCGGAATGGACTGGCCCGCCTGCGCCCAGATGGTCGCGTGACGCGAATGGGTATGCACGATGCCGCCGATAGTCGGGAAGGACTGATACAGCAGACGGTGGGTGGGCGTATCGGACGACGGTTTTTTGTTACCTTCCACCACTTCACCCGTTTCGATGCTGACCACGACCATATCCTCTGCGGTCATCACCGTGTAATCCACGCCCGAAGGCTTGATCACGAATACCCCTTTTTCCCGGTCAACGGCGCTGACGTTGCCCCAGGTCAGGGTCACCAGGTTATGTTTTGGCAGCGCCAGGTTGGCTTCAAGTACCTGACGTTTGAGATCTTCTAACATCGTTGTCTCCCTGCCCGGCGAGCGCAGCGCCACCGGGCATTACGTACTTAGCGTTTTGAACCGTAATAGACTTCGTTCCAGCGCAGCGCGTCTTTAAAGGCTGGCAGACGGGTGTCGTTATCAATCACGGTCAGCTCGATATCGTGCAGCTCGGCAAACTGGCGCATATCGTTCAGGTCCAGCGCGTGGCTGAAGACGGTGTGGTGCGCGCCACCCGCCAGGATCCACGCCTCTGACGCGGTTGGCAGGTCCGGCTGCGCTTTCCACAGGGCATTGGCAACCGGCAGCTTCGGCAGAGAGTGCGGGGTTTCAACCGCATCGACGCAGTTCACCAGCAGGCGGAAACGGTCGCCGAGGTCGATCAGGCTGGCGTTGATGGCCGGACCGGTACGGGTGTTGAAGATCAGACGGGCCGGATCCGCTTTGCCGCCGATGCCGAGGTACTGCACGTCAAGGATCGGTTTCTCTTCAACCGCGATGGAGGGACACACTTCCAGCATGTGCGAACCGAGCACCAGATCGTTGCCGTTCTCGAAGTGGTAGGTGTAGTCCTCCATAAAGGAGGTGCCGCCCTGCAGACCGGTCGACATCACCTTCATGATGCGAAGCAGAGCGGCAGTTTTCCAGTCGCCTTCACCCGCAAAGCCGTAGCCCTGCTGCATCAGACGTTGTACGGCCAGACCCGGCAGCTGTTTCAGGCCGTGCAGGTCTTCAAATGTAGTGGTAAAGGCGTGGAAGCCGCCCTGTTCCAGAAAACGCTTCATGCCCAGCTCAATGCGCGCTGCATCCAGCACGTTCTGGCGCTTGTCGCCGTTGATTTGCGCCGCAGGCGTCAGGCGGTAGCTGCTTTCGTACTCGTCCACCAGCGCGCTCACGTCGCCGTCGCTGATTTCATTCACCACCTGCACCAGGTCGCCCACCGCCCAGGTATTCACGGAGAAGCCGAACTTGATCTGCGCCGCGACTTTATCGCCGTCGGTCACCGCCACTTCACGCATGTTGTCACCGAAACGCACCACTTTCAGGTGGCGGGTATCCTGCTTAGAGACCGCCTGACGCATCCAGGAGCCGATACGCTGTTGCGCCTTGCCGTCCTGCCAGTGGCCGGTGACCACAGCGTGCTGCTGGCGCATGCGCGCGCCGATGAAGCCGAACTCGCGGCCGCCGTGCGCGGTCTGGTTCAGGTTCATGAAGTCCATGTCGATGCTGTCCCACGGCAGGGAGGCATTGAACTGAGTGTGGAACTGCAGCAGCGGTTTGTTGAGGATTGCCAGGCCGTTGATCCACATTTTGGCCGGTGAGAAGGTGTGCAGCCACACGACCAGGCCGGCGCATTTGTCGTCGTAGTTGGCGTCACGGCAGATATTGGTGATTTCGTCCGGCGTCGTACCCAGCGGCTTCAGCACCAGTTTGCACGGCAGTTTGGCTTCCGCGTTCAGCGCGTTAACCACGTGCTCCGCGTGTTTCGTTACCTGCTGCAGCGCTTCCGGTCCGTACAGATGCTGGCTGCCAATCACAAACCACACTTCATAATTATTAAAAATGGTCATCATCGTGTCCTTAATGGGTCAGGGTTGCCGTAGTGTCCGCGGTGCTTTTGGCCGGGGCGGCGACAGGGAGATAGTGAAGCTCGGCGCTTTTTGCCCATTGCTGGTAGCGCTGATAAAGCTGTTCAAAGCGTTGTGCCTGCTGGACACGCGGCTGGAGCGTGTTTTCGACGGCGCTTGCCATGTGCTGCTGCGCGGTCGGGATATCCGCATGAACGCCTGCGGCCACGGCAGCGAAAATCGCGGCGCCCAGCGCGCAGCACTGATCGGAGGCCACAATCTGCAGCGGACGGTTCAGCACGTCGCAGCAGGCCTGCATAATCACCGGGTTTTTACGGGCGATACCGCCCAGCGCCATCACGTTGTTCACGTCGATGCCCTGTTCGGTGAAGCACTCCATAATGGCGCGCGCGCCGAACGCGGTGGCGGCAATAAGACCGCCGAACAGCGCCGGGGCATCGGCCGCCAGGTTGAGATCGGTAATCACCCCTTTCAGGCGCTGGTTGGCAAACGGCGTGCGGCGACCGTTAAACCAGTCCAGCACCACCGGCAGGTGGTCGAGGGACGGATTTTTTGCCCAGGCTTCGGTGAGCTGCGGCAGGAGCTGTTTTTTGCTCGCGGTAATCTGCGTTTTCAGCTCAGGATGCGCGGCAGCCAGCTGATCCAGCGGCCAGCCGAGCACCCGGCCAAACCAGGCGTAGATATCGCCAAACGCGGACTGCCCCGCTTCGAGGCCGATAAAATCTGGCACCACGCTGCCGTCAACCTGGCCGCAGATCCCTTTCACCGCGCGGTCGCCGACGCTGGCTTTATCTGCCGTCAGGATGTCGCAGGTGGAGGTGCCGATCACTTTCACCAGCGTGTTAGGCTGCGCACCCGCACCCACGGCACCCATGTGGCAGTCGAACGCGCCGCCGGAAATGGTCACGTTTTGCGGCAGGCCGAGACGCGTCGCCCACTCTTCGCAGAGCGTGCCGACCGGAATATCGGCGGTGAAGGTGTCGGTAAAGAGCGGGTATTTCAGGTTTTTGTTGATGATCGGGTCAAGTTCATCGAAGAACGCTGCCGGAGGAAGACCGCCCCAGCCTTCATGCCACAGGGATTTATGCCCGGCGCTGCAGCGGCCGCGGCGGATATCCTGCGGGCGAGTGGTGCCGGAGAGCAGGGCGGGAACCCAGTCGCACAGCTCAATCCAGGATGCCGCGGCCTGGGCGACCGAAGCGTCCGCGCGGGTAACGTGCAGGATTTTGGCCCAGAACCATTCGCTGGAGTAGATGCCGCCGATGTAGCGCGAGTAGTCGGTTTTTCCCGGCTGATGGCATAAGCGGGTGATGGCTTCCGCCTCTTCCACGGCGGTATGGTCTTTCCAAAGCACGAACATGGCGTTCGGGTTGTCGGCAAACTCCGGGCGCAGCGCCAGCACGCGGCCTTCAGCGTCCACCGGGGCTGGCGTTGAACCGGTGCTGTCGACGCCAATCCCCACGACGTCGGCCCGCTGGGCGTCAGCCAGTTCAGCCAGCACGGTTTTGATCGCCGCTTCCATCGATTCAATGTAATCGCGCGGGTGGTGACGGAACTGGTTGTTTGGCGCGTCGCAGTAGCGCCCCTCTTGCCAGCGCGGATACCACTCAACGCTGGTTGCTATCTCCTGGCCAGTCGTACAGTCCACTGCCAGCGCGCGAACCGAGTCGCTGCCAAAATCGAGGCCAATTGCAATTGCCATGGTGTTGCTCCATCCGAAACAGGTATGGAAGAACATTAGAGACTGGGGATAAAAATCGTCAGGCAGGATCCGCTAATCTTATGGACTAAATTGCTGTTACGACGGAAAGTGTGACGCCGTGCAAATATTCAATGTGGACATTTCTGCCGCACTTATAGACACTTTTGTTACTGCTTCTCTGCCCGTGTCGGCAGAAAAATCAGGGGAAAAGGCTGAAACATGGCGGACGTAAAAGAGGCGTGATGCTTTTTGGATCTTTTCGCAGGCCATTTTTATACTGCTTTTAACGATATGGACAAATGGTTTCCTTCAGGACCCTTGGGAGAACTGAATCTATGGCCGAACCGCAAAACGATCCCCTGCTGCCGGGATACTCATTCAACGCCCATCTGGTGGCGGGGCTGACGCCAATTGAGGCCGAGGGGTATCTCGATTTTTACGTCGACCGGCCGCTCGGCATGAAAGGGTATATTCTGAACCTGACCGTACGCGGGGAAGGGGTGATAAAAAACGGCGATCGGCAGTTTGTTTGCCGCCCGGGCGATATGCTGCTGTTCCCGCCGGGGGAGATCCACCACTACGGGCGTCACCCGGACGCCAAAGAGTGGTATCACCAGTGGGTCTATTTCCGCCCGCGCGCCTACTGGCAGGAGTGGCTCTCATGGCCGGCTATTTTCGCGCAAACCGGTTTTTATCGTCCGGATGAGGCGCATCTGGCGCAGTTTCGTGAACTGTTCGCACAAATTATTGAGGCGGGGCAGGCGGGCGGGCGCTATGCCGAACTGCTGGCGATCAACCTGCTTGAGCAGGTGCTGCTGCGCCGCATGGAGGCGATCAACGAGTCGCTTAACCCGCCGCTGGATAACCGCGTCCGCGACGCCTGCCAGTACATCAGCGACCATCTGGCCGACAGCCAGTTTGATATCGCCAGCGTTGCCCAGCACGTCTGTCTTTCGCCGTCCCGCCTGTCACACTTGTTCCGCCAGCAGCTTGGCGTGAGCGTGCTGAGCTGGCGTGAGGATCAGCGCATCAGCCAGGCAAAGCTATTGCTCAGCACCACCCGGATGCCTATCGCGACCGTCGGACGCAACGTGGGCTTTGAAGATCAGCTCTATTTCTCTCGCGTGTTTAAGAAGTGCACCGGCGCCAGTCCCAGTGAATTCCGCGCGGGATGTGAATAAACGGTAAACATTCAGGTGAACTTCAGGAGCATCCTGTAAACTATTCAGACAATTGATGCCTTGACGCGGTGCGGGGCGCTAAGCAGAATCGCTGATTCGTTTTCTGACCGGAATAGTTATGCAGGCATTGCTGGAACACTTTATTACCCAGTCCGTTATGTACTCGCTCATCGCCGTGGCGCTGGTGGCGTTTCTGGAATCGCTGGCGCTGGTTGGGCTGATCCTGCCCGGCACCGTGATGATGGCGGGGCTTGGGGCGCTTATTGGCAGCGGTGAGGTCAATTTCTGGCAGGCGTGGCTGGCCGGGATTATCGGCTGCCTGCTGGGGGACTGGATCTCCTTCTGGCTGGGCTGGCGCTTTAAGAAGCCGCTGCACCGCTGGTCGTTCATGAAAAAGAACAAAGCGCTGCTGGATAAAACCGAACATGCGCTGCACCAGCACAGCATGTTCACCATTCTGGTAGGCCGCTTTGTCGGGCCAACGCGTCCGCTGGTGCCGATGGTGGCGGGGATGCTGGATCTGCCCGTCGCAAAATTCGTGGTGCCGAACATTATCGGATGCGTATTCTGGCCGCCGTTTTACTTCCTGCCGGGGATCCTCGCGGGTGCGGCCATTGATATCCCTGACGGTATGCAAAGCGGTGAGTTCAAGTGGCTGCTGCTGGGAACGGCGGTGCTGCTGTGGCTGGCGGTCTGGCTCTGCTGGCGGCTATGGCGCAGCGCGAAAGCCAGCGTCGATCGCCTGACGCACTATCTCCCGCGCACGCGCCTGCTCTGGCTGGCCCCGCTGACGCTGGGCGTGGCGGTGGTGGCGCTGGTTGCGCTGATTCGTCACCCGCTGATGCCGGTGTACGGCGAGATCCTGTTGAAGGTGGTGAGCCGTTAAGGTGTTTTCCCTCTCCCCGTGGGAGAGGGGCAGGGTGAAGGCGTCAGACCGCACGAATGCCCAACAATGAAGACGCCCCCGTGTTACCACTCAGAAGTTCTTCTGTTTCTCCATCCCACAAAATCCGTCCCTCCGCGATCACTACCGATCGCGGTGCAATGCGTGCGGCATCTTCAATGCTGTGCGAAACCATCAGCATCGTGATCTGCTGGCGCTGGCAAACCTCTTCCACCAGCGAGAGCATCTCCTGGCGCAGGGCCGGGTCGAGTGCCGAGAAGGGTTCGTCGAGCAGCAGCAGCGGCTGCTCGCGCACCAGACAACGTGCCAGCGCCACGCGCTGACGCTGGCCGCCGGAAAGCTCACCGGGCAGTCTTGAAATCAACGCGGACAGGCCCATTTGTTCGGCAATCACCTCCAGCTTCTGACGCTGCGCAGCATTGAGTTTTAACCCCGGATCGATTCCCAGCGCGATGTTCTGCCACACCGTAAGGTGATTAAACAGATTGTTTTCCTGAAACAGCATCGACACCGGGCGCTTAGCCGGCGGAGCGTAGGTATACTCGCCATTATCAATGACTATCGACCCGCTGACAGGCTGCAAAAAACCGGCAATCAAATTGAGCAGGGTACTTTTACCGGCCCCGCTTGGGCCAAGCACCGCAATACGCTCTCCCTGACGAACGGAGAGGGTAAAACGCATCGGCAGATGCTGGTAAAGCCAGGTTACATCAGTCAGTTTTAACATCACGCCCCGGAAGTTTTTCGATAACGGTAAATAAGGTAAAGCACAGCAGTAACAGGAGCAGCGCCGTGACGGCACCGTCCTGGCTGCGATAGGAGCCAATTTGCTGATAAAGCCAGAACGGCAGCGTGCGGAAATCCTCGTTGCCAAAGAGGGCCACCACGCCAAAATCCCCAATCGACAGCACGCAGGCGAAGGCCATCGCCTGGGCGAGCGGCCGCTTCAGGGCGCGTAGTTCGACCACTTTCAGCCGCCGCCAGCCCATAATGCCAAGGGACTGGCACAGGGCGCTGTACCGGCTGTTAACATCCCGCATCGGGTTTTCCAGCACCTTCAGCGCGTACGGTATGGCCATTAAGGCGTTGGTAAAAATGACGATGCCGTCGGCGCTTTCCGGCAGGCCGATGGTGCTGTTAAACAGTAAAAAGAAGCCGGTCGCCAGCACAATGCCCGGCATCGCCAGAATCAGCATGCCCGTCAGTTCCAGCGCGTGTCCGGCTTTACGGGCATGTCGCGCGTACAGCTCGCGACTGCTCCAGAGCAGCATCATGGTCAGCGTCACGCAGATTAGCCCGGCTGCCAGCGCGATACGCAATGAGGTCCACGTGGCTTGCCACAGGACCGACTGTTGAAGTACCGATACCACATTCCTGTTGAGGCCGTCGGCGATCACGGCCAGCAGCGGCGGCAGCAGAAGCAGGAGCGCCAGCGCAATCAGCATCACGTCCGAGATGCGGCTGAGCAGGCTGTCCTGCGGATCGCGCCAGCCAGAAAGATTATTGCTTCCTGCGGGGATCGCTTTGCTCAGCCGCTGGCTGAGTAACACCAGCGCCAGGCAGCACACCATTTGTACGATCGCCAGCAACGCGGCGCGGCCCGGATCGTAGTCGTAACTTAATGCCTGATAGATCGCCAGCTCAATGGTGGTGGCCTGCGGGCCGCCGCCGAGAGAAAGCACGGTCGCAAAGCTGGCGAAACAGAGCATAAAGATCAGCGCGGCCACCGGGGCAATCTGGCGTCGCAGCCACGGCCATTCGACAAAGCGGAAGAATGACCATCCGCGCATGCCGAGCTGGGCCGCAATTTGGCGCTGCTCGCCGGGTATGTTCTCCAGCGCCTGCAAAAAGAGGCGCGTCGCCATCGGCATATTGAAGAAAATGTGTGCCAGCAGGATGCCCTTCAGCCCGTAGGGAGAGAAGGTCCATTCCAGGCCTAAAGACGCGAAGAGGGAGGCCAGCCAGCCCTGGCGACCGTATACGCTCAGGATGCCAAAGACGGCCACCAGCACGGGCAGGATCAGCGTCATGGCGCACAGGCGCAGCAGGGCTAGCCTGCCGGGGAAACGTCTGCGATAGAGGGCGCGCGCAAGGAAAATGGCCGGGATGACTGACAGCAGCGCGGAAAGAAACGCCTGCAAGAAGGAGAAACGGATAACGTGCCAGAGATAGCTATCGTGCCAGAGCGCGAGCAGATCGCTCTCTGGCGCGTTAAACCACAGCGCCAGAAACGCTCCCAGACTGACGACCACCATCAGTATGGCGGCAATCAGTCCGGGAACTAACCAGCCGGGGATCAGTGGCTGACGGCGCGTTGCCATTCGCTTATCCATGCGGCGCGCTGGGCGGCAACCTGCTGCGGCGTAAATTCCAGCGCGGTCTGCGGTTTGTTCAGCTGCTCAAAGCCTGCCGGCAGCGCCGCGTCGGTAACCGTGTACATCCAGTTGCCCGTCGGAATGGCGTTCTGGAATGCCGGGGAGACCATAAATTTCAGGAACTTCTCGGCCAGTTCCGGCTGTTTGCTGGCGGCGGTGCGGGCAGCCACTTCAACCTGCAGGTAGTGACCTTCAGAGAAATTCGCAGCCGCGTAGTTGTCTTTCTTCTCGGCAATAATATGATAGGCCGGAGAGGTGGTGTAGCTCAGCACCAGATCGCTTTCGCCTTTCAGGAACAGGCCGTAGGCTTCGCTCCAGCCTTTAGTGACCGTAACGGTTTTCGCAGTCAGCTTCTGCCACGCCTCTGGCGTTTTGTCGCCGTAGACTTTCTGCATCCACAGCAGCAGGCCCAGACCCGGCGTGCTGGTGCGCGGATCTTCATAAATCACGCGCCACTTCTGATCGCTTTCGACCAGCTCTTTCAGGCTCTTCGGCGGGTTCTTCAGCTTGTTTTTATCGTAGACGAACGCAAAGTAGCCGTAATCGAAGGGAACGAAGGTGTCGTTTTTCCAGCCGCCCGGCACGTTGACGGCATCTGCCGCCACGCCGCTTTTGGCAAACAGTCTGGTTTGCGTGGCGGCTTCCAGCAGGTTGTTATCCAGCCCGAGCACCACGTCGGCCTTGCTGTTTTTCCCTTCCATGCGCAGGCGGTTAAGCAGCGACACGCCATCTTCCAGCGCCACGAACTTCAGCTCGCAGTTGCAGTCGGCTTCAAAGGCTTTTTTAACCACCGGGCCGGGGCCCCAGTCGGCGGAGAAGGAGTCGTAGGTATAGACCGTCAGAACAGGCTTAGCAAAAACAGGCAGCGCAACCAGCGCCAGCAGAGGAAGAACGTTTTTTAACACTTTGCACCTCAGGGTTGAGTGGCAAAGGATTTTGAGAAACAGCCTCAAATCCCTTCGCCGGCGTTATCCGGATCAGGTTCGACGGGTATTATCTCAGCGCACATCTGTGATGCAGCACCCCGTTGAGAACGGCGCTATTGTAATGATTTGGTGAATATTACGAAAGCGTTATGGCTCCGGCGGCGCAAACCACGCGGATTTAAAATCAAACCAGCCCAGGGTATTCATCCGCAGGCCGCGCATGCTGCGCTGTCCCTGGATCAGCAGCCAGTGGTGGATCAACGGTACGATCGTCTGCCCGGCCAGCAGCTCCTGGCACCAGGCGGCCAGATCCATCTCTCCTGCCCGCCACTTCGCGGCGTCCTGCTGCCAGTCCCGGTTGATACAGTGCTGAATGAGGGGCACTTCGTACAGGTGAGAAAAGAGCGAGAAATCCAGCGGCAGCGTAAAGTTGGCGCTGTTGAGCCAGATATCGCTGACGACATCCCCCCGGTGCCATTCATCATAATCGACTTCCTGTATCGCCAGCGTCACGCCTTCGGCCGCGAGCAGCTTGCTCATGATCCTCGCGATAAACCGATGCTCAATGTGATCGCGATAGTAGCTGAGGGTGATGGTCTCCAGCCCGGCGGGTTTTTCACTACGCACCGGCTGTGCATGGTGCCAGCGCGGAAGCAGGCCATAGGCCGGAAACCACCAGGTCTGGTATTGCTCTTCAGCGTGATAAATCAGGTTCGCTGGGGCCAGAATATGGCTGATCCACTTGCGGACGTCGTGATTCGCCCCGCGATGGCTGCGGCTGTCAAAAAGAAGATAGTAGCAGCCCTCCTCCAGGCGACTCTCGAACGCCTTTTCGCTGGTTGTGGGCCCCTCCAGGGTGAGGCCTGCGCTCAGCTCTTCGTTGAGATCCGGTAACACCCAGACGTTCACTTCGTCGATCAGCGCCCGATAGCCAAAATAGTCATCAAAGGCGCGGATCTTCAACTGATTGCTGTTATTGCGCGACACTGCGTAGGGGCCCGTGCCAATCGGCTGGCTGGAAAAATTGTTCAGGGATCGCCACTCGGCAGGCAGGATCATCGAGGGCACGTAGCCAAGAAGCCACGGCAGCCATCTGTCCGGCTGGGACAGCTCAATATCCAGCGTCCAGGCCGTTGGGGAGTGGATCCGCGTGATATGCGAATAGAGCGGCAGCGTGCGGGCGCGCTCTAAAGAAGCGATGACGTCACGCATCTCCAGCTCGCGGCCATGGTGGAAGTGAATGCCCGGGCGTAAAAAGAAACGCCAGTGCAGGGGGGAAATCTGCTGCCAGTGGTGGGCGATATCCGCTTCCAGTTCCCCGTTTTCCTCATTTATTTTCGTCAAGCCGCTGAATATCTGCCGTGCCATATGAGTTTCTGAGCGACGCAGCGCCGTACCGGGCAGCAGATTTTTCATTGGGCGGTAGTAAAGCACCCGCAGAATGTGGCGGCCCTGGCGAAAGCTGCGTCCCATGTGCGAGACCAGCATCTGGCGCACGGCGGCTTTGTCGCCCACCAGCTGGACCAGCTGATCGATGCGGTCCTGCTCCAGCAGATCCTCCGCCCGCTGCTGCTGCAACGCCAGGCCGGTATACAGGAAGGTCAAGCGTGAGCGCTTGCCGCGTCCCGCCTCGGCCTCCCAGCTTAGCCAGCCCTGCTGCTGCATAGTGTTGAGTAACGTGCGCATATGGCGGCGAGAGCAGTTGAGGAGTTCTGCCAGCTCGTTAAGCGTGGTCTCCTGCGATTGACCCTCGCAGCACTGCCACAGACGAATGAATTGTTGTTGCAGTCGACCGGATGGCATAAAAGAGGAACTCCTGACAAAAAATCAGCAATTTATTAATCCCTATATTAAGCCAATAATGCTTCCTGATGAAGTGAGGAGGTAAATTATGAAGAGGTCTACCGCACGTCAGTTTTATCAGCAGTACTTTTCAGCGACAAAGGGAGTGTCCTGGCTGGCCCGCCAGTGTGCAGAGCAACGGCTGAGAATCCTGGAAGATCTGATGCAGTGGGACGTTACGAAACCGACCTCTTCTCGCTAACTCGCCTCGATCATGTGTGACTGAGTATTGGTGTTTATCACCCGCCAGCAAAATGTTTTTGCTGGCTTTTTTCGTTTATTCTTTCACCCAATTTCGATTCGCTTTCACAAGGACTTGCGCATGCTGTGGTTGATGACGATGGGGCGCCGCCTGAACGGCGTGTACGCCGCTTTTATGCTGGTGGCCTTCATGATGGGCGTGGCCGGTGCGCTACAGGCGCCGACGCTGAGTCTGTTTCTCAGCCGCGAGGTGGGGGCGCAGCCGTTTTGGGTGGGCCTGTTTTATACCGTTAACGCAATTGCCGGGATCCTCGTTAGCCTGGGGCTGGCGAAACGATCCGACAGCCAGGGCGATCGCCGCAGGCTGATCCTCTTTTGCTGCGCCATGGCCGTGGGCAACGCGCTGCTTTTTGCCTTTAACCGTCATTACCTGACGCTCATCACCTGCGGCGTGCTGCTGGCCTCTCTGGCGAACACCGCCATGCCGCAGCTGTTCGCGCTGGCCCGTGAATACGCCGACAGCTCGGCGCGAGAGGTGGTGATGTTCAGCTCGGTGATGCGCGCACAGCTCTCGCTGGCGTGGGTCATCGGCCCGCCGCTGGCCTTCATGCTGGCGCTGAACTATGGCTTTACGGTCATGTTTTCTATCGCGGCAGGCATTTTTATTATCAGTCTGGCTCTGATTGCCTTTGCGCTGCCGTCTGTCGCCCGGGTTGAGCAGACGACGGATAAGCCCATTACTCAGGTGAGCGGCTGGCAGGATAAAAACGTGCGGATGCTGTTTATCGCCTCCACGCTGATGTGGACCTGCAACACCATGTACATTATTGATATGCCGCTATGGATCAGCAGCGATCTGGGCCTACCGGACAAGCTTGCGGGGATCTTAATGGGGACCGCCGCCGGGCTGGAAATTCCGGCGATGATTCTGGCGGGATACTACGTTAAGCGCTTCGGAAAGCGTCGGATGATGATCGTTGCCGTGGCGGCTGGGGTGCTGTTCTACGCGGGGCTGCTCCTTTTCCATTCGCGTGAAGCGTTGCTGGCGCTGCAGCTGTTTAATGCCGTGTTTATTGGCATCGTTGCCGGGATCGGCATGCTCTGGTTCCAGGATCTCATGCCCGGCCGCGCCGGCTCTGCGACTACGCTTTTTACCAACAGTATTTCGACGGGCGTTATTCTGGCGGGAGTGATTCAGGGCGCGCTGGCGCAAAGTTATGGTCATGCCTCGGTTTACTGGATGATTGCGGCGATTTCGGTGGTAACGCTTGGGCTGACCTGCCGGGTCAAGGATGTTTGATTCTGGAAGGCGGCTTCACGAAATGAAACGATTTTCTGACAGATACAGAGAAGGCGCATAGAGTGCGTGACGGGTGCTTGAGGCTGTTTGCCTCAGGCTTTCGCAAGAGGCAAACAGTGGAGAGTCCCACATCAAAAAACTGATGGGGAGACCAACTTCACAACCAACATTGCGAGGTTAGTCTCTTCATTGCCGAAAAGCAGTAAGGAGGCTGGAATGCCAAAACGTACTCTGCTGTTAGGTTTGTTTCTGATCTGTACGACGCTATTGATCTTCACCTGGATGGTGCGTGATTTGCTGTGTGAGTTGCACTTCAGACAGGAGAAAACAGAGCTGGCGGCAGTGTTGGCTTACGAAGCAAAACGTTAGCGGTATTGGCGGGGGAAGTGTCCCCGCCTCTCCAGAGTGGTTGAGCCTCAACGCACCCTTATCAATGGCCCGCGCCCTGCGGGCCATTGCCTTTAGCCCATAAATGCAGGCTGTTTTTTCTCGTACGCTGAGATGGCGTCCTCGTGCTGGAGCGTCAGGCCAATGCTGTCCAGACCGTTCAACATGCAGTGGCGACGGAAGGCATCAATGCTGAAGCTGTAGGTCTTATCCCCGGCTTTCACCACTTCCGCTTCCAGATCCACCTCAAACGCCATCCCCGGATTTGCCTTAACCAGCGCGAACAGTTCATCGACCTGCTCGTCGCTCAGCGTCACCGGCAGCAACTGGTTGTTGAAGCTGTTGCCGTAGAAGATATCCGCGAAGCTCGGGGCGATAACCACCTTAAAGCCGTAGTCGGTCAGCGCCCAGGGCGCATGCTCACGCGAGGAGCCGCAGCCGAAGTTTTCCCGCGCCAGAAGAATGGATGCACCTTTGTATTCCGGGAAGTTCAGGACGAACTCCGGGTTTGGCACTTCGCCTTTGTCGTCCAGAAAACGCCAGTCGTTGAACAGGTGTGCGCCAAAACCGGTGCGGGTTACTTTCTGCAAAAACTGCTTCGGAATGATCGCGTCCGTATCGACGTTAGCGGCGTCCAGCGGGACAACACGGCCCGTATGTTGGGTAAATTTCTCTGCCATGATTGTCTCCTTATTTCAGGCTGCGAATGTCGGCGAAATGGCCGGTGACTGCCGCAGCGGCGGCCATTGCCGGGCTGACCAGGTGGGTGCGTCCACCCCGGCCCTGACGGCCTTCAAAGTTACGGTTGCTGGTGGAGGCGCAGCGCTCGCCCGGATTCAGGCGGTCGTTGTTCATCGCCAGACACATGGAGCAGCCCGGCAGGCGCCATTCGAAGCCTGCTTCGATAAAGATCTTATCCAGTCCTTCCGCTTCCGCCTGGGCTTTCACCGGACCGGAGCCTGGAACCACCAGCGCCTGCACGCCCGGCGCCACTTTGCGACCTTTGGCAATCTCTGCCGCCGCGCGTAAATCCTCGATACGGGAGTTGGTGCAGGAGCCGATAAACACCTTATCAATGTTCACGTCGGTCAGCGGTACGCCGGGTTTCAGCCCCATATAGGCCAGCGCTTTTTCTGCGCTGGCGCGTTCGACCGGATCGGCGAAGGAAGCCGGGTCAGGAATGCTGTCGTTGACGGAGATGACCTGGCCAGGATTGGTACCCCAGGTGACTTGCGGCGCAATCTCTTCTGCCTGCAGCGTGACAACGGTATCAAAGGTGGCACCGTCGTCAGTTTTCAGGGTTTTCCAATACGCGACCGCGTCGTCAAAATCCTGACCTTTCGGCGCGTGCAGACGGCCTTTCACATAGTTGAAGGTGGTTTCGTCCGGTGCGACCAGGCCTGCTTTAGCACCCATCTCAATCGCCATGTTGCAAAGGGTCATACGGCCTTCCATGCTCAGCGCCTGAATGGCTTCACCGCAGAACTCCACCACGTGACCGGTACCGCCTGCGCTGCCGGTTTTGCCGATAATCGCCAGCACGATATCTTTCGCAGTGATACCCGGCGCGGCTTTGCCCTTCACCTCAATCTTCATGGTTTTGGCGCGGCCCTGTTTCAGAGTTTGCGTCGCCAGAACGTGCTCAACTTCCGATGTGCCGATTCCGAACGCCAGCGCACCAAACGCGCCGTGGGTCGCGGTATGGGAGTCGCCGCAGACGATGGTCATGCCCGGCAGCGTAATACCCTGCTCAGGTCCCATCACGTGGACGATGCCCTGATACGGGTGGTTCAGATCGTACAGCTCCACGCCAAATTCGTTGCAGTTCTTGATCAGCTCCTGCATCTGGATGCGCGCCATCTCGCCGGAAGCATTGATGTCTTTGGTCTGGGTGGAGACGTTGTGATCCATCGTGGCAAAGGTTTTACCCGGCTGGCGCACCGGACGCTTGTGCGCGCGCAGGCCGTCGAAGGCCTGTGGAGAGGTCACTTCGTGCACCAGGTGGCGGTCAATGTACAGCAGCGGGGTTTCGTTTGGCGCCTCGTAGACAACGTGCGCATCAAACAATTTTTCATATAACGTCTTGGCCATGATTACACCCCTTCAGCGACATAGCGGGCAATGATGTCGCCCATTTCATCAGTACTGACTGCTGCCGTGCCGCGCGCTAAGTCACCGGTACGGACGCCTTCTTCTAACGCCCGGTTAATGGCGTTTTCAATTGCGGTTGCTGCGTCGCCTGCATCGAGGCTGTAGCGCAGCAGCAGGGCCAGGGAGAGGATCTGCGCAATCGGGTTCGCAATGTTCTTGCCTGCGATATCCGGCGCGGAACCGCCCGCCGGTTCGTACAGGCCAAAGCCTTCTTCATTCAGGCTGGCGGATGGCAGCATGCCCATAGAGCCGGTGATCATCGCGCACTCGTCAGACAAAATATCGCCGAACAGGTTGGAGCAGAGCAGCACGTCAAACTGGGACGGATCCTTAATCAGCTGCATGGTCGCGTTGTCGATGTACATATGCGACAGCTCAACGTCCGGGTACTGCTTAGCGACTTCACTGACGATCTCGCGCCACAAAATGGACGACTGCAGCACGTTCGCTTTATCAATAGAGGTCACCTTATGGCGGCGCTTGCGTGCAGATTCAAAGGCGATATGGGCGATACGTTCAATTTCGAAACGGTGGTACACCTCGGTATCAAACGCTTTCTCGTGCTGACCGCTGCCTTCGCGACCTTTTGGCTGACCGAAGTAGATCCCGCCCGTCAGCTCACGCACGCACAGGATGTCGAAACCGTTGGCCGCGATATCCGCGCGCAGCGGACAAAACTCTTCCAGCCCCTGATACAGCTTAGCCGGACGCAGGTTACTGAACAGCTTAAAATGTTTACGCAGCGGCAGGAGCGCGCCGCGCTCTGGCTGCTCTGCCGGCGGCAGGTGTTCCCATTTTGGGCCACCGACGGAGCCAAACAGCACGGCATCGGCATTTTCGCAGCCTTCAACGGTGGTTTTCGGCAATGGCGTTCCGTGATTATCAATCGCAATACCGCCCACGTCGTAGTGGCTGGTGGTAATTTTCATCGCAAAACGCGAGCGAACGGCTTCCAGTACTTTCAGCGCCTGTGCCATCACTTCCGGACCAATACCGTCACCCGGCAACACAGCAATATGGTAGTTCTTCGACATTACACGGTTTCCTTGTTGTTCTCTTTATTCTGAGCTTTGCGTTGCAACTCTTTTTCGACTTCAGCGGCGCGCCAGATGTTGTTCAGGACGTGCACCATCGCTTTCGCGGAGGATTCGACAATATCCGTCGCCAGGCCCACACCGTGGAAACGGCGGCCATTATAGTTGACGACGATATCCACCTGACCCAGCGCGTCTTTACCGTGCCCTTTCGCCGTCAGGTCGTATTTCACCAGCTCTACGTCGTACTCGGTAACGCGGTTGATCGCCTGATAGATGGCATCCACAGGGCCGTTACCGTTGGCGGCTTCCGCTTTGATTTCATCACCGCAGGCCAACTTGACCGAGGCGGTAGCGATGTCGCTGGAGCCGGATTGCACGTTGAAGTAGTCCAGACGGAAGTGCTCTGGCTCTTCCTGCTGTTTGTTGATGAAGGCCAGCGCTTCCAGGTCGTAATCGAATACCTGGCCTTTCTTGTCGGCCAGCTTCAGGAACGCGTCGTACAGCTGATCCATGTTGTAATCGCTGTCCTGATAGCCCATCTCTTCCATCCGGTGTTTCACTGCCGCACGACCGGAACGGGAGGTCAGGTTCAGCTGAACCTGGTTCAGGCCGATGGATTCCGGAGTCATGATTTCGTAGTTTTCACGGTTTTTCAGCACGCCGTCCTGGTGAATACCGGAGGAGTGGGCGAACGCGCCGGTTCCAACAATCGCCTTGTTAGCCGGGATCGGCATGTTGCAAATCTGGCTGACGGTCTGACTGGTGCGCCAGATTTCATTGTGATTGATGCGGGTGTGCACGTTCATGATGTCTTTGCGCACCTTGATCGCCATGATCACTTCTTCCAGTGAACAGTTGCCCGCGCGTTCACCGATACCGTTCATTGCACCTTCTACCTGACGTGCACCGGCGTGCACCGCAGCGATGGCATTGCCTACGGCCAGGCCCAAATCATCATGGGTATGTACGGAGATGATTGCTTTATCAATGTTAGGTACGCGCTCATACAGGCCGGTAATGATGTTGGAGAACTCAAACGGCATGGTATAGCCGACGGTGTCCGGGATGTTGATGGTTTTAGCGCCCGCGTTGATGGCGGCTTCGACTACGCGCGCCAGGTCTTCAATCGGCGTACGGCCCGCATCTTCACAGGAGAATTCAACGTCATCGGTGTAGTTGCGTGCGCGCTTAACCATGTATACCGCGCGCTCAATGACCTCATCCAGCGTGCTGCGCAACTTGGTTGCGATGTGCATTGGTGAGGTTGCAATAAAGGTATGAATACGGAAGGCTTCGGCCACCTTCAGCGACTCAGCCGCAACGTCGATGTCTTTCTCTACGCAGCGCGCCAGACCGCACACGCGGCTGTTTTTAATGGTGCGGGCGATAGTCTGTACGGATTCAAAATCACCCGGAGAGGAGACGGGGAAACCGACCTCCATCACGTCGACGCCCATACGCTCGAGAGCCAGCGCAATCTGCAGTTTCTCTTTTACACTCAGGCTTGCCTGTAATGCCTGTTCACCGTCACGTAAAGTAGTATCGAAAATAATGACTTGCTGGCTCATGGGTTAGGTCCTTGTCAGTCTTAGGGCGCCTTGCTACGAGCATAAAAAAACCCGCGCAGTGGCGCGGGTTTTTAGTCTTACTGGTGACGATTCAACGCTGAATTTCGCCCGCCAGTCTACCGCGCACAGTGGATGCGTTTAGTAGTAGTAGACCGATGAAACGAATGGTGCGTGTCATGAATCGTGCTCCGTTGAATTCAATATGCTTTTAGTGGTACTGGATACAGCTGGGCATGTCAACCCCTGATGGTAAAAACGGCCCCAGAAGGCTAAACAGAGAGGGTGTGTTGTTTAGCTTATTGTGCTGGGTTTTTGATTTTTAACTTCACTAATTGTCTATTTTTGGACTTAAAAAACATTTGCAGAAACGAATAAACATAACGGGTATTTTTCAGGTGACGCAGTCCTCACAAATGCTTTCTCTTTAAACCGTTTTACTATCATCGAGTTATCTTTTTGAGGGAACTTTTTCTCCCTTCAAATAGAATCATTGATAACAGATTGTTAACTTAATTCTGCTCAATGTCGATAACAGTTTAATTATACTTAAGTCATCCTTAACTGGATGGTTATTGTATATTGATTTGGTTTATGGTTTCATTCAAACACTAAAGTTAAGCATATCCTTTGTGCCGTTTTGCATTATAGCATTATTAGATAATCTTTATATATTCCGATTTTTAAACAATTTTCTTTCGCTGGTCGTATCTGCATGGTAAATCATATTTTTCGAAATTATTACAGTGCGTTGGCGAAGGGAGTGTAGCGTGACAGTGGAGTCAGAAGTGCCAGAAAATAATATTAAACAACCACAGATTACTGATGGAATTAAACCACAGTTACGCACGGTGGATCTTAATCTACTGACGGTGTTTGATGCTGTCATGCAGGAGCAGAATATCACGCGTGCGGCACAAGCCCTGGGGATGTCACAGCCTGCCGTAAGTAATGCCGTTGCCAGGCTTAAGGTTATGTTCAACGACGAATTGTTTGTTCGTTATGGAAGAGGGATCCAGCCTACAGCGCGGGCTTTTCAGCTTTTCGGCTCCATCCGCCAGGCGCTGCAACTGGTGCAAAATGAGCTGCCGGGATCGGGCTTTGAACCCTTAAGCAGTGAGCGAGTATTCCATCTCTGCGTCTGCAGTCCATTAGATAATTATCTGACGTCAATTATTTATAATAAAGTTGAAGAGATCGCACCTAATATTAATCTCGTCTTTAAATCGTCCTTAAATCAAAACACCGAACACCAGTTACGTTACCAGGAAATCGAATTCGTCCTGGGTTATGAAGAATTCCGCCGTCCTGAATTTTCCTGTGTACCGCTGTTTAAAGATGAAATGGTGCTGGTTGCCAGCAAAAAACATCCACGACTGAATGCGCCGTTACGTGAAAGTGACGTTTATAGCGAACAGCATGCCGTTGTTGCGCTCGACAGATATGCCTCCTTTAGCCTGCCCTGGTACGACACTGCGGAGAAACAGGCGAGCGTGGCTTATCAGGGGATGGCCATGGTCAGCGTGTTAAACGTCGTTTCCCAGACGCAGCTGGTGGCAATTGCCCCACGCTGGCTGGCAGAAGAGTTCTCTGGCGCGTTAAATCTGCAAATTTTGCCTCTGCCGCTCAAGCTAAATAGCCGCACCTGCTATCTCTCCTGGCATGAAGCTGCTGGACGGGATAAAGGACATCAGTGGATGGAAGAGCTACTTATTAGCATCTGCCGTCGGTAATCGAGTCAGGATAAATTGCATCTTTGCATGTGATTTATCCTGGTTTTGTTTCTTTTATTAATATTTTGTTCTGTTGTGTATTTTATCTGGCGGCTGCCAGGCCCGTAAAAATAGATGATTTTCTACATCGCCGCGCTTTTCAGCGATGATTTATCATCTCATCCCCTAATTTCAGATGAATTAACCATATCCTCTGACAATGTCTGTTTTTTCTGCTTTCGCGGCCTCTTCTCTCTCCTGGTTTGCGAATTGCCTGCCTCATAACGAGCGGTTAAGGTAAGTATCACTCTGCAAAATAGAAGACGGGTTCATCCCGATCGCAAGACGGTGCGGAAATGAATTCGGCGGTCCGTCTATAACAAAATGCCTGGAGGCAAAGCATGGAGATGTTGTCTGGCGCGGAAATGGTCGTCCGGTCGCTGATCGATCAGGGCGTAAAGCAAGTGTTCGGCTATCCTGGCGGCGCGGTCCTCGATATTTATGACGCATTGCATACGGTAGGGGGTATTGACCATGTGCTGGTACGCCATGAGCAGGCGGCGGTACATATGGCCGATGGCCTGGCGCGTGCGACGGGTGAAGTGGGCGTGGTCCTGGTCACGTCGGGGCCCGGTGCGACAAACGCCATTACCGGCATTGCGACCGCGTACATGGACTCTATTCCGCTGGTAATCCTTTCCGGACAGGTCGCGACATCACTGATTGGCTATGATGCGTTTCAGGAGTGCGACATGGTCGGGATTTCGCGTCCCGTCGTGAAGCACAGCTTCCTGGTCAAGCAAACCGAAGACATTCCGGGCATTCTGAAGAAGGCGTTCTGGCTGGCGGCAAGCGGGCGCCCGGGGCCGGTGGTGGTCGATCTCCCTAAAGATATCCTGAACCCGGCAAACAAGCTGCCCTATGTCTGGCCGGAATCGGTGAGCATGCGCTCTTACAACCCAACAACGCAGGGTCACAAAGGTCAGATCAAACGCGCGCTGCAAACGCTGCTGGCCGCTAAAAAACCGGTGGTCTATGTCGGTGGCGGGGCCGTCAATTCAGCGTGTGAGGCACAGCTTCGTGAACTGGTTGAAAAGCTCAATCTTCCTGTTGCGTCATCGCTGATGGGACTCGGAGCGTTTCCCGCCACCCACCGTCAGGCGCTCGGCATGTTGGGTATGCACGGTACCTATGAAGCCAACATGACGATGCATCATTCTGACGTCATCTTTGCCGTCGGCGTGCGTTTTGACGATCGTACGACCAACAACCTGGCGAAGTATTGCCCGAACGCCACCGTGCTGCACATTGATATCGATCCGACGTCAATTTCAAAAACGGTGTCGGCTGATGTACCTATCGTCGGCGACGCGCGACAGGTCCTTGAACAAATTCTGGATCTGCTGGCGCTGGAAAACACAGCGCAACCGCTGGATGAAATCCGTGACTGGTGGCAGCAAATTGAGCAATGGCGCGCGCGGCAGTGTCTGAAATATGACACCCAAAGCGAGCATATTAAGCCGCAGGCGGTCATCGAAACGGTATGGCGACTGACGAAAGGCGACGCGTATGTGACCTCTGACGTGGGCCAGCATCAAATGTTTGCCGCCCTCTATTATCCGTTTGATAAACCGCGTCACTGGATCAACTCGGGAGGTTTAGGCACGATGGGCTTTGGCCTGCCTGCCGCGCTGGGCGTGAAGCTGGCGCTGCCAAATGAAACCGTCGTCTGCGTGACCGGAGACGGCAGTATTCAGATGAACATTCAGGAACTTTCCACCGCGCTGCAATATGAGCTGCCGGTACTGGTGCTCAACCTTAATAACGGCTATCTCGGTATGGTGAAGCAGTGGCAGGATATGATCTACTCGGGCCGCCACTCTCAGTCATATATGAAATCGCTGCCGGATTTTGTTCGTCTTGCTGAAGCTTACGGCCATATAGGGATGCGGGTGACCGATCCAGCTGAGCTGGAAACGAAGCTCGCCGAAGCGCTTGAGCACGTTAAAAACAACCGCCTCGTCTTTATGGATGTCATTGTTGATGGAACCGAGCACGTTTATCCGATGCATATTCGCGGCGGCGGTATGGACGAGATGTGGTTAAGCAAAACGGAGAGAACCTGATATGCGCCGGATATTATCGGTATTACTGGAAAACGAGTCTGGCGCACTGTCGCGCGTCATTGGGCTTTTTGCGCAGCGTGGCTATAACATTGAAAGCCTGACCGTGGCGCCAACGGACGATCCGACGCTGTCGCGTATGACGATTCAGACCGTTGGCGATGCCAAGGTAATTGAGCAGATCGAGAAACAGCTGCATAAGCTGGTCGATGTGCTGCGCGTAAGCGAGCTGGGGCAGGGCGCTTACGTTGAGCGTGAGGTCATGCTGGTAAAAATACAGGCCAGCGGTTACGGGCGCGAAGAGGTCAAACGCAATGCGGATATCTTCCGCGGGCAGATCATCGACGTCACGCCTTCTCTTTATACGGTTCAACTGGTCGGAACCAGTGACAAGCTGGACGCTTTCCTGGCAGCCGTGCGGGATGTAGCAAAAATTGTTGAGGTGGCGAGATCGGGGATCGTTGGTCTGTCACGCGGCGAGAAAATCATGCGGTAGTTGTTAAAAAGGTTCGCCTCTTTCAGCCCGGTCACCAAAGCCGGGCTTTTTTTTGCGTAATCAGCCGACAACGCAGATAAAAGCGGTTGCCGCGAAGGCTTTTCTGCGTTTAGATGTTAAAAGATTTAACCATAACCTTGACAGGGCCATGGACTCTTTTCTTTTTTTAAGGGGCAATTGTGAAACTGGATGAAATCGCCCGGCTAGCCGGCGTGTCACGAACAACGGCCAGCTATGTGATTAACGGCAAAGCAAAGCAGTACCGCGTCAGCGATAAGACCGTTGAAAAAGTTATGGCGGTGGTTCGTGAGCATAACTACCATCCGAATGCTGTCGCTGCCGGCCTGCGTGCCGGGCGCACCCGCTCTATTGGTCTGGTGATCCCGGATCTGGAAAACACCAGCTATACCCGTATCGCCAACTATCTCGAACGTCAGGCCCGCCAGCGCGGTTACCAGTTGCTGATAGCCTGTTCTGAAGACCAGCCCGATAACGAGATGCGCTGCATTGAACATCTGCTCCAGCGTCAGGTCGATGCCATCATCGTCTCGACCTCCTTACCGCCGGAGCATCCGTTTTACCAGCGCTGGGCGAACGATCCGTTCCCCATCGTGGCGCTGGACCGCGCGCTCGATCGTGAGCATTTCACAAGCGTAGTGGGTGCCGATCAGGATGACGCGGAAATGCTGGCCGCTGAGCTGAGAACCTTCCCCGCTGAAACGGTGCTGTATCTTGGCGCGCTGCCCGAGCTTTCCGTAAGCTTCCTGCGTGAGCAAGGGTTCAGAACCGCCTGGAAAGACGATCCGCGTGAAGTCCACTATCTCTATGCCAACAGCTATGAACGCGAAGCCGCTGCGCAGCTGTTCGAAAAATGGCTGGAGACGCACCCGATGCCCCAGGCGCTGTTCACCACGTCATTTGCCCTTCTGCAGGGGGTAATGGATGTCACCTTGCGTCGTGAAGGCAAGCTTCCCTCTGACCTGGCGATCGCCACGTTTGGGGATAACGAGCTTCTCGATTTCCTTCAGTGCCCGGTGCTGGCGGTGGCCCAGCGTCACCGAGATGTAGCGGAACGCGTCCTGGAGATTGTTCTGGCGAGCCTGGATGAGCCGCGCAAACCGAAGCCGGGTCTGACGCGTATCAAACGTAATCTCTATCATCGCGGAATTTTGAGCCGCCATAAATGAAATGACGGGGCGGCGAAAAACCGCCCCTTTTTACTGGAATAATTCGCCGAGTTAATTCCCGCAGTGAAATTAGGATAATTCTTGAGGGTTCCTAATCTACTATTTTTCTTAATTCATTTTGCCGTTTTAAATGGTCCTTAAAGAATCATGAAGCGATTTTTAAACGCCTCTCTTTGTATTACTTTGTTACAAACCCTCTTCGGTCGATGAATATTCAGACGTTTTTCCTTCCCCTCGACCGGCCAGCAACGCAACCGCCGCTTCCACCGACCGATTGAGTGAATCTGGCGCTGTTATCCCCTGACAATCTGTCATAAAATGCTGCCCGCGTCGCAAACTGACACTTTATATTTATCTGCGATGATATTGAGTGAGCCTTAACGCTAATGTGCATATTCGGTTTTTTTCTTACAAATATTCATAACGTTAATTTGCCTCGCCAGTTGTGCAGTTATTAACCAGGACTGTTTATCTCTGTAAATAGAGGGCTTTCGGGTCTCTACAGGGAGAGTCCTGGCTTGACAAGCTTTTCCCTCGCTCCGTAAACTCCTTTAGGTGGGAATTTGTGGGTTAAAGTGGTGAGGAGGG
Source organism: Enterobacter cloacae complex sp. P42RS (assembly GCF_014930595.1). Lineage (NCBI taxonomy): Bacteria > Pseudomonadati > Pseudomonadota > Gammaproteobacteria > Enterobacterales > Enterobacteriaceae > Enterobacter > Enterobacter cloacae complex sp. P42RS. The sequence goes on from NZ_JADBRK010000005.1 coordinate 356,815, forward strand.
GTGAGACTGGCATGTTCCGTGGAGCTACGTTAGTCAATCTCGACAGCAAAGGGCGTTTATCGGTCCCAACCCGATACCGCGACCAGCTGATTGAGAATGCTTCGGGTCAAATGGTTTGCACCATTGACATCAACTCCCCCTGCCTGCTGCTTTACCCCTTACCTGAATGGGAAATCATTGAGCAAAAGCTGTCGCGACTGTCGAGCATGAACCCGCAAGAGCGCCGCGTGCAGCGGCTGTTATTGGGACATGCCAGTGAGTGTCAGATGGATAGCGCCGGGCGATTACTGATTGCGCCCGTGCTGCGGCAACATGCCGGTCTGACCAAAGAAGTGATGCTGGTCGGGCAGTTCAACAAGTTTGAACTGTGGGACGAAACGACCTGGTATCAACAGGTCAAGGAAGATATCGACGCTGAGCAGTCTGATTCCGCAACTTTATCGGAACGGCTGCAGGACTTGTCTCTATAAATATGATGGAAAATTATAAACATAAAACGGTGTTACTGGACGAGGCCGTGAACGGCCTGAATATTCGTCCGGATGGCATCTACATTGATGGCACGTTTGGTCGCGGTGGTCACTCGCGTTTGATCCTCTCCCAGCTTGGAGAGGAAGGGCGACTGCTGGCAATCGATCGCGATCCGCAGGCGATTGCCGTGGCACAGACCATCAATGACCCACGCTTTTCCATCGTGCATGGACCTTTTTCTGCGCTCGCTGATTACGTGGCCGAGCGCGATCTCACGGGCAAGATCGACGGGATTCTTCTCGATCTTGGCGTATCTTCACCCCAGCTTGATGATGCAGAACGCGGCTTCTCCTTTATGCGCGACGGTCCGCTGGACATGCGTATGGACCCGACGCGCGGCCAGTCTGCCGCCGAATGGCTGCAGACCGCTGACGAAGCAGATATTGCCTGGGTGATCAAAACCTTCGGCGAAGAACGTTTTGGCAAGCGCATTGCGCGCGCCATCGTTGAGCGCAACCGCGTTGAGCCAATGACCCGCACCAAAGAGCTGGCGGAAGTGATTGCGGCGGCGACGCCGGTGAAGGATAAGCACAAACATCCCGCGACCCGTACCTTCCAGGCGGTTCGCATCTGGGTAAACAGTGAACTGGAGGAAATAGAGCTGGCGCTAAAAAGCTCGCTCGACGTGCTGGCCCCGGGTGGGCGGTTATCCATCATCAGCTTCCATTCGCTGGAAGACCGCATTGTAAAACGCTTCATGCGTGAACAAAGCCGCGGTCCTCAGGTTCCAGCGGGGCTGCCGATGACGGAAGAACAACTCAGGAAGCTGGGGGGCCGTCAGTTGCGAGCATTAGGCAAGTTGATGCCGGGCGAAGAAGAGGTGGCAGAGAATCCACGTGCCCGTAGTTCAGTGCTGCGAGTTGCAGAGAGGACGAACGCATGATCGGCAGAGTGACAGAAACCCTAAGCAAAGTTAAGGGATCGTTAGGAAGCAACGAGCGCCATGCCTTGCCTGGCGTGATCGGCGACGATCTTTTGCGATTCGGGAAACTGCCACTCTGCCTGTTCATTTGCATCATTGTTACGGCAGTTACGGTGGTGACCACAGCTCACCATACACGTTTATTGACTGCGCAACGCGAGCAGCTGGTGCTGGAACGCGATGCGCTGGATATTGAATGGCGAAATCTGATCCTTGAAGAAAACGCGCTCGGCGATCACAGCCGGGTTGAACGGATCGCAACGGAAAAGCTGCAACTGCAGCATGTTGATCCTTCCCAGGAAAATATCGTAGTACAAAAATAAGGGAACACGCGACGCATGAAAGCAGCGGCAAAAACGCTTAAACCAAAACGTCAGGAAGAACAGGCCAACTTCATCAGTTGGCGTTTTGCGTTGCTTTGCGGCTGCATTTTACTGGCGCTGGGTTTCCTGCTGGGACGCGTGGCGTGGTTGCAAATCATCGCCCCTGACATGCTGGTACGCCAGGGAGATATGCGCTCCCTTCGCGTTCAGGAAGTGTCGACTTCTCGCGGAATGATCACTGACCGTTCAGGTCGCCCGCTGGCGGTGAGCGTGCCGGTGAAAGCGATTTGGGCCGACCCGAAAGAGCTGCACGACGCTGGTGGCATCACGCTTGATAACCGCTGGAAAGCGCTTTCAGATGCGCTCAAAATGCCACTGGATCAGCTAGCCTCCCGCGTCAACGCGAACCCGAAAGGGCGTTTTATCTATCTGGCGCGCCAGGTTAACCCTGACATGGCGGACTACATTCGAAAACTGAAGCTGCCGGGCATTCATCTGCGCGAAGAATCCCGTCGTTACTATCCGTCCGGCGAAGTAACCGCTCACCTCATCGGCTTCACCAACGTCGACAGCCAGGGGATTGAAGGCGTTGAAAAAAGCTTCGATAAGTGGCTCACCGGCCAGCCTGGCGAGCGAATTGTGCGTAAGGACCGCTACGGGCGCGTCATTGAAGATATCTCCTCTACAGACAGCCAGGCGGCGCACAACCTGGCTCTGAGTATTGACGAGCGCCTGCAGGCGCTGGTCTACCGCGAGCTGAACAACGCCGTGGCGTTTAACAAGGCAGAATCCGGCAGCGCCGTGCTGGTGGATGTCAGCACCGGAGAAGTGCTGGCTATGGCCAACAGTCCTTCCTACAACCCGAACAACTTTACCGGCACCGCAAAAGATGCGATGCGTAACCGGGCGATTACCGACGTGTTCGAACCCGGCTCCACGGTGAAGCCGATGGTGGTGATGACGGCGCTTCAGCGCGGTATCGTCAATGAAAACACGGTCCTGAACACGATCCCTTACCGTATTAACGGCCACGAGATTAAAGACGTGGCGCGCTACAGCGAATTGACCCTGACCGGGGTGTTACAGAAGTCGAGTAACGTCGGTGTTTCAAAGCTGGCGTTAGCGATGCCGTCCTCAGCGTTAGTAGAGACTTACTCACGTTTTGGACTTGGAAAGGCGACCAATTTGGGGTTGGTCGGAGAACGCAGTGGCTTATATCCTCAAAAACAACGGTGGTCTGACATAGAGAGGGCCACCTTCTCTTTCGGCTACGGGCTAATGGTAACCCCGTTACAGTTAGCGCGAGTCTACGCAACGATTGGCAGCTACGGCGTCTATCGCCCGCTGTCCATCACCAAAGTTGATCCACCGGTTCCGGGCGAGCGTATCTTCCCGGAATCCATCGTTCGTACCGTTGTGCACATGATGGAAAGCGTGGCGCTGCCGGGCGGCGGCGGCGTGAAGGCGGCCATCAAAGGCTATCGCATCGCCATTAAAACCGGTACGGCGAAAAAGGTGGGGCCAGACGGCCGCTACATCAACAAATACATTGCCTATACCGCAGGCGTTGCGCCTGCTAGCAATCCGCGTTTTGCGCTGGTGGTCGTGATTAACGATCCACAGGCGGGTAAATACTACGGCGGCGCCGTTTCCGCGCCTGTGTTTGGCGCCATCATGGGTGGCGTGTTACGCACCATGAACGTTGAACCAGATGCGCTGGCGACGGGCGAAAAAAGTGAATTTGTAATTAATCAAGGCGAGGGTACAGGTGGCAGATCGTAATTTGCGCGACCTTCTCGCTCCGTGGGTGCCAAATGCACCGGAGCGAGCACTGCGAGAGATGGTACTGGACAGCCGCGTGGCTGCTTCTGGCGATCTTTTTGTGGCGGTGGTTGGTCATCAGGCGGACGGGCGTCGTTATATCCCGCAGGCGATTGCGCAAGGTGTGGCTGCCATTATTGCTGAGGCTAAAGACGAGTCAACCGACGGTGAGATCCGTGAAATGCACGGGGTGCCGGTTATCTATCTCAGCCAGTTGAATGAGCGTCTCTCTGCACTGGCAGGACGTTTTTATCACGAACCTTCTGACCAGCTGCGTCTGGTTGGCGTGACGGGCACGAACGGAAAAACCACCACCACGCAGCTGATGGCGCAGTGGGCTCAGTTGCTGGGTGAAACCGGCGCGGTGATGGGGACCGTGGGTAACGGCCTGCTGGGCAAAGTGAGCCCGACGGAAAACACCACCGGTTCTGCGGTTGACGTACAGCACGTGCTTGCCGGTCTGGCAGGGCAGGGGGCAACCTTTGCCGCGATGGAAGTTTCTTCGCACGGCCTGGTACAGCATCGCGTCGCGGCACTGAAGTTTGCTGCTTCAGTGTTCACCAACCTGAGCCGCGATCACCTTGATTATCATGGTGATATGGAACACTACGAAGCCGCCAAATGGCTGCTGTTCTCTACTCACCATTATGGCCAGGCCATCATCAACGCCGACGACGAAGTGGGCCGCCGCTGGCTTGCGAAGCTGCCAGACGCGGTAGCGGTGTCGATGGAAGACCATATCAATCCGAACTGCCACGGCCGCTGGCTGAAGGCCGTAGACGTTAACTATCACGACAGTGGCGCGACGATCCGCTTTGCCTCTTCCTGGGGGGACGGTGAAATCGAAAGCCGCCTGATGGGGGCGTTCAACGTCAGCAACCTGCTGCTGGCGCTGGCAACGCTGCTGGCGCTGGGTTATCCGATGGCGGAACTGCTGAAAACGTCAGCGCGTCTCCAGCCGGTTTGCGGCCGTATGGAAGTGTTTAGCGCGCCGGGCAAACCGACCGTGGTTGTCGATTATGCCCACACGCCGGATGCGCTGGAAAAAGCGCTGGAAGCGGCACGCCTGCACTGCACCGGTAAACTCTGGTGCGTCTTCGGCTGCGGTGGCGATCGCGACAAAGGTAAACGTCCCCTGATGGGCGCCATTGCGGAGCAGTTCGCGGACATTCCTGTGGTCACCGATGACAATCCGCGTACCGAAGAGCCGCGCGCCATCATCAACGACATTCTGGCGGGTATGCTGGACGCCGGTCGCGCCCGTGTGGTGGAAGGCCGCGCGGAAGCCGTGACAAACACCATCATGCAGGCAAAAGAAAATGATGTCGTTCTGCTGGCCGGTAAAGGCCATGAAGACTATCAGATTGTTGGCAATCGTCGTCTGGACTACTCCGACCGCGTAACGGCAGCGCGTCTGCTGGGAGTCGTCGCATGATTAGCATCACCTTAAGCCAGGCCGCTGCGGTACTGCACGGCGAGCTGCTGGGCCAGGATCTGACCATTGACGCGGTCACCACCGACACCCGCAAAGTGACCGCGGGCTGTCTGTTTGTGGCGCTGAAAGGCGAACGTTTTGACGCGCATGATTTTGCCGGACAGGCCAAAGAAAACGGCGCTGGCGCGCTGCTGGTCAGCCGCAGGCTGGATATCGATTTACCGCAGATTGTGGTGAACGATACGCGTCTCGCGTTCGGTGAACTGGCCGCCTGGGTTCGTCATCAGGTGCCTGCTCGCGTTGTCGCGCTGACCGGGTCATCGGGCAAAACGTCAGTGAAAGAGATGACGGCGGCCATCCTCAGCCAGTGCGGTAATACGCTTTATACCGCAGGCAACCTCAATAATGACATCGGCGTGCCGATGACATTACTTCGCCTGACCAAAGAGCATGAATTTGCGGTGATCGAGTTAGGGGCAAACCACCAGGGCGAAATCGCCTGGACCGTGAGCCTGACTCGCCCGGAAGCGGCGCTGGTGAATAACCTCGCGGCAGCGCATCTGGAAGGCTTTGGCTCGCTGGAAGGCGTGGCGAAAGCGAAAGGCGAAATCTACACCGGTCTGCCTGCTGACGGCATTGCCATTCTCAATGCCGACAACAACGACTGGCTGAACTGGCAGAGCATCATTGGCTCGCGTAAAACCTGGCGCTTCTCGCCGAACGCGGCCAACAGTGACTTTACCGCGACCAATATCCATGTGACGTCGCACGGTACGGAATTCACGCTTGCTACCCCAACGGGTGACGTAGACGTGCTGTTACCGCTGCCGGGACGCCATAACATCGCCAACGCGCTGGCGGCAGCGGCCTTGTCGACGGCGGTGGGAGCGTCACACGAGGCGATTAAAACCGGGCTGGCGAATTTGAAAGCCGTGCCGGGACGCCTGTACCCGATCCCGCTTGCAGAAAACAAATTGCTGCTTGATGACTCCTACAACGCGAACGTCGGCTCAATGACGGCGGCGGTGCAGGTTCTATCTGAAATGCCGGGCTACCGCGTCATGGTGGTTGGCGACATGGCGGAGCTGGGCGATGAAAGCGAAGCCTGTCATACCCAGGTGGGTGAAGCGGCGAAAGCGGCGGGACTGGACTGCGTGCTGAGCGCAGGAAAACTGAGCCAGGCGATTAGCCATGCCAGCGGCGTTGGCGAACATTTTGCCGACAAAGCCGCGTTGATTGAGCGCCTTAAGGCATTAATTACAGAAAAACAAATTGTGACAGTGTTAGTGAAAGGTTCACGTAGTGCCGCCATGGAAGAGGTTGTGCACGCATTACAGGAGAACGGGACATGTTAGTTTGGCTGGCCGAACATTTGGTCAAATATTATTCAGGCTTTAACGTCTTTTCGTATCTGACGTTTCGCGCCATCGTCAGCCTGCTGACTGCGCTGTTCATCTCGTTGTGGATGGGCCCGCGCATGATTGCCCGTCTGCAAAAACTCTCTTTCGGCCAGGTCGTACGTAACGACGGTCCGGAGTCGCACTTCAGCAAGCGCGGTACGCCGACGATGGGCGGGATCATGATCCTGACTGCGATCGTCGTTTCCGTACTGCTGTGGGCCTATCCGTCTAACCCGTACGTCTGGTGCGTGCTGACCGTACTGGTGGGCTACGGCATTATCGGGTTTGTGGATGATTACCGTAAAGTCGTCCGCAAAGACACGAAGGGCCTGATTGCCCGCTGGAAGTATTTCTGGATGTCAGTGATTGCGCTGGGCGTTGCCTTCGCGCTGTATCTGGCAGGAAAAGATACGCCCGCCACCGAACTGGTGGTGCCGTTCTTTAAAGACGTGATGCCGCAGCTGGGGCTGTTCTACATCCTGCTGGCCTACTTTGTAATTGTTGGTACCGGTAACGCCGTTAACCTGACCGATGGCCTGGATGGTCTGGCGATTATGCCAACCGTCTTCGTGGCGGCTGGTTTTGCGCTGGTGGCGTGGGCGACCGGTAACATGAACTTTGCGAACTACCTGCACATCCCTTATCTGCGTCATGCGGGTGAGCTGGTGATCGTCTGTACGGCGATTGTCGGCGCGGGGCTGGGCTTCCTCTGGTTCAACACCTATCCGGCGCAGGTCTTTATGGGTGACGTCGGTTCTCTGGCGCTGGGCGGCGCGCTCGGCATTATCGCCGTGCTGCTGCGTCAGGAGTTCCTGCTGGTGATCATGGGCGGCGTGTTTGTGGTTGAAACCCTGTCGGTGATTTTGCAGGTCGGCTCCTTCAAGCTGCGCGGTCAGCGCATCTTCCGTATGGCGCCGATCCACCACCACTATGAACTGAAAGGCTGGCCGGAGCCGCGCGTGATTGTGCGCTTCTGGATTATTTCGCTGATGCTGGTGCTGATTGGCCTGGCAACGCTGAAGGTACGTTAATCATGGCAGATTACCAGGGTAAAAAAGTCGTTATCATCGGGTTAGGCCTCACTGGCCTCTCCTGCGTGGACTTTTTCCTTGCGCGCGGCGTGACGCCGCGTGTGATGGATACGCGTGTCTCTCCGCCGGGTCTGGACAAACTGCCGGAACAGGTTGAACGCCACCTTGGTGGTCTGAATGATGACTGGCTGCTGGCAGCCGATCTGATTGTCGCCAGCCCGGGTATGGCGCTGGCGCACCCTTCACTGAGCGCTGCTACGGATGCGGGCGTTGAGATTGTCGGCGATATCGAGCTGTTCTGCCGCGAAGCGCAGGCGCCGGTTATCGCGATCACCGGTTCTAACGGCAAAAGCACCGTCACTACCCTGGTGGGTGAAATGGCGAAAGCGGCAGGCATGAACGTAGGGGTAGGCGGCAATATCGGTCTGCCCGCGCTGATGCTGCTGGACAAAGGCTGCGAGCTGTACGTTCTGGAACTTTCCAGCTTCCAGCTTGAAACCACCTCCAGCCTGCATGCGGCGGCGGCAACGATCCTCAACGTGACGGAAGATCATATGGATCGGTACCCATTTGGTCTGCAGCAGTATCGCGCGGCCAAGCTGCGTGTTTACGAAAATGCCAAAGTCTGCGTGGTTAACGCCGACGACGCGCTGACCATGCCGGTGCGCGGCGCGGACGAGCGCTGCATCAGCTTTGGTATCACCATGGGTGATTATCATCTGAACCGCCAGCTGGGCGAAACCTGGCTGCGCGTGAAAGGTGAAAAAGTGCTGAACGTGAAGGAGATGAAGCTTTCCGGCCAGCACAACTATACCAATGCCCTGGCGGCGCTGGCGCTGGCAGATGCCGTAGGGCTGCCGCGTTCTTCCAGCCTGAAAGCGTTGACCACGTTTTCCGGCCTGGCACACCGTTTCCAGCTGGCGCTGGAGCATAACGGCGTGCGCTGGATTAACGACTCCAAAGCGACCAACGTGGGAAGCACGGAGGCCGCGCTGAACGGTCTGCACGTTGACGGCACCCTGCATCTTCTGTTGGGTGGCGACGGCAAATCTGCTGATTTCTCCTCCCTGAAACAGTACCTCACCGGCGATAACATCCGCCTGTACTGCTTTGGCCGTGACGGCAGCGAGCTGGCTGAACTACGCCCGGAAGTTGCTGAGCAAACTGAAACGATGGAACAGGCGATGCGCCTGATTGCCCCGCGCGTGCAGCCTGGCGACATGGTTCTGCTCTCCCCGGCGTGCGCCAGCCTCGATCAGTTTAAAAATTTCGAACAGCGTGGCGATGTCTTTACCCGCCTTGCGAAGGAGTTAGGCTGATGCGTTTATCTCTCCCTCGCCTGAAAATGCCGCGCCTGCCAGGATTTGGAATTCTGGTGTGGCTGTTTGCGGCGCTGAAAGGCTGGGTGATGGCTTCACGGGATAAAGATTCCGATAGCCTGATTATGTACGACCGCACCCTGTTCTGGCTGACGCTGGGGCTGGCGGCGATCGGCTTTATCATGGTGACGTCGGCCTCTATGCCCGTTGGACAGCGTCTGGCGAACGATCCCTTCCTGTTCGCCAAGCGTGACGGGCTGTACATCATTCTGGCGTTCTGCCTGGCGCTGGTAACGCTTCGTCTGCCGATGGCGTTCTGGCAGCGCCACAGTACCGCGATGCTGATCGCCTCCATTATCATGCTGCTGATCGTGCTGGTTGTCGGGAGCTCCGTTAACGGGGCATCACGCTGGATCGCCTTCGGTCCGCTGCGTATTCAGCCTGCGGAGTTCACCAAGCTTTCGTTATTCTGCTACCTGGCAAACTACCTGGTGCGAAAAGTCGATGAGGTGCGTAACAACCTTCGCGGCTTCTTAAAGCCGATGGGCGTCATTCTGGTGCTGGCGATCCTGCTGCTGGCGCAGCCTGACCTCGGGACCGTTGTCGTACTGTTTGTCACCACGCTGGCGATGCTGTTCCTGGCAGGGGCCAAGCTGTGGCAGTTCATCGCCATTATCGGAATGGGAATATCAGCAGTGGTGCTGCTGATCCTCGCCGAGCCTTACCGTATCCGCCGCGTGACCTCGTTCTGGAACCCATGGGAAGATCCTTTCGGTAGCGGTTACCAGCTGACGCAGTCGCTGATGGCGTTTGGCCGCGGTGAAGTCTGGGGGCAAGGCCTGGGCAACTCGGTGCAGAAACTGGAGTATTTACCGGAGGCGCACACCGACTTCATCTTCTCCATTATTGGGGAAGAACTGGGTTATATCGGTGTGGTATTAGCGCTTTTAATGGTATTCTTCGTCGCTTTCCGCGCCATGTCGATTGGCCGAAAAGCGCTGGAGATCGATCACCGCTTCTCAGGCTTCTTAGCCTGCTCAATTGGTATCTGGTTTAGCTTCCAGGCGCTGGTTAACGTCGGGGCCGCAGCGGGTATGCTGCCGACCAAAGGTCTGACGTTGCCGCTGATCAGCTATGGTGGTTCGAGCCTGTTGATCATGTCGACGGCCATTATGTTTTTGTTACGCATAGATTATGAGACGCGTCTGGAGAAAGCCCAGGCGTTTACACGAGGTTCACGATGAATCAACCGAAGCGGTTAATGGTGATGGCAGGCGGTACCGGTGGACACGTGTTCCCGGGGCTGGCGGTTGCGCACCATTTAATTGAGCAGGGCTGGCAGGTACGCTGGCTGGGAACCGCAGACCGCATGGAAGCCGACCTGGTACCGAAGCACGGTATTGAGATCGACTTTATTCGTATTTCCGGCCTGCGAGGCAAAGGCCTCAAGGCCATGCTGCTGGCGCCGGTGCGTATTTTTAACGCCTGGCGTCAGGCGCGCACCATCATGAAGCGCTTTAAGCCCGATGTGGTGCTGGGTATGGGCGGCTATGTTTCTGGTCCCGGCGGGCTGGCCGCGTGGTCGTTAGGCATTCCCGTTGTTCTGCACGAGCAGAACGGTATTGCGGGTCTGACCAACAAGTGGCTGGCGAAAATCGCCACCAAAGTGATGCAGGCGTTTCCCGGCGCGTTTCCGAAAGCGGACGTGGTGGGTAACCCGGTGCGCGTCGACGTGCTGGCGCTGCCTCTACCGGATGCCCGCCTGGCGGGACGTGAAGGCCCGGTTCGTGTTTTGGTCGTTGGTGGTTCTCAGGGTGCGCGCATTCTGAATCAGACAATGCCGCAGGTGGCGGCAAAGCTGGGTGATGCCGTGACTATCTGGCACCAAAGCGGTAAAGGCGCTCAGCAGACCGTTGAGCAGGCGTACGCTGATGAAGGCCAGCCGCAGCATAAAGTGACGGAATTTATTGACGATATGGCCGCAGCCTATGCCTGGGCCGATGTCGTGGTCTGCCGCTCTGGCGCGCTGACGGTGAGCGAAATCGCCGCCGCCGGCTTGCCAGCGCTGTTCGTGCCGTTCCAGCACAAAGACCGACAGCAGTACTGGAACGCGCTGCCGCTTGAGAAAGCCGGCGCGGCGAAAATTTTTGAGCAGCCACACTTTACCGCCGATGCGGTCGCCACCACCCTGGCGGGCTGGAACAGAGACGCACTGCTGGAGATGGCGCAGCGCGCGCGCGCTGCCGCTATCCCGGATGCGACAGAACGGGTGGCAAAAGAAGTGAGCCTGGCAGCCCAGGCTTAACCCTCGCAGCGCGTGTTGCGCTGCACGAATTTTAAGTAGTCGATGGCGTTTAGAGAATGAATACACAACAACTGGCAAAACTGCGTTCAATCGTGCCCGAGATGCGTCGCGTCCGGCACATTCACTTTGTTGGCATCGGTGGTGCCGGCATGGGCGGTATTGCCGAAGTGTTAGCTAACGAAGGCTATCAGATCAGCGGGTCTGACCTGGCGCCAAACCCTGTCACGCAGCAGCTGGCGTCGCTTGGGGCGACTATCTATTTCAACCATCGCCCGGAAAACGTGCGCGATGCAAGCGTGGTGGTGGTATCGAGCGCCATCTCCTCTGACAATCCGGAAATCGTTGCCGCGCACGAAGCGCGCATTCCGGTGATCCGCCGCGCAGAAATGCTGGCGGAACTGATGCGGTTCCGTCACGGCATTGCGATTGCCGGTACCCACGGTAAAACCACGACCACGGCGATGGTTTCCAGCATTTATGCGGAAGCGGGTCTCGATCCGACGTTTGTCAACGGCGGTCTGGTGAAAGCCGCAGGCGTCCATGCGCGTCTGGGCCACAGCCGTTATCTGATTGCGGAAGCGGATGAGAGCGACGCGTCGTTCCTGCACCTGCAGCCGATGGTAGCGATTGTCACTAATATCGAAGCCGACCATATGGATACCTACCAGGGCGACTTCGAAAACTTAAAGCAGACCTTCATCAACTTCCTGCACAACCTGCCGTTTTATGGCCGCGCGGTGATGTGCGTGGACGACCCGGTGATCCGCGAGCTGCTGCCGCGTGTCGGTCGTCAAATCACCACCTACGGCTTCAGCGAAGACGCTGACGTCCGCGTGGAAGAGTACAAACAGATTGGTGCGCAGGGGCATTTCACTCTGGCGCGTCAGGACAAAGAGCTGCTGCACGTCACGCTGAATGCGCCAGGGCGCCATAACGCACTTAACGCCGCAGCGGCAGTGGCTGTTGCGACGGAAGAAGGTATTGATGATGAGGCGATCCTGCGCGCGCTGGAAAGCTTCCAGGGGACGGGGCGTCGCTTCGACTTCCTCGGCGAGTTCCCGCTGGAAGCGGTGAATGGTAAGCCAGGTACCGCGATGCTGGTGGACGACTACGGTCACCATCCGACGGAAGTGGACGCGACCATCAAAGCCGCACGCGCGGGCTGGCCGGAGAAGAATCTGGTGATGATCTTCCAGCCGCACCGCTTCACGCGTACCCGCGATCTATATGACGATTTCGCCAGTGTGCTGTCACAGGTAGATACCCTGCTGATGCTGGATGTTTACGCCGCCGGCGAAACGCCAATTCCAGGCGCAGACAGCCGTTCCCTGTGTCGTACCATCCGCGGGCGCGGTAAAGTTGACCCTATTCTGGTTTCTGACCCGGCACAGGTGGCGGAAATTCTGGCACCGGTCCTGACCGGTAACGATCTCATCCTGATTCAGGGTGCGGGAAATATCGGCAAGATCGCCCGTACCTTAGCTGAAATCAAACTGAAGCCGCAAACCCAGGAGGATGAGCATCATGGCTGATAAGATTGCAGTCCTCTCTGGCGGCAACTCCGCCGAGCGCGAGGTTTCTCTGAATTCCGGCGCTGCCGTGCTGGCGGGCCTGCGTGAAGGCGGCGTAAACGCACATATTGTCGATCCAAAAGAGGTCGACGTGACGCAATTAAAAGCGATGGGCTTCGATAAGGTCTTTATCGCGTTACATGGTCGTGGCGGCGAAGACGGAACCCTGCAAGGGCTTCTGGAGCTGATCGGCCTGCCTTACACCGGCAGCGGCGTGATGGCATCCGCCATCTCTATGGATAAACTGCGCAGTAAGTTACTCTGGCAGGTAGCGGGTTTACCCGTTGCGCCGTGGGTGGCGCTGACGCGCGGCGAATTTGAATTGGGCCTGTCGGACAGCGTTAATACACGCATTGCGGCACTGGGCTTACCGGTTATTGTAAAGCCGAGCAGGGAAGGGTCGAGCGTCGGGATGTCAAAGGTCGATAAAGCTGAAGATTTAACATCTGCTTTAGCGCTGGCATTTCAACACGATGAAGAAGTTCTGATTGAAAAATGGCTCAGCGGGCCGGAATTTACCGTCGCGATGCTTGGAGAAGAAATTTTACCGTCAATTCGCATCCAACCCGCCGGAGTCTTCTATGATTATGAGGCGAAGTATCTCTCTGATGAGACGCAATATTTCTGCCCTTGTGGTCTTGAAGCAGAGCGCGAAGCCGAATTACAGTCCCTGGTGCTTAAAGCCTGGAATGTTTTGGGCTGCAGCGGCTGGGGGCGCATTGATGTGATGCAGGACAATGACGGGCAGTTTTATCTGCTGGAAGCCAATACGTCACCGGGAATGACCAGCCACAGCCTTGTGCCGATGGCGGCGCGTCAGGCGGGAATGAGCTTCTCGCAGTTAGTCGTACGTATTCTGGACCAGGCGGGCTGATATGTCTCAGGCTGCATTGAACACGCGCAACCGCGATGACGAAGAAGAATACACTTCTTCACGCCGGAGTAATGGAACGCGTCTTGCAGGGATAATTTTCCTGCTCGGGGTGCTGTGCACCGTGTTTATCAGCGGCTGGATGGTGCTGGGCTGGATGGAAGACGCACAGCGGTTGCCGCTGTCAAAGCTGGTGGTGACCGGCGAGCGTCACTACACGCGTAACGATGATATTCGCCAGTCTATTCTGGCGCTGGGAGCGCCCGGCACCTTTATGACGCAGGACGTCAATATTATCCAGAGCCAGATTGAACGTCTGCCCTGGATAAAACAGGCGAGTGTCAGAAAACAATGGCCTGATGAATTGAAGATTCATCTGGTTGAATATGTGCCCATTGCGCGTTGGAATGATCAGCACATGGTTGACGTAGATGGAAATTCCTTCAGCGTCCCGAGCGATCGTGTCAACAAGCAAAATTTACCGATGTTGTATGGCCCTGAAGGCAGCGAAAACGAAGTATTGCAGGGTTTTCGTGAAATGGGGCAGGTGCTGGCGAAGGACAGGTTTACGTTAAAAGATGCTGCGATGACGGCGCGCCGCTCCTGGCAGCTGACTTTGACGAACGGCATTAAGCTCAACCTGGGACGCGGCGACACAATGAAACGTCTTGCGCGTTTTGTAGAACTTTACCCGGTTTTACAACAGCAGGCGCAGGCGGACGGCAAACGGATAAGCTACGTTGATTTGCGCTATGACTCAGGCGCAGCAGTCGGTTGGGAGCCGGCTCCGGTCGAGGAACCTAATCAGCAACAGAATCAGGCACAGGTACAGGCAGAACAACAATGATCAAGGCGACGGACAGAAAACTGGTAGTTGGACTGGAGATTGGCACCGCGAAGGTTGCCGCTTTAGTAGGGGAAGTTCTGCCCGACGGTATGGTCAATATCATTGGCGTGGGCAGTTGCCCGTCCCGTGGTATGGATAAAGGTGGGGTAAACGACCTTGAGTCGGTGGTGAAATGCGTACAGCGCGCCATCGACCAGGCTGAATTAATGGCAGATTGCCAGATTTCTTCTGTCTATCTGGCCCTTTCTGGCAAGCACATTAGCTGCCAGAACGAAATCGGTATGGTGCCGATTTCTGAAGAAGAAGTGACGCAGGAAGACGTTGAAAACGTTGTGCATACGGCGAAGTCCGTGCGCGTTCGCGATGAGCATCGCGTGCTGCACGTGATCCCGCAGGAATATGCGATTGACTATCAGGAAGGGATCAAGAACCCGGTTGGTCTGTCTGGCGTGCGTATGCAGGCAAAAGTGCACCTGATCACATGTCACAACGATATGGCGAAGAACATCGTAAAAGCCGTTGAACGTTGTGGCCTGAAAGTTGACCAACTTATTTTCGCCGGTCTGGCGGCAAGTTATTCCGTGCTGACCGAAGACGAACGTGAACTGGGTGTCTGTGTGGTGGATATCGGTGGTGGTACAATGGACATGGCCGTGTATACCGGCGGTGCGCTGCGCCACACCAAAGTGATCCCTTACGCAGGGAACGTTGTGACCAGCGATATTGCTTACGCTTTTGGTACGCCACCGAGCGATGCAGAAGCGATTAAAGTACGCCACGGCTGTGCGCTGGGGTCTATCGTTGGTAAAGATGAGAGCGTTGAGGTGCCGAGCGTGGGCGGCCGTCCGCCGCGTAGCCTGCAGCGCCAGACGTTGGCAGAGGTAATTGAGCCGCGCTATACCGAGCTGCTCAACCTGGTCAACGAAGAGATTTTACAGCTTCAGGAACAGCTTCGTCAGCAGGGTGTTAAGCATCATCTTGCGGCGGGGATTGTATTAACCGGCGGTGCAGCGCAAATTGAAGGTCTTGCGGCCTGCGCTCAGCGCGTGTTCCATACGCAGGTGCGTATTGGTGCGCCGCTGAATATTACCGGTTTAACGGATTATGCTCAGGAGCCGTACTATTCAACGGCTGTGGGCCTGCTCCACTACGGGAAGGAATCTCATCTCAGTGGTGAAGCAGAAGTGGAAAAACGCGTCTCAGTGGGGTCGTGGGTCAAACGACTGAACAACTGGCTGCGAAAAGAGTTTTAATTTTTTAAAGAGACCGGAGAGAATTAGCGGTCTCGGGCGACAGGCACAACGGAGAGAGAAATTATGTTTGAACCTATGGAACTGACCAACGACGCGGTGATTAAAGTCATCGGCGTCGGTGGCGGCGGCGGTAACGCCGTAGAGCATATGGTGCGTGAACGCATTGAAGGTGTTGAATTCTTCGCAGTTAACACCGATGCGCAGGCACTGCGTAAAACGGCAGTTGGCCAGACTATCCAGATCGGCGGTGGCATCACCAAAGGGCTGGGCGCTGGGGCTAACCCGGAAGTCGGTCGCAACGCGGCTGAAGAAGATCGTGAAGCCCTGCGTGCTGCACTGGAAGGTGCGGACATGGTCTTCATCGCAGCAGGCATGGGCGGCGGTACCGGTACCGGTGCAGCACCTGTTGTCGCTGAAGTAGCTAAAGATTTAGGTATCCTGACCGTTGCTGTCGTGACCAAGCCTTTCAACTTCGAAGGCAAAAAGCGTATGGCCTTCGCGGAACAGGGTATCACCGAGCTGTCCAAGCATGTGGACTCGCTGATCACCATCCCGAACGACAAACTGCTGAAAGTTCTGGGTCGTGGTATCTCCCTGCTTGACGCCTTCGGCGCAGCAAACGACGTGCTGAAAGGCGCTGTCCAGGGTATCGCAGAACTGATTACCCGTCCTGGCCTGATGAACGTTGACT
Source organism: Enterobacter cloacae complex sp. P42RS (assembly GCF_014930595.1). Taxonomy (NCBI): domain Bacteria; kingdom Pseudomonadati; phylum Pseudomonadota; class Gammaproteobacteria; order Enterobacterales; family Enterobacteriaceae; genus Enterobacter; species Enterobacter cloacae complex sp. P42RS. Next base: position 373,135 of record NZ_JADBRK010000005.1, read on the forward strand.
TTGCAGACGTTCGCACCGTGATGTCCGAAATGGGCTACGCGATGATGGGCTCTGGCGTGGCGAGCGGCGAAGACCGTGCGGAAGAAGCGGCTGAAATGGCTATCTCTTCTCCACTGCTGGAAGATATCGATCTGTCCGGTGCGCGCGGCGTGCTGGTCAACATTACCGCTGGCTTTGACCTGCGTCTGGATGAGTTCGAAACCGTCGGTAATACCATCCGCGCGTTCGCCTCTGACAACGCGACCGTGGTAATTGGTACTTCCCTTGACCCGGAAATGAACGACGAGCTGCGTGTTACCGTTGTTGCGACCGGTATCGGTATGGACAAGCGTCCTGAGATCACCCTCGTGACCAACAAGCAGACTCAGCAACCGGTAATGGATCGTTACCAGCAGCACGGTATGTCTCCTCTGACTCAGGAGCAAAAACCGGCCGCGAAAGTGGTGAACGACCCAACGCCGCAAACGGCAAAAGAGCCAGATTATCTGGACATCCCGGCGTTCCTGCGTAAGCAAGCTGACTAAGAATTGGCTGGAATTTGGGGATTTGCGCTCTTTGTGCTAAACTGGCCCACCGTTAGTGATATACACTCTCGGTTGGATAGTTAATTTGGCGAGATTATACGATGATCAAACAAAGGACACTTAAACGTATCGTTCAGGCGACGGGTGTCGGTTTACATACCGGCAAGAAAGTCACACTGACGTTACGCCCTGCGCCGGCCAATACCGGGGTCATCTATCGTCGCACCGACTTGAATCCACCGGTAGATTTTCCGGCCGATGCCAAATCTGTGCGTGATACAATGCTCTGTACTTGTCTGGTGAACGAGCATGACGTGCGGATTTCTACCGTAGAGCACCTGAACGCCGCCCTGGCGGGGCTGGGTATCGACAACATTATTGTTGAAGTCGATGCGCCAGAAATCCCGATTATGGATGGTAGTGCTGCGCCGTTCGTTTATCTGTTGCTGGATGCCGGCATCGAAGAGCTGAACTGTGCGAAGAAATTTGTTCGCATCAAAGAGACCGTTCGCGTCGAAGATGGCGACAAGTGGGCTGAATTCAAACCGTACAATGGTTTCTCGCTGGACTTTACCATCGACTTTAACCATCCGGCGATTGACTCCAGCACTCAGCGCTACGCGATGAACTTCTCTGCTGATGCGTTTATGCGCCAGATCAGCCGCGCTCGTACGTTTGGCTTCATGCGTGATATCGAATATCTGCAGTCCCGCGGCCTGTGCCTGGGCGGCAGCTTCGATTGTGCCATCGTTGTTGACGATTATCGCGTACTGAACGAAGACGGCCTGCGTTTTGAAGATGAATTCGTTCGTCACAAAATGCTGGATGCGATCGGCGACCTGTTCATGTGTGGTCACAACATCATTGGTGCATTTACCGCGTTCAAATCCGGTCATGCACTGAACAACAAATTGTTGCAGGCCGTCCTGGCAAAACAGGAAGCCTGGGAATATGTGACCTTTGAAGACGAAGCGGAACTGCCGCTGGCGTTCAAAGCACCGACTATGGTCCTGGCGTAACGGTTAACGCCGTTTCGTAAGAAAAGCGACTGGTTCACCTGGTACTCTCTCCGACCAGGGAAGCCAGTCGTTTTTATTTCTGCCCTTCTTTGATTTGCCCCTCTACTCCCTGGCCATTGTCGGGTGCCGAATAACGGTGTGTTCGCTGCATTATTGACCGTTTTTACCTGCTGCAAGGTGTCATTCCTGCTGCTGCGTATTGGCTTTAGTGGTAATATCTGGGCGCTAAAAAAGAATAACTGAACTCAGCCTGCACTGGCGGGCGATTGTGGTGGAGCAAGTGAGCGGAATACTGACGCGCTGGCGACAATTTGGCAGACGTTACTTCTGGCCGCATCTCTTATTAGGGATGGTCGCGGCGAGTTTCGGCTTGCCTGCGCTCAGCAACAGTGCGGAAGCGGCGACGCCAGCACGTTCCACGACAACTAAACACGATCTCTCGACGCGGGTTAACTTTACTAATCTCGCGTGGCTTGAAGCCAGCCGTCGTCCTAATTTCTCCGTTGATTACTGGCAGCAGCACGCCATCCGCACGGTTATTCGTCATCTGTCGTTCGCGATGGCGCCGCAGACGATGCCTGTTGCTGAAGAGTCGCTGCCGGTTCAGGCTCAGCATCTTGCCCTGCTCGATACGCTTAATGCGCTTCTGACGCAGGATAACCAGCCGCCCGTGACCGTGAGTCAGACGGCGCAAACCTCGTTTGTTCCTCCTGTATCATTCTCCGTTTCGACATGGATTAGCCAGGTTCACGGCATCCGTGCCGGGCCTCAACGCCTCAGCTAAATTAACCTTTTTCAATACCTTAATTTATCTGCCCGTCTGGGGCGTTTGAGAATTTATTATGCTAATCAAATTATTAACCAAAGTTTTTGGTAGTCGTAACGATCGTACCCTGCGCCGTATGCGCAAAGCTGTTGCCGTCATCAACGGTATGGAACCGGCGATGGAGAAGCTCTCTGATGATGAGCTGAAAGCGAAAACCGCGGAATTCCGTGCGCGTCTGGAAAAAGGTGAAACCTTAGAAAGCCTGATCCCGGAAGCTTTCGCCGTTGTGCGTGAAGCGAGTAAACGTGTGTTCGGCATGCGTCACTTCGACGTTCAATTGCTGGGCGGTATGGTGCTTAACGAACGCTGCATCGCGGAAATGCGTACCGGTGAAGGTAAAACCCTGACCGCAACGCTGCCGGCTTACCTGAATGCACTGACCGGTAAGGGCGTTCACGTCGTTACCGTCAACGACTATCTGGCCCAGCGTGATGCCGAAAACAACCGTCCGCTGTTCGAATTCCTCGGCATGACCGTCGGCATCAACATGTCCGGACTGCCGGCACCCGCCAAGCGCGAAGCCTACAACGCGGACATCACCTACGGCACCAACAACGAATACGGCTTCGACTACCTGCGCGACAACATGGCGTTCAGCCCGGAAGAGCGCGTCCAGCGTAAGCTGCACTATGCGCTGGTGGATGAGGTTGACTCCATTCTGATCGATGAAGCGCGTACCCCGCTGATCATCTCCGGCCCGGCCGAAGACAGCTCTGACATGTACCGTAAAGTCGACAAAATCATTCCACACCTGCTGCGTCAGGAGAAAGAAGACTCCGATACCTTCCAGGGTGAAGGCCACTTCTCCGTGGATGAAAAAGCGCGCCAGGTGAACCTGACCGAACGCGGTCTGGTGAAAATCGAAGAGCTGCTGGTGGCTGAAGGCATTATGGAAGAAGGTGAGTCTCTGTACTCTCCGAGCAACATCATGCTGATGCACCACGTGACCGCCGCGCTGCGCGCCCACGCGCTGTTCACCCGCGACGTTGACTACATAGTGAAAGACGGTGAAGTCATCATTGTCGATGAACACACCGGCCGTACCATGCAGGGTCGTCGCTGGTCCGATGGCCTGCACCAGGCGGTGGAAGCGAAAGAAGGCGTGGACATTCAAAACGAAAACCAGACGCTGGCCTCAATCACCTTCCAGAACTACTTCCGTCTGTATGAGAAACTGGCGGGGATGACCGGTACCGCAGATACCGAAGCGTTTGAATTCAGCTCCATCTACAAGCTGGATACCGTGGTGGTGCCAACCAACCGTCCGATGATCCGTAAGGATATGCCGGACCTGGTGTACATGACCGAAGCGGAAAAAATTCAGGCGATCATCGAAGATATTCGCGACCGTACTGCCAATGGTCAGCCGGTTCTGGTGGGGACCATCTCCATCGAGAAATCCGAGGTGGTTTCCAATGAGCTGACCAAAGCAGGCATCAAGCACAACGTTCTGAACGCCAAGTTCCACGCTAAAGAAGCGGACATTGTTGCTCAGGCGGGCTATCCGGCAGCCGTGACCATCGCCACCAACATGGCGGGTCGTGGTACCGATATTATGCTCGGCGGTAGCTGGCAGGCTGAAGTCGCTGAGCTGGAAAACCCAACGCCAGAGCAGATCGAGCAGATCAAAGCCGACTGGCAGGTGCGTCACGACGCGGTGCTGGCATCCGGTGGTCTGCACATCATCGGTACCGAGCGTCACGAATCTCGTCGTATCGACAACCAGCTGCGCGGCCGTGCGGGCCGTCAGGGTGATGCCGGTTCTTCCCGCTTCTACCTGTCTATGGAAGATGCGCTGATGCGTATTTTCGCCTCCGACCGCGTGTCCGGCATGATGCGTAAGCTGGGCATGAAGCCTGGTGAAGCCATTGAGCACCCATGGGTGACTAAAGCGATCGCTAACGCCCAGCGTAAAGTTGAAAGCCGCAACTTCGATATTCGTAAGCAGCTGCTGGAATATGATGACGTGGCCAACGATCAGCGTCGCGCGATCTACACCCAGCGTAACGAACTGCTGGACGTGTCCGACGTGAGCGAAACCATCAACAGCATCCGCGAAGATGTGTTCAAATCCACCATCGACGCGCATATTCCACCGCAGTCTCTGGAAGAGATGTGGGACGTTGAAGGCCTGCAGGAACGTCTGAAAAACGACTTCGATCTCGATCTGCCAATCAAAGAGTGGCTGGACAAAGAGCCTGAGCTGCATGAAGAGACCCTGCGCGAACGTATCTTTGAAACCGCGCTGGAGGTTTATAAGCGTAAGGAAGAAGTGGTTGGCGCTGAGATGATGCGTCACTTCGAGAAAGGGGTGATGCTGCAAACGCTGGACTCCCTGTGGAAAGAGCACCTGGCGGCGATGGACTACCTGCGTCAGGGTATCCACCTGCGCGGCTATGCGCAGAAAGATCCGAAGCAGGAGTACAAGCGTGAATCCTTCTCCATGTTTGCCTCTATGCTGGAGTCACTGAAGTACGAAGTGATCAGCACCCTGAGCAAGGTTCAGGTGCGCATGCCGGAAGAAGTGGAAGCGATGGAGCAGCAGCGCCGTGAAGAAGCTGAGCGTCTGGCGCAGATGCAGCAGCTGAGCCACCAGACTGACGAAAGCGAAGCCGCAGCAGCGATCGCCGCGCAGACCGGCGATCGTAAAGTCGGTCGTAACGATCCGTGTCCGTGTGGTTCCGGTAAAAAATACAAGGCGTGCCACGGCCGCCTGAGCTAAGAACATAACTAACTGAAAAGGCGCAGATATCTGCGCCTTTTTTATGGAAGTGACGCTATGAAAATACTGCAAATTGCCGTCGGGATTATTCGCAACCCGCAAAACCAAATCTTCATCACCCAGCGCGCTGCTGACGCCCATATGGCGAACAAGTGGGAGTTTCCTGGCGGGAAAATCGAATCAGGAGAAACCCCGGAAGAGGCGCTGGTGCGTGAGCTGCAGGAAGAGGTGGGGATTATCCCGCTTGGCGCCACGCTGTTCGATAAGCTGGAGTATCAGTTTCCCGACAGGCACATCACGCTGTGGTTCTGGCTGGTGGAAAGCTGGGAAGGTGAGCCCTGGGGAAAAGAGGGACAGCCGGGTAACTGGGTTGAACTCCAGGTCAGTGATGCCGACAAATTCCCGCCAGCCAATGAGCCTGTGATCCGCCGCTTAGCGACAAACATGTAGGCCTGCCGAACGAATCGCCAGCAGGCTTTGAACGTTACTGCTGGCTTTCGCTCCAGTCATCGCTATCCGAGAGGTCGCCTTCGCTCGGAATTCGTTTCTCTTCCGCCGCCCATTCGCCCAGATCAATGAGCTGACAGCGCTTGCAGCAGAACGGGCGAAACGGACTCACTTCTCCCCAGACGACAGTTTTCCCACAGGTTGGGCAGTTTACGGTGGTGACGTCAGACATTGGCACTCCTTAACAACAGGCCAGTTCAAAATCGAGGCGTTCCGGCACGGTGCCATTTTCACTGTCCAGCGGCATAAAGCGGATCGCGAAACGGCTTTTATGCCCGGAAATTTGTGGATAAAGCTGCTCGCCAAGAGACAAATTTAGACGCAGAAGATCGGCGTCGTCGCCGTTGTCCTGATAAAAACCGTTGAGACTGGTTTGCTTGCGGAACGGGGCAGAGTTACGCACAAGATCGAGGATCAGCGATAGCGTCTGATTCATCGGCTCCAGGCTACCCAGCCAGCTGTTTACCTGGCGATCGCGCTGTTCCTGCGGCATATGCAGCCACATATGCAGCGTTGGCAGATCAAAGCTACAGCAACCGCCCGGTATGCTCAGGCGCTGGCGCACCAGCGCTATCAAACGGTCTTCTCGTAAATATTGTCCAACGCGCGGCGCGGCCATCAGCGTCGTGCTGCTGTTTTTCAACTGATGGCGTAAGGCGTCAATTCGACTTTGATCCACGCCCGGTACTTCGGCCCAGGCCTGTAATTTACGCTGCTGGCGCTCCAGCTCTTTCAACAGCTCCGTGCGGACATCGCCACGTTCAATCACATCCAGCAGATCGCCTACGTTGCGAAAGAAGTGCAACGCCGTGGCATGATCGTTAACAGGCAGATGTTGTGAAAGCTGTTGGATGAGAAATTCAATGCGCAGCCAGGTACGCATTTTTTCATTAAGCGGGTGCTCAAAAAGGATGTGAGTCGACATTATGGTTTTTCCTGTGCAACGGCCTGCGCGGCGAAGGTTAGATACTGCTCGTGCAGGCGGGCAACATCCGATGCAATGGCATCTGGTGCGCCGTTATTATCAATAACATCATCCGCAACGGCAAGGCGCTGAGCGCGAGTGGCCTGAGCGGCAAGAATTTGTTCAGCATGTTCACGCGAGACGTGGTCGCGCGTCATGGTTCGCTGGATTTGCGTCTCGGGTGTGACATCAATCACCAATACCCGATTGGCTTTCTTATACAGCTGATTTTCTACCAGGAGCGGAACCACCCACAGGACATAGGGCGAGCGGGCTGCGGCTATCTGACGCTGAGTTTCCTGGTGGATAATGGGGTGGAGCAGGGCATTAAGCCAGGCTTTTTCCGCAGAATCGGAAAAAATATATTCGCGAAGCTGACGGCGGTTCAGTGTGCCATCGGCATTGATGATTGCCTGACCGAAATGGTCGGCGATGGCCTTTAGCGCGGGTGTATTGGGCTCTACCACCTGACGGGCAATAATATCAGCATCAATAATCGCGATGCCGAGACGAGAAAACGCGTCCGCAACGGTACTTTTGCCACTACCGATGCCGCCGGTTACTGCGACGATATACCCCATTAAATCAAATCCTGGGAATTATTCATTATGGAAATCAGTTGCTTAAAAAACAAACGTGCGACAGTAATTGTTTGATTCTCTTTACCGGCTTTTTACCAGGTAAATTTATAGGATTGTAGCGTAAAAAAAGAGAATTTCGCAGTCTTGCGGAGCAGGTATTAGTGCGTATGATAGCGTCACTGGAGTTGTGCTTTTAACATATTTGCCTCTAACCCCAGGAATCCGCACATGCGTATCGAAGAAGATCTGAAGTTAGGTTTCAAAGACGTTCTTATCCGCCCTAAACGCTCTACACTGAAAAGTCGCTCAGACGTTGAACTCGAACGTCAATTCACCTTTAAACACTCCGGTCAGACGTGGTCTGGCGTGCCAATCATTGCTGCCAACATGGATACAGTCGGTACCTTTGAGATGGCAACGGCGCTGGCTCAGTTCGATATTCTTACTGCAGTCCACAAGCACTACACTCCTGAAGAGTGGAATGCGTTTGTTGCGTCCGCCTCTGCTGACGTGGTGAAGCACGTGATGGTTTCCACCGGTACTTCCGATGCCGATTTCGAGAAAACCAAACAGATCCTGAATGCCAACCCGGCGCTTAGCTTCGTTTGTATTGATGTGGCGAACGGTTACTCCGAGCACTTCGTGCAGTTCGTCAGCAAGGCGCGCGAAGCCTGGCCGACCAAAACTATCATTGCGGGCAACGTGGTGACCGGTGAAATGTGTGAAGAGCTGATCCTTTCCGGTGCCGACATCGTGAAAGTGGGCATTGGCCCGGGCTCCGTATGCACCACGCGCGTGAAAACCGGTGTGGGTTATCCGCAGCTTTCCGCGGTCATTGAATGTGCCGACGCGGCGCACGGCCTGGGCGGCCAGATCATCAGCGACGGCGGTTGCACCATGCCGGGCGATGTCGCAAAGGCCTTTGGCGGCGGCGCGGACTTCGTGATGCTCGGCGGTATGCTGGCAGGCCACGAAGAGAGCGGCGGCACCGTGGTGGAAGAGAACGGCGAGAAATTCATGCTGTTTTACGGTATGAGCTCTGAATCCGCGATGACCCGCCACGTCGGTGGCGTGGCTAAATACCGTGCGGCAGAAGGCAAAACCGTGAAGCTGCCTCTGCGCGGCCCGGTTGAAAACACCGCGCGCGACATCCTGGGCGGCCTGCGCTCAGCCTGTACCTACGTGGGTGCATCCCGCCTGAAAGAGCTGACGAAACGCACAACGTTTATTCGCGTTCAGGAGCAGGAAAACCGCGTTTTCAATAGCCTGTAATGGCTTTCGCTGGCGCATGCTTGTGCGCCAGCGCTACTGCACTACCCCGCGCTCATCGCATCACCCAGATGGAAAATCGGCAGATACATCGCCACCACCAGCGTGCCGATGATAACCCCCGTAACAACCAGGAGCAGTGGCTCCAGAAGCGCCGCCAGGTTGTCTGCCCGTTGAAAGGTCTGTTCCGTGTGATGGCGAGCAAGGTTTGCCAGCATGACGTCCAGCGAACCTGACATCTCACCGGTTCGTAAAAGCTGAATACAGAGCGGGGTAAACATTGCCGCCTTCTGAAAAGATGACCAGACGGGGAGACCTTTTTCAATGTTCTCGCGTATGCTGCGGAGTATTCCCTGCCAGTACCGGCTTTCAACAGTCTCTTCTGCACTTTCAAGCCCCTGTAAGAATGCAATGCCCGCCTGCTGCGTGAGCGACAGCACGGTGAAGATCTGCCCCAGTTTTTGCCCTTTCGCCAGCGCGCCCATTACGGGAAAACTCAGCAGAATACGCTGCCAGCGAGGATGGTGTCGCAGAGGCCAGGCTGCGGTTACGGGAACAAGCAGCATCGCGAACAGCGCAAGGGCATATGACTGCATAAACGCGGCTATCCCCATAACAATTCGCGTCAGCGCCGGAAGCGGGGTATTAAAGGTTTTGTAGATCGCGGCAAATTCGGGCAAAACCAGGGTGACCATTGCCAGCACGACGAGCACGGCCAGCGTCAGGACGATCGCCGGGTAGCGCAGCGCTTTTTTCACCTTCGCGCTGAGCTGCTGCTGCGCTTTTTGCTGCTCTGCAAGCTCTCGGCAGCACGCTTCAAGCTTCCCCGTTAGCTCTCCGGTTTTCACCATTGAGATATGCAGTGGGCTAAAGACTGCTGGCCACCGTTTGAGCGCCTCAGAAAAAGGACAGCCTTCACTGAGTTCATCGGCAACGTTTTGCAGTAGCCCCCGCCACGGTTCTACTGGATGTTGGTCTGCCAGCATTTGCAGACTATGCGCGAGCGTCAGCCCGGCCTGCAGGAGCGTTGCGAGCTGACGAAACATCTCGTAGCAGTGATGTGGACGCCAGCGGTGCCTTTGAGCGCATCGGGTCAGGGCCAGAGGATGGAGGTCGTTACGCATCAGCCTGGTGAAGGCTGCGTTGCGGTCGGTGGCCCAGAGAACCCCGTTTCGGGGTTCTCCTTCAGCGGAGATTGCTCGCCAGCGCCAGAGTTGATTAGCAGCCATCGGGCATACCCAGAACACGCACTAACTCTTCAAGCGTGGTCATCCCTTGTTCAACGGCCATGCAGCCGTGTTCAAACAGCGAGATGAGTCCAGCCTGTCGGGCGCTGGCTTCAATCACCTCGGTGCCTGCCCCGCTGGCAATAGCCTGGCGCAGGGGATTATCGATCGCAAGTACTTCAAAAATAGCCACTCGCCCGTAAAAACCATGATAACAACGATCGCAGCCTGCAGGCTGCCAGCGAGGAAGTTGCCGCGGCCAAATCGAGCGCGGCAGGTCCGTATGCTCCCCTGTTTTCTGTCGGCAGTGCGGGCAAAGGCGCCGAACCAGCCGCTGGGCAATTACCATCGAGAGCGCGGAAGAGATCATCCAGCGCGCCACGCCCATCTGCTCCAGACGAATGAGGGTTTCCGTCGTCGAGTTGGTGTGCAGCGTCGACAATACAAGATGCCCGGTCTGCGCGGCTTTAATGGCAATTTCTGCCGTTTCACCATCGCGAATTTCCCCGACCATAATGATGTCTGGATCCTGACGGAGCAGCGCTCTCAGTACGTTCTGGAATGTTAAGCCCGCGCGGGGATTAACCTGCGTCTGATTTAACCCCGCAAGCGGGATCTCGATGGGATCCTCCACGCTGCAGATGTTGACGTCAGGGGTGTTACGCGCCTGCAGCGCGCTGTAGAGCGTTACGGTTTTGCCGCTGCCCGTCGGGCCGGTGACCAGAATTAGCCCCTGAGGCTGGTGGAGTACCTCATTAAAACAGGCCAGCTGTTTAGCACTCATGCCAAGCGCGTTCGGTTCCAGCGCCTGCTGAACCTGATGTAGCAAACGCAGCACAATTTTCTCACCGCCGTTGCAGGGAAGCGTGGCGATACGAAACGAGACCGGCTCGTTTGTCAGCTCAATCGTAAACTGACCGTCCTGAGGTAAGCGCCGTTCCGCAATATCCAGATTACCCAGCACTTTTAACCGGGCGCTGAGCATCGTCGCCAGCGCGGCGGAAAGGGGAGGCTGCGGATAAAGTACCCCGTCGATACGTAAGCGGATCTGGCACGCGTGCTCCATTGGTTCGATATGGATGTCAGACGCGCGCTGGTTTACTGCCTGCTGCAGCGTATGGTTGAGGATGTCCACCGCGGAGTGGGGTTGCGAAACGACGGGCAGATGCGATTGCGCGGTTAACTGCCGGTGCTTTTCCATGCGTTCAGCGCTCCAGCATTCGATATCAATCCGCTTCTGGGTCGCGAAGCGCAGGGCCTCCATCAGTTCAGGCGCGGGGGTTCCCACGACGGCGATGCTAATCATGTCGCCGTCGCTGGTGAGCAGCAGGGCATGGTGGCGAAGACAAAGCGCCACGAGTTGATCGGTGTTCATTATCCGCTCCTTAGTTAGTGTCGAAGCGGAAGACGTCTTCGCAGGCCTGCTTAAGCGCGCTGTCAGCACTGATATTGCAGTCACGCGTCCAGCCCGTCATACCGTTGCCGTTGCTCCACTGCGGCGTCATGGTTACCGTCAGCCCGTTCAGGCTCTCCTGGCCTGTTAAGGTCACGATCCCTTTCGCCACGCTCATTCCTGAAACGTAACGCGTCGTGGCAGGAGAGGGAATACCGTTACTGCCGGCATCGCAGCTTTCCACGCCGCCGCGATCGAGCGCGCAAAGCTCAATGGCAGTGCGATAGGGAACGAAAGTTTGCAGCATATCGGTGAGAGCTGCTTTATGCAGGTAGTTCTGATAGGCGGGAACGCCGATGGCGCTCAGAATCGCAATGATGCCAATGACCACCATCAGCTCAATGAGTGTGAATCCTTGTTGTCTGTCCATATCTGCTCCTTATGCAAAGTGGCGCTAGTTTGTCAGCGGGACAGGGCAGAAACGAGGGGCAAAAAAGAGAACGAGAAAGGAGCTTCAGAGAATTCATTCCGTGTTGCAGAGAAGGACAATGGATTTGCGAGCGAGGCTGAAATCCCCCTCTCCGGGCAGAGAGGGGAGCGTGCGTTATTTGAAGCGCATTGAGAGATCGAGGGCGCGAACGTGCTTGGTCAGCGCGCCAACGGAGATGTAATCCACGCCGGTTTCGGCGAACTCACGGATCGTCTCGAAAGTGACGTTTCCGGACACTTCAAGCTGGGCCCGGCCGTTGGTCAGTTTCACCGCCTCGCGCATCTGCTCCGTCTCGAAGTTATCGAGCATGATGATATCGGCCCCGGCCTTGATCGCCTGCTCCAGCTCTTCCAGGCTTTCAACTTCCACCTCAACCGGCACATCCGGATGCAGCCAGAAGGCCTTTTCCACCGCCTGACGCACGGAGCCAGAAGCAATAATGTGGTTCTCTTTAATCAGGAAAGCATCGGATAAGCCCAGACGATGGTTTGCGCCGCCGCCGCAGAGCACCGCGTACTTCAGCGCAGTGCGCAGGCCCGGCAGCGTTTTGCGGGTATCAAGCAGCTGGGTACGGGTGCCGGCCAGCAGGTCAACGTAGCGGCGCACTTCACTGGCGACGCCAGAGAGCGTTTGGACAAAATTGAGCGCGGTACGCTCGCCGGTCAGTAATACGCGGGAAGGACCGTCCAGCTCGAACAGCGGCTGATTGGCGGTCACTGCATCACCATCATCAACGTGCCATGTCACCTGTACATCGTCACCCGCCAGCTGAGTAAAGACCTCTTCAACCCAACGCTTGCCGCAGAAAACGCCCTCCTCACGGGTGATAATGACCGCGTGCGAGCGTGTCTCTTTTGGCAACAATTGTGCGGTAATATCTTTATCGGCGTTAACGTCACCCCCCAGGTCTTCTTTCAACGCATGGGCGACGCTTGCCGGAATATCCATATTAATACGTTCCAGAAGCGCTTCACGTCGGTGGTCGGGGTTGTAGCGGCGAGGCGGCATGATAAAACTCCAAATTGGTAACGAATCATAATATTGAAACATGCTACTCTGAACCGAGTCATTGCACCATACAGAAGGAGTTCCAGCATGTTGTTAGAAAACGGATGGCTGGTGGATGCGCGGCATGTGCCCTCGCCGCACCACGACTGCCGCCCGGAGGATGAAAAGCCCACACTGCTGGTGGTTCATAATATTAGCCTCCCGCCGGGTGAGTTTGGCGGCCCGTGGATCGATGCGTTATTCACGGGAACGATAGATCCCAATGCTCATCCCTTCTTCGCTGAGATTGCGCATCTGCGCGTGTCGGCTCACTGCCTGATTCGCCGTGATGGTGAGGTGGTTCAGTATGTTCCTTTTGATAAGCGCGCCAGGCATGCCGGGGTATCGATGTATCACGGGCGCGAACGGTGCAACGATTTCTCGATTGGGATCGAGCTGGAAGGCACGGACAGTACCCCCTACACCGATGCCCAGTATCAGCAGCTGGTTGCTATTACCCACACGCTTATCGGACTCTACCCGGCAATCGCCGACAATATTACCGGGCACAGCGATATCGCTCCGGCGAGAAAAACCGATCCCGGCCCGGCATTTGACTGGTCGCGGTTTCGCGCCATGCTTGCCGCGTCGTCAGAATAAGGAGATACCATGACGTTGTTTACCATGCTGCTGGTTATCATCGCTGAACGCCTGTTCAAGCTCGGCGAGCACTGGCAACTGGATCACCGGCTGGAGGTGTTATTCCGCCGCATCAAGCACTTTTCCATGCTGCGCACGCTGCTGATGATGGCGGGCGTCATGCTGATTACCTTCCTGCTGCTGCGCTCGCTGTACGGACTCTTTTTCAACGTGCCGCTGCTGGTGGTGTGGATCCTGCTCGGCGTGCTGTGCATTGGTGCGGGCAAGGTGCGTTTGCACTATCACGCCTACCTGAAAGCCGCCTCCCGTGACGATGCCCACGCGCGCGGCGCGATGGCGAGCGAGCTGACGATGATCCACGGCGTGCCGCCGGACTGCGACGAGCGCGAGTTCCTGCGCGAGCTGCAAAACGCGCTGCTGTGGATTAACTTCCGCTACTACCTTGCTCCGCTGTTCTGGTTTGTGGTGGGCGGCCCGTGGGGGCCGGTACTGCTGATGGGCTATTCGTTCCTGCGCGCCTGGCAGACCTGGCTTGCCCGTTATCTGACGCCGCATGAGCGTTTGCTGTCCGGCATTGATGCCATCCTGCACGTGCTCGACTGGCTCCCGGTGCGTCTGGTGGGCGTGGTGTACGCCTTAATTGGCCACGGTGAAAAAGCGCTGCCCGCATGGTTCGCTTCTCTTGGGGACCGCCATACGTCCCAGTACCAGGTGTTGACGCGCCTGGCGCAGTTCTCGCTGGCGCGCGAACCGCATACCGACAAGATCGAAACGCCAAAAGCCGCCGTCTCCATGGCGAAGAAAACCTCGTTTGTGGTGGTGGTGATTGTGGCGCTGCTGACGATTTACGGCACGCTGGTGTAACCCAGCGCGCCGCAGACGCTATAACGTATCCGCAGGCGGGATGCCGAAATCAGGCATCCCGTTTTCGTCCCAGCGGACAAGCTTCAGGCGAGTATGACGGTTCGGATCGTAAAGCGGATCGCCTTCAATTTCGGTGTAATTTCTTGCGTGGTACACCAATACATCTTCCCCTTCCGGCGTTTGCGTAAAGCTGTTGTGGCCAGGCCCGTACTGGCGGTTCTCGTAGCTGGTGACGAAAACCGGGCGAGGGGATTTGTGCCAGTTTGCCGGGTTTTGCGGATCGGCGTTCAGGTCTATCCACAGTAACCCCATGCAGTAGTTCTCATCGGTGGCGCTGGCGGAGTAGCTGATAAACAGCTTATCGCTGTGAACCAGCACCGCCGGACCTTCGTTGACCCAGAAACCACGGCATTCCCAGTCGTATTCTGGCTTGCTGAGCATCACCGGCTCGCCTTTCAGCGTCCACGGGTTCTCCATTTCACACAGATAGAGGTTAGAGTTGCCGGAAATATCCGGGGCTTTTTGCGCCCACAGGTACCAGCGTTTGCCCTGATGAACAAAGGTGGTGGCGTCCAGGGCGAAGGTGTCGAACGGGGTGTTGATTTGCCCTTTCTCGATCCAGGTACCGCTGAGCGGATCGCGGTCCGCACACTCAATCGCAAACATGCGGTGCTGGAACATCCCGAGTGCGTCGAGCGCCTGGGTGTGCGTCGCGGCAAAATAGATGTACCACTTTCCATCAATGTGGTGCAGTTCCGGTGCCCAAATCAGCTGGCTCATCGGGCCGGTCTCGGGTTTGCGCCAGACCACTACCTCTTCAGCGCCTCGTAGTCCTTCCAGCGAGTCCGCGCGGCGGATCGCCAGCCTGTCGTACTGCGGCACGGAGGCAATAAAATAGTACTGTCCCTCATGGCGTAAAATGTACGGGTCGGCGCGTTGTTCGATAAACGGGTTTGGCCAGTTATGCATGCGGCTTTCCTTATTTAGTCTCAGCGGCTTTGAGTTCCTGATAGTCGTTCAGTTCGCGGTAGTTGGTGCGACGCTTTTCCAGATCGGCCTGGATCTGCTTCATGGTTTCGCGGTCCACCTTCAGCAGACGTACCACCCCAGCGGTAATTAAGTATCCAATGCCCGGAATGACGGTAAAGAGCAGCACGATCCCGTTGATGGCGTCCGCGCTTTGCGCTTTTGCGCCCGCGTCATAACCGTACCAGGAGAGCAGGAAGCCGACCATCGCCCCGGCAATCGCCAGGCCCAGTTTCAGGAAGAAGATGTTACCCGAGAAGCTGATCCCGGTGATGCGCTTCCCGGTTTTCCATTCGCCGTAGTCGTCCACGTCGGCCATCAGCGACCAGTGCAGCGGAGACGGGATCTGGTGCAGGATGTTAAGCAGGAAATAGAGCACCACGATGGTAACGGTGGCTTTCGGGTCGAAGAAATAGAAGGCGCAGGAGAATGCCGCCAGCACGATATTGGTCCAGAAGAAGACCTTCAGCTTACACCAGCGGTCGGTCAGCACTTTCGCCAGCACGCTGCCAAGCATCATGCCGACAACGCCCAGGCTGATAAACAGCGTGGCGAAGTGTGTGCTCTGGCCCATCACCCAGGTGACGTAATACATGGTCGCCGCCATGCGGATAAAGCCCGGGCAGACGTTGCACAGCGTCAGCAGCAGAATGCGCACCCACTGATCGTTTTTCCACACGTCTTTCAGGTCGTTTTTCAGTTCGTCGTTGGTTTGCACTGCCGGACGCACGCGCTCGCGCACGGTGGCGAAGCAGCACAGGAACATACAGGTACCAATCAGCGCCAGGACGGTCATCGCCATCTGGTAGCCTTTGGCTTTGTTATCCCCGCCAAACCAGTCGGCCATCGGCAGCAGCGTTAAGGAGAGCAGCAGCGTGGCGATGCCGACCAGCACGAAGCGATACGACTGGCAGGCCACGCGCTCTTTTGGATCGTTGGTGATCACTCCACCTAACGAGCAGTAAGGGATGTTGATGGCCGTATAGGTTAACGAGAGCAGGAAGTAGGTGAAAAACGCATAGATAACTTTGCTGTTATAGCTCCACTCCGGGGTGGTGAACATCAGAATGCTGAACAGCGCGTAGGGGAACGCAATCCACAGCAGCCATGGACGAAACCGGCCATATTTACTGCGGGTACGGTCGGCAATCGCCCCCATGATCGGGTCCGTTACGGCGTCAATCACGCGGACGGACAGCAGCAGCACGCCGACCAGCGCAGGCGCCAGACCAAAAATATCCGTATAGAAATAGTTAACAAACAGCATGATGGCGCCGAAGATGATGTTGCATCCCGCGTCGCCCATCCCATAGCCGATCTTTTCTTTTACTGACAGTTTGTTGTTATCCATCGACAGCTCTCCGGTTTACGGTATGGGGAGAATTATTCGCTGGCAAAGGAATATATGCGTTGCAGTATCAGGGCGGTGATATGGATAAATGTGCTGTTGGCGTGAAAGTGTGAAGAAGGTAACAACGCGCGGCACCCGCAAAAGCAAGTACCGCGGCGAGAGGTTTAGTGCGCCTTCATGGCATTACGGCTTTTCTGGCTGAAGAGATAGCCAACGCCAAGGATCGCAATCCAGACCGGGATCAGGTAGACGGAAATCGCCATGCCCGGCGTGATCAGCATGATCACCAGCACGGCCGCCATAAACAGCAGGCAAATCCAGTTACCCAGCGGATAGAGCAGGGCAGGGAAGCGCGTGGTAACGCCCTGCTGCTGTTTCGCGCGGCGGAACTTCATGTGCGCCAGGCTGATCATCGCCCAGTTGATAACCAGAGCGGAGACTACCAGCGCCATCAGCAGGCCAAACGCCGATTCCGGTGCCATGTAGTTAATCAGCACGCACAGCGCGGTCACGATGGCTGAAACAATGATGGTATTCACCGGCACGCCGCGTTTATCCACGTTGAGCAGCATCTTCGGCGCGTTGCCCTGCTGGGCCAGGCCGAACAGCATACGGCTGTTGCAGTATACGCAGCTGTTGTAAACGGAGAGCGCTGCGGTCAGCACCACGATGTTCAGGGCGTTGGCGACAAAGGTATCGCCCAGCTCGTGGAAGATGAGAACAAACGGGCTGGTGTCAGCGGTCACGCGCGTCCACGGCAGCAGGGAGAGCAGCACGGCCAGTGAGCCCACATAGAAGATCAGAATACGGTAGATAACCTGATTTGTGGCTTTCGGAATGCTTTGCTCCGGGTTATCGGCTTCGGCGGCGGTAATACCCACCAGTTCCAGGCCGCCGAAGGAGAACATGATGATCGCCATCATCATCACCAGACCGGTCATGCCGTGAGGCAGGAAGCCGCCCTGTTCCCAGAGGTTACGCACGGTAGCCTGCGGGCCGCCGTTGCCGCTGAACAGCAGCCAGCCACCGAAGATGATCATCGCCACAACGGCAATGACTTTGATAATGGCAAACCAGAACTCCATCTCGCCGAATACTTTTACGTTGGTCAGGTTAATGGCGTTGATAATCACGAAGAAGGCTGCAGCAGACGCCCAGGTGGGGATCTCTGGGTACCAGAACTGAATGTACTTCCCGACGGCGGTCAGCTCGGCCATAGCAACCAGAACGTACAGCACCCAGTAGTTCCAGCCGGAGGCGAAGCCCGCAAAGCTGCCCCAGTATTTATAGGCAAAGTGGCTGAACGAGCCTGCGACCGGCTCTTCAACGACCATTTCGCCAAGCTGGCGCATGATCAGAAAAGCAATGAAACCCGCAATCGCGTAACCCAAAATAATACCCGGACCGGCTGACTGGATAACGGATGCGCTGCCCAGAAACAGGCCGGTACCAATCGCACCGCCCAGTGCGATGAGCTGTATATGGCGGTTTTTAAGTCCGCGCTTTAGCTGATCGCCGTGCTGTTGAGCTTCCATTTGAAACCTCGTGTGTGGTTGTTATGTTCACGCTGTGCGTGTGTAATTATGAAAGTCCATATTCTGTATTTATTTCTTTACGGTTAAACAAACCGAAAAAAGCGGAGATGACTTCCGTACGCGCCAGAATAGTGGTAAGCGCCTGCGAATGCACCTGCTTTATGAAGGGATGCTGACGACTTGAATAAAAAGAAAGCATTTGTAAATCGGCCCGCTTATTCTTCCTAACCCAACCTATAGAATAGAAATGCTTCTTAAGTGGGCGAATTTTCATTATTTGCCATGTTGAATCGCTTCAGATTGCAAAACCCCTCGTTTCATTATGGTTAAAACTCCCTCTTTGGGAGTAATCAACTCATTTGTGCAAAGTTACATTTCTGAAACGTTATTTCTGTAAGGTTGTTAAAATGTGCAGGGTTTACTGATTTCAATCAAAACCAATATGGACAGAAGGTGAATACTTTGTTACTTTAGCGATACGAACTAGAAATTGGTAAGACCAATTGACTCCGGGCAAAAAGGCGTAAGACAGGGAATATGGCCTACAGCAAAATTCGCCAACCAAAACTATCTGATGTGATTGAGCAGCAGCTGGAGTTTTTAATCCTCGAAGGGACTCTGCGCCCGGGTGAGAAACTTCCGCCAGAACGCGAGCTGGCAAAACAGTTCGACGTTTCACGTCCCTCTCTGCGTGAGGCGATTCAACGCCTCGAAGCAAAGGGCTTGCTGCTTCGTCGCCAGGGCGGCGGAACCTTTGTGCAAAACAGCCTGTGGCAGAGCTTCAGCGATCCGCTGGTAGAACTTCTCTCTGACCACCCAGAATCCCAGTTTGACCTGCTTGAGACCCGTCACGCGCTTGAAGGTATTGCGGCCTATTACGCCGCCCTTCGCAGCACTGATGAAGATCGCGTGCGTATCCGCGAACTGCATCAGGCCATTGAACGGGCACAGCAGTCCGGCGATTTAGACGCCGAGTCCAGCGCCGTTGTCCAGTATCAAATCGCCGTCACCGAAGCGGCACACAACGTGGTGCTCCTCCATCTGCTACGCTGCATGGAGCCGATGCTGGCCCAGAACGTTCGTCAGAATTTTGAATTGTTGTATGCCCGTCGGGAGATGCTCCCGCTGGTAAGCAACCATCGCACCCGAGTATTCGAGGCGATAATGGCCGGGGAGCCGGAGCAGGCGCGCGAAGCGTCGCACCGTCACCTGGCTTTCATTGAGGAAATCTTGCTGGACCGCAGCCGTGAACAATCGCGTCGCGAACGTTCATTACGCCGCATACAGCAACGAAAGGATTAAGCGCCAGGTACTTTTAGAGCGCGGCAACTAAACGCAGAACCTGTCTTATTGTGTTCTTGCCCAAGAGCACAATGGGACAGGTTCCAGACAAATCAACGTATTAGATAGATAAGGAATACCCCCATGTCAGAACGTCTCCAAAATGACGTGGATCCGATCGAAACTCGCGACTGGCTACAGGCGATCGAATCGGTCATCCGTGAAGAAGGTGTTGAGCGCGCTCAGTATCTGATTGATCAGCTGCTTTCTGAAGCTCGCAAAGGCGGCGTGAAGGTTGCTTCAGGTGCAGGGGCTAGCAACTACGTAAACACGATTGCCGTAGAAGACGAACCGGAATACCCGGGCAATCTGGATCTGGAACGTCGTATCCGTTCTGCAATCCGCTGGAACGCCATCATGACCGTTCTGCGCGCGTCCAAGAAAGACCTGGAACTGGGTGGCCACATGGCGTCCTTCCAGTCTTCTGCGACCATTTACGAAGTGTGCTTCAACCACTTCTTCCGTGCAGCGAACGAGAAAGACGGCGGCGATCTGGTGTACTTCCAGGGCCACATCTCTCCGGGCATCTATGCACGTGCATTCCTGGAAGGTCGTCTGACTGAAGAGCAGATGAACAACTTCCGTCAGGAAGTTCACGGTAAAGGTCTGTCTTCTTATCCACACCCTAAACTGATGCCTGAATTCTGGCAGTTCCCGACCGTATCTATGGGTCTGGGCCCAATCGGTGCGATCTACCAGGCTAAATTCCTGAAGTATCTGGAACACCGTGGTCTGAAAGACACTTCTGAACAGACCGTATACGCCTTCCTGGGCGACGGCGAAATGGATGAGCCAGAATCTAAAGGCGCGATCACTATCGCGACCCGTGAAAAGCTGGACAACCTGTGCTTCATCATCAACTGTAACCTGCAGCGTCTGGATGGTCCGGTAACCGGTAACGGCAAGATCATCAACGAACTGGAAGGCATCTTCGCAGGTGCTGGCTGGAACGTGATCAAAGTCATGTGGGGTTCCCGTTGGGACGAACTGCTGCGTAAAGACACCAGCGGTAAACTGATCCAGCTGATGAACGAAACCGTTGACGGTGACTACCAGACCTTCAAATCCAAAGACGGTGCCTACGTGCGTGAGCACTTCTTCGGCAAATATCCAGAAACCGCAGCCCTGGTTGCAGACTGGACTGATGAGCAGATCTGGGCCCTGAACCGCGGTGGTCACGATCCGAAGAAAATCTACGCTGCACTGAAAAAAGCGCGTGAAACCAAAGGTAAAGCGACTGTAATCCTGGCCCACACCATCAAAGGTTACGGCATGGGTGATACCGCAGAAGGTAAAAACATCGCTCACCAGGTTAAGAAAATGAACATGGACGGCGTGCGCTATATCCGCGACCGTTTCAACGTTCCAGTGACCGATGAGCAGGTAGAAAACCTGTCTTACATCACCTTCCCGGAAGGCTCTGAAGAGCACAAGTACCTGCACGAACGTCGTCAGGCGCTGAAAGGCTACCTGCCAGCTCGTCAGCCTAACTTCACCGAGAAGCTGGAACTGCCAGCGCTGGAAGACTTCTCTCAGCTGCTGGAAGAGCAGAACAAAGAGATCTCTACCACTATCGCTTTCGTTCGTGCCCTGAACGTGATGCTGAAGAACAAGTCGATCAAAGATCGCCTGGTGCCAATCATCGCCGACGAAGCGCGTACTTTCGGTATGGAAGGTCTGTTCCGTCAGATCGGTATCTACAGCCCGAACGGCCAGCAGTACACCCCGCAGGACCGTGAGCAGGTTGCATACTACAAAGAAGACGAGAAAGGTCAGATTCTGCAGGAAGGTATCAACGAGCTGGGCGCAGGCGCATCCTGGCTGGCTGCTGCGACTTCATACAGCACCAACAACCTGCCGATGATCCCGTTCTACATCTACTACTCCATGTTCGGGTTCCAGCGTATTGGTGACCTGTGCTGGCAGGCAGGCGACCAGCAGGCTCGCGGCTTCCTGATCGGTGGTACTTCTGGTCGTACGACTCTGAACGGTGAAGGTCTGCAGCACGAAGATGGCCACAGCCACATTCAGTCTCTGACTATCCCTAACTGTATCTCTTACGACCCGTCCTACGCGTACGAAGTTGCTGTCATCATGCATGACGGCCTGCAGCGCATGTACGGTGAAGCGCAAGAGAACATTTACTACTACATCACCACCCTGAACGAAAACTACCACATGCCGGCAATGCCAGCAGGTGCCGAGGAAGGTATCCGTAAAGGTATCTACAAACTCGAAACCATTGAAGGTAGCAAAGGTAAAGTTCAGCTGCTGGGCTCCGGTTCTATCCTGCGTCACGTGCGTGAAGCAGCGCAGATCCTGGCGAAAGACTACGGCGTGGGTTCCGACGTGTACTCTGTGACTTCCTTCACCGAACTGGCGCGTGATGGCCAGGATTGTGAGCGCTGGAACATGCTGCACCCAATGGAAACCCCACGCGTTCCGTACATCGCTCAGGTGATGAACGACGCGCCAGCGGTGGCGTCTACTGACTATATGAAACTGTTCGCTGAGCAGGTTCGTACTTACGTTCCAGCTGATGATTATCGCGTTCTGGGTACTGACGGCTTCGGTCGTTCTGACAGCCGCGAGAACCTGCGTCACCACTTCGAAGTTGATGCTTCTTACGTGGTTGTAGCAGCACTGGGCGAACTGGCTAAACGTGGCGAAATCGATAAGAAAGTGGTTGCGGACGCAATTACCAAATTCAACATCGATGCAGAAAAAGTTAACCCGCGTCTGGCGTAAGAGGTAAAAGAATAATGGCTATCGAAATCAATGTACCGGACATCGGGGCTGATGAAGTTGAAATCACCGAGATCCTGGTCAAAGTGGGCGACAAAGTTGAAGCTGAACAGTCGCTGATCACCGTAGAAGGCGACAAAGCCTCTATGGAAGTCCCGTCTCCTCAGGCTGGCATCGTTAAAGAGATCAAAGTCTCTGTTGGCGATAAAACCGAGACTGGCAAACTGATCATGATTTTCGATTCCGCCGACGGTGCAGCAGCTGCTGCACCTGCGCAGGAAGAGAAGAAAGAAGCCGCTCCGGCCGCCGCTGCTCCAGCAGCTGCCGCGGCAGCGAAAGAAGTGAACGTGCCTGACATCGGCGGTGACGAAGTTGAAGTCACTGAAATCCTGGTGAAAGTGGGCGATACCGTTGCGGCCGAGCAGTCACTGATCACCGTAGAAGGCGACAAAGCCTCTATGGAAGTACCAGCGCCATTCGCCGGTACCGTTAAAGAGATCAAGATCAACACCGGCGATAAAGTGTCTACCGGGTCGCTTATCATGGTCTTCGAAGTGGCGGGTGCTGCACCTGCTGCCGCGCCTGCACAGGCCGCTGCTCCGGCTCCGGCCGCTGCACCAGCCGCTGCTGGCGGTGCGAAAGACGTTAACGTACCGGACATCGGCGGTGACGAAGTTGAAGTCACCGAAGTGATGGTAAAAGTGGGTGACAAAGTTGCCGCTGAACAGTCACTGATCACCGTTGAAGGCGACAAGGCTTCCATGGAAGTGCCTGCGCCGTTCGCCGGTACCGTTAAAGAGATCAAAATCAGCACTGGCGACAAAGTGTCTACCGGCTCCCTGATCATGGTCTTCGAAGTGGAAGGCGCTGCGCCTGCCGCCGCTCCGGCTGCCGCGGCTGCTCCAGCACCGGCTGCTGCACCGGCTCAGGCTGCTAAACCAGCCGCTGCCCCTGCTGCAAAAGCAGAAAAATCAGAGTTCGCTGAAAACGACGCTTACGTCCACGCGACTCCGCTGATTCGTCGCCTGGCGCGCGAATTCGGCGTGAACCTGGCGAAAGTGAAAGGGACCGGCCGTAAGGGTCGTATCCTGCGCGAAGACGTTCAGGCTTACGTGAAAGACGCGGTGAAACGCGCCGAAGCTGCACCTGCGGCAGCCGCTGGCGGCGGTATCCCGGGCATGCTGCCATGGCCGAAAGTGGACTTCAGCAAGTTCGGCGAAATTGAAGAAGTGGAACTGGGCCGCATCCAGAAAATCTCTGGTGCTAACCTGAGCCGTAACTGGGTGATGATCCCGCACGTTACCCACTTCGACAAAACCGATATCACCGATCTGGAAGCGTTCCGTAAACAGCAGAACGCCGAAGCCGAGAAGCGTAAGCTGGACGTGAAATTCACCCCAGTGGTCTTCATCATGAAAGCCGTTGCCGCTGCTCTGGAGCAGATGCCACGCTTCAACAGCTCCCTGTCCGAAGACGGCCAGAAGCTGACGCTGAAGAAATACATCAACATCGGTGTTGCGGTAGATACGCCAAATGGTCTGGTTGTTCCGGTCTTCAAGGACGTGAACAAGAAGAGCATTACCGAGCTGTCTCGTGAACTGACCACCATCTCCAAGAAAGCGCGTGATGGTAAGCTGACTGCCGGCGAAATGCAGGGCGGCTGCTTCACTATCTCCAGCATCGGCGGCCTGGGTACCACCCACTTCGCGCCGATTGTTAACGCGCCGGAAGTGGCTATCCTCGGTGTGTCCAAGTCCGCGATGGAGCCGGTGTGGAATGGCAAAGAGTTCGTGCCGCGTCTGATGATGCCAATCTCTCTGTCCTTCGACCACCGCGTGATCGACGGGGCTGATGGTGCGCGTTTCATCACCATCATCAACAACATGCTGAGCGACATTCGCCGCCTGGTGATGTAATCGAAAAGCCGGCCAGTCGGCCGGCTTTTTTCTGATAATCTCATGGTGTTTATGAGGTTATTGGTGAAAGCGACAATTCGTGAGCCGTTTGTTGTTTCAAAATTGTTAACAATTTTGTAAACTGCGGGCGGATAGAACGACCCGGTGGACGACGGGTATAAACTAAGAGGTCATGATGAGCACAGAAATCAAAACTCAGGTCGTAGTACTTGGGGCAGGCCCGGCAGGTTACTCCGCAGCATTTCGTGCAGCGGATTTAGGTCTGGAAACCGTCATCGTAGAGCGTTACAGCACCCTCGGCGGTGTTTGTCTGAACGTCGGCTGTATCCCTTCTAAAGCGCTGCTGCACGTAGCGAAAGTTATCGAAGAAGCCAAAGCGCTGGCTGAACACGGTATCGTCTTCGGCGAGCCAAAAACCGATATCGACAAAATTCGTACCTGGAAAGAGAAAGTTATCACTCAGCTGACCGGCGGTCTGGCGGGTATGGCGAAAGGCCGTAAGGTCAAAGTGGTTAACGGTCTGGGTAAATTCACCGGTGCGAACACCCTGGAAGTGGAAGGCGAAAACGGCAAAACCGTTATCAACTTCGACAACGCGATCATCGCGGCAGGCTCTCGCCCAATCGAACTGCCATTCATTCCACATGAAGATCCACGCGTGTGGGATTCCACTGATGCCCTTGAGCTGAAAACCGTTCCTAAGCGGCTGCTGGTGATGGGCGGCGGTATCATCGGTCTGGAAATGGGTACCGTGTACCATGCGCTGGGTTCAGAGATCGACGTGGTTGAAATGTTCGACCAGGTTATCCCGGCTGCTGACAAAGACATCGTTAAAGTCTTCACCAAGCGCATCAGCAAGAAATTCAACCTGATGCTGGAAACCAAAGTGACTGCCGTTGAAGCGAAAGAAGACGGTATTTACGTTTCCATGGAAGGCAAAAAAGCCCCATCCGAACCACAGCGTTACGACGCCGTGCTGGTGGCTATCGGCCGTGTGCCGAACGGTAAAAACCTCGACGCGGGCAAAGCTGGCGTGGAAGTGGACGACCGTGGCTTCATCCGCGTTGACAAACAGCTGCGCACCAACGTGCCGCACATCTTTGCTATCGGCGATATCGTCGGTCAGCCAATGCTGGCGCACAAAGGTGTTCACGAAGGTCACGTTGCCGCTGAAGTTATCGCCGGCATGAAGCACTACTTCGATCCGAAAGTCATCCCATCTATCGCGTACACCGAGCCAGAAGTTGCGTGGGTAGGTCTGACCGAGAAAGAAGCGAAAGAGAAAGGCATCAGCTACGAAACCGCCACCTTCCCGTGGGCTGCTTCTGGCCGTGCTATCGCATCCGACTGCGCAGACGGTATGACCAAACTGATCTTCGACAAAGAGACTCACCGCGTAATCGGTGGTGCGATTGTCGGTACCAACGGCGGCGAGCTGCTGGGTGAAATCGGTCTGGCTATCGAAATGGGCTGCGACGCGGAAGACATCGCGCTGACCATCCACGCGCACCCAACTCTGCACGAGTCTGTGGGCCTGGCGGCAGAAGTGTTTGAAGGCAGCATCACCGACCTGCCAAACGCGAAAGCGAAGAAGAAATAAGTTTCTTCAGATGAAAAAAGCGGCCTGAGGCCGCTTTTTTTATGCGCGGCGTTCAGGGGACTACAGGCTGCCAGGAGTTATCAGGTGCGTATGAGGCCAGCGCCCGGGCCTTCTGCTCCGAATCGCTGCCGAGATCGGACTGGTACACCTTGTCGTCCTGGTTTATCACAAAGCTCATGACGCCTGTCTGACCATAGCTGACAGGCCACGCCACCATCGCGAAACCGTGATTATCTGGCAGGATGCGGAAGCGATAGCCATGGTAACCCGCGCCTGGCTCTTTAGGGCTAAATGCCGGGCCAAGCGGGCTTGGCGCTTCGCCGGGCGAGACGGGCCAGTACAGACCGTCCTTTTTCCCCTCAGAACTGACAATCTTCTGCGCGTATTTCTGATTCATCGCAAAATAGCTCTGCTGAGCGGCCACGTAAGCATGCAGGGCTTCGATGGCGGCAAGTTCGTTGCGCCCAATTTCGCGGGTCAGGATCTCCTCGGCGCCTTCTTTGATGTCAAACTGCCAGCCGGAGGCGGTTTTGATCACCGGAATGGGAAGTTGCCAGCCGCTGTCTCCGACAACCAGATGCGCTTTATCGCCTTCGACAATGGTGTTATGACGGACTTTCCAGTCGCGCAGAAAGCGATCGACTGCGTCAGGATCAACGCCTTCAGGGGGCAGGAAGTCGCGCCAGTTCTCACCGAGCAGGTTGCTCATAGCGCTTTCGTTTTGCTCGCGGATGGCGCTTTCCAGCGCATTGGTAGCCTGTTCTGGTGAGCTGAAGGATTGCTGCGCCATGACGGTCGCCGAGACCATGAACAACACCATTCCACTGAGTAATTTACGTTTCATGTCGGCTCCCTTAGCGATGACGGAATTCACGGTGCTCAGCACGTCCAGCCGCTGCCGGGCGTAGCTGCTGCTGACGAGAGGCGAGGTGTCTGCTTTGCGCCCCACGCTGCTGCTGCGCCTGCCAGTTGGCGGAACGGCTGTCGTTGCCGCTCAGTGCATTGGCCCGGAGCTGACTGTTTCGCTGCTGGAAGGGACGTTGCTGAGAGGGCTGAACCCGTTTCTCTTGTCTCTGCGCGGTGGTCTGGCGGTTTTCTCGCTGCTGCGTGGTGGCCCGCTTCGCCGTCTGCGGTTTGGTGTCATAGCCACGGTAGTTATTGCGCTGAGAAATCTGTTTCAGCTGTTCACTTGAGGCCTGTCGCTGCGCCGCTTTCGTGCCCGGGCGAGCAGTCTGTGGGAAGGTTTTACCTGTCGATTTCTCCATCTGGCTCAGCGCCGCCTGACGCTGGCTATCGCGATTAACCGGTTGTTGCGTTGCACTAAGCCCCGTGGCCGTGTTGGTGGAGTGGAAACGCGTGTTGAGCTGGTTTGTCGGGTAGGGGACACCTTCCCGATAGGCCGGGTTGTGCTGCCAGATACGGTTGGCGTCCGTCAGGCGTTGTCCGCTGATTTTATTGAAGTTCTCAACGTTAATATTGATGTTGTTATCACCGTTGCGGTTGTAGCCGCCGTGATTATCCCAGTCACCGTCATGATGATGGTCCCAGTCATCGTCATCATCCCAGTCGATGTTGCTGAAGATGGCATAAGTTGTGGCGACACCCAGGCTGAAACCTAAGCCGTTGACGAAGCTGTTGCCAAACTGCTCTCCGGGCGTGGGCGGGAGATAGGTGGGAGGATAGGCGGTGTTGGGCCAGGTCCCGTAAACCGTATTGGGATTATAGGTGGGGACGTAAACCACCTGCGGGTCGGCAGATTCAATTTTGATCACCGTCGGGGCCGGTGCGGACGTGGTGGTTGACGTTGACTCGGTGGTGCTGGTTTTTGCCGGTGCGGGTTTCGTTACCGTGGTGACCGTCTGCTGAGGCGTAGATTGCAAGGCGCCGGTCTTCTGCGCCAGCGCGCGCAGGCGTTGAACAGAATCCATTACATCTTTCGGCTGGGCGAGAAACGCATCGCCCAGATTTTGTACCCACGGCGGATTCTCTCCCATCAGCGACATAAGCTGAGGAAACGCGACCAGGGATTTTACGCTGGGATCCCAGGGCTGGCTGGCAATGGCCTGAATCGCGGCGTCCCCTTCCATTTTGGGGTTGTCTTTGGACCACTGCGCCGCTTGAATCACGTTGGCCGGGTAGGTCGAGGCCATCAGGATCTGTGACAGCAGAGCATCCGGGTAGAGCGCGATGGGGGCAACCCACTGATCGATTTGCGCGGCAGTGTAGGTTGGCGCGACCACAGGGGCGGGTTGTGCTACTGCCGGCGTAGCCGAAGCAACTGGCTGTTGCGCGACGGGGGCTGGCGCAACGGGTTCCGTTGCACGACTTTTGACAAACATGACGCCTGAGGCGGCAAACAGCCCGGCACTGCACAGAAGGACAAGCAGATGTGGCTTAAAGGGCAACTTCATAAAATGACTCCAACGAGACAGGCGCTGTGCCGTGAGGCGTTACGGTTGGCGTGAGTATTATTCACCCGTCTTTTACTGTTTTGACTTTTATTGGGAAGCGTCCGGTACGTCCGGATAAAGAGTGTGAGTATTTATTACACAATTATATGCGATGCGGGAAAAGGCGCCGGGAATTCAGAAGGCCGCTCTTGCGAGCGGCCAGCAGCTAGTTGCCGAGGTTAACCACAAACAGCACCGTGATGTCGGATATGTTCCAGCCACCGTGCAGTGCGGTAAGCAGTAAACCGGTCACAACGATCAGCGCATAGACTCGCATCTCCATTGCGTGCGTTCCTGTACAGGCTACGCGGGTTCATTCTTCACCGGGAAAGACTGAACCAGGCAAGTTGGTGTTGCCGCGTAGGTTACGGAACTGCTCCCGGGCCCGGTGACTGGTTGCTACACCAGCGAAGCAGGCCGAGATGAAGCGTAATCGACTCAGTGGGAATTCTGAAGTTGATAAATGAAGTTAACCGGTTTTTCATTCGAAACAGGAAGGTGCTACGCAAAATTGACATAATGGCTTGCAAGCCTGCAGGGTGTGATGCAAAATTCATTGCGTTGGGGTTGCCGCAAACCTGCCAACCCGGTGTGCTACCACCGCAAGGCAACAAAATAACCGCTATCAGGCGGTTTTTTTGTCCCCAAAATTCACCTCGTCTCCCCGCTACACCATGCTTAACGATTCAGCAAACTTTTTAATGTTGCTTTTTTGTAAACGGATTAACACTGTGCAGAAATCCTGCTATGCTGCCCGACGCGGTATCGGGCATTTACCCTACAAACTGCTGTCTCACAGGAGCGTGAAGAGAACGCCCGCCGCATATGACAATGAGAGCGAGGAGAACCGTCGTGCTAGAAGAATACCGTAAGCACGTAGCAGAACGTGCCGCCGAGGGAATTGTACCCAAACCTTTAGATGCAACCCAAATGGCCGCGCTCGTCGAGCTGCTGAAGAACCCGCCTAAGGGCGAAGAAGAATTCCTGTTAGATCTGTTGATCAACCGCGTACCGCCTGGCGTAGATGAAGCTGCCTACGTAAAAGCCGGATTCCTTGCTGCTATCGCCAAAGGCGAAGCCACCTCCCCACTGGTTACTCCTGAAAAAGCCATTGAACTGCTCGGCACCATGCAGGGTGGTTACAACATTCATCCGCTGATTGACGCGCTGGATAACGACAAGCTGGCACCGATTGCCGCTAAAGCGCTCTCTTCCACGCTGCTGATGTTCGATAACTTCTACGATGTAGAAGAAAAAGCCAAAGCGGGCAACGTCTATGCGAAGCAGGTGATGCAGTCCTGGGCCGATGCCGAATGGTTCCTGAACCGCCCTGCGCTGGCGGAAAAAATTACCGTGACCGTCTTTAAGGTGACCGGTGAAACCAACACCGATGACCTGTCTCCGGCTCCGGACGCGTGGTCTCGTCCAGATATCCCGCTGCACGCCCTGGCGATGCTGAAAAACGCCCGTGAAGGCATTGAGCCGGATCAGCCGGGCGTGGTTGGCCCGATCAAACAGATCGAAGCGCTGCAGAAGAAAGGTTTCCCGCTGGCCTACGTCGGTGACGTTGTGGGTACCGGCTCTTCCCGTAAGTCCGCCACCAACTCCGTACTGTGGTTCATGGGCGACGACATTCCGCACGTGCCGAACAAGCGCGGCGGCGGCCTGTGCCTCGGTGGTAAAATTGCGCCAATCTTCTTCAACACCATGGAAGATGCGGGCGCGCTGCCAATTGAAGTAGATGTGAGCAACCTGAACATGGGCGACGTGATTGACGTCTACCCGTATAAAGGCGAAGTGCGCAACCACGAAACCAACGAGCTGCTGGCAAGCTTCGAACTGAAAACCGACGTGCTGATTGACGAAGTGCGTGCCGGTGGCCGTATTCCGCTGATCATCGGGCGCGGCCTGACCACCAAAGCGCGTGAAGCGCTGGGTCTGCCGCACTCCGACGTTTTCCGTCACGCGAAAGACGTGGCAGAAAGCAACCGCGGCTTCTCGCTGGCACAGAAAATGGTGGGTCGTGCCTGCGGCGTCGCCGGTATTCGTCCTGGCGCATACTGCGAGCCGAAGATGACCTCCGTGGGCTCTCAGGACACCACTGGCCCAATGACCCGTGACGAACTGAAAGACCTGGCGTGCCTGGGCTTCTCTTCTGACCTGGTGATGCAGTCCTTCTGCCACACGGCGGCCTATCCGAAGCCGGTTGACGTGACCACGCACCACACGCTGCCAGACTTCATCATGAACCGCGGCGGCGTGTCACTGCGTCCGGGTGACGGCGTCATCCACTCCTGGCTGAACCGTATGCTGCTGCCGGATACCGTGGGTACCGGCGGTGACTCCCATACCCGTTTCCCAATCGGTATCTCCTTCCCGGCGGGCTCCGGCCTGGTGGCGTTTGCTGCAGCGACCGGCGTAATGCCGCTGGACATGCCTGAATCCGTGCTGGTGCGCTTCAAGGGCAAAATGCAGCCGGGCATCACTCTGCGCGACCTGGTTCACGCGATCCCGCTGTATGCCATCAAACAGGGCCTGCTGACCGTTGAGAAGAAAGGCAAGAAAAACATCTTCTCTGGCCGTATCCTGGAAATTGAAGGTCTGCCGGATCTGAAAGTTGAGCAGGCATTTGAGCTGACCGATGCATCCGCCGAGCGTTCTGCGGCTGGCTGTACCATCAAGCTGAACAAAGAGCCGATCATTGAGTATCTGACTTCCAACATCGTGCTGCTGAAGTGGATGATTGCGGAAGGCTACGGCGATCGTCGTACGCTGGAGCGGCGTATTCAGGGCATGGAGAAATGGCTGGCGGATCCGCAGCTGCTTGAAGCCGATGCTGACGCAGAGTACGCGGCGGTGATCGACATCGATCTGGCGGATATTAAAGAGCCAATCCTCTGTGCGCCGAACGATCCGGACGATGCGCGTCTGCTCTCTGACGTGCAGGGCGATAAGATCGACGAAGTGTTCATCGGCTCCTGCATGACCAACATCGGCCACTTCCGCGCCGCCGGTAAGCTGCTGGATACCCACAAAGGCCAGCTGCCGACCCGCCTGTGGGTGGCACCGCCAACCCGTATGGACGCGGCTCAGTTGACCGAAGAGGGTTACTACAGCGTGTTCGGTAAGAGCGGGGCGCGTATCGAAATCCCTGGCTGCTCCCTGTGTATGGGTAACCAGGCGCGCGTGGCCGACGGTGCGACGGTGGTTTCCACCTCTACCCGTAACTTCCCGAACCGTTTAGGTACTGGTGCGAACGTCTACCTGGCCTCTGCGGAGCTGGCGGCGGTTGCGGCGCTGATTGGCAAACTGCCAACGCCGGAAGAGTACCAGACCTTTGTGGCGCAGGTGGATAAGACGGCGGTGGATACCTATCGCTATCTGAACTTCGACCAGCTTTCTCAGTACACCGAGAAGGCTGACGGGGTTATCTTCCAGACGGCAGTATAAACAGCAAAACCGTCTCTACGAGACGGTTTTTAGTGTTTGCACCCTCTCCCGTGGGAGAGGGACGGGGTGAGGGCATCAGGCCGCAGGGTCTTGCTCTCACCTTTTTATTTTCATTCCTCCCACCTCTCCCGCTTTTTTTCTTTCCCTCTGCTGCGATAATTACCCTAATGGCTTTGCAGAGGAAAACGCTATGGATTACGAATTTCTGCGCGACATCACCGGCGTGGTGAAAGTGCGCATGTCGATGGGGCACGAAGCCGTTGGACACTGGTTTAACGAAGAGGTGAAAGAAAATCTCGCCCTTCTTGATGAAGTCGAACAGGCGGCAAATACGGTGAAAGGCAGTGAGCGCTCCTGGCAACGTGCCGGGCATGAGTACACCCTGTGGATGGACGGCGAAGAGGTGATGGTGCGCGCCAACCAGCTTGAGTTTTCAGGGGATGAGATGGAAGAGGGGATGAGCTACTACGACGAAGAGAGCCTGTCGCTGTGCGGCGTGGAAGACTTCCTGCAGGTAGTGAATGCCTATCGTGAGTTCATGAAACAGAAGTAACTCCCCGAAGCGTCCCTGCTCCGGGCAACACTTACACGGCCGGAATATTGCGGCCGTAGTAGATTTCGCGCATTTCTTTCCAGAGCAGGTCGGTGATGACCTTGCGCTCTTCTTCACTTAAATCTTCCGGTTTCGTGTGGAACATGTAGTGCTTAAGGTCGAACTCCTTAAGCATCATCTTGGTATGGAAGATGTTTTCCTGGTACACGTTCACGTCCATCATGTCATACAGCGATTTCATATCCTCAGACATAAAGTTCTGAATGGAGTTAATCTCGTGGTCGATGAAGTGCTTCATGCCGTTGATATCACGGGTAAAACCGCGCACGCGATAATCAATCGTGACGATGTCCGATTCCAGCTGGTGGATTAAATAGTTCAGCGCGTTCAGCGGGGAAATCACGCCGCAGGTCGACACTTCAATATCCGCGCGGAACGTGCACAGCCCGCCTTCCGGGTGGCTTTCCGGGTAGGTGTGAACGCAGATATGGCTTTTGTCGAGGTGGGCGACGACCACTTCCGGCAGCGGACCCGGGTGTTCAGTTTTGTCGATAAGCTTCGGGTCGACCGGCTCTTCGCTGACCAGAATGGTGACGCTGGCACCCTGGGGCTCATAATCCTGTCGGGCGATGTTCAGAATATTGGCACCGATGATCGAGCAGGTTTCTGACAGGATCTCGGTCAGACGGTTGGCGTTGTAGAGTTCATCGATATAGGCGATGTAACCATCGCGTTCTTCCGCTGTTTTGGCATAGCAGATATCGTAAATACAAAAACTCAGGCTTTTGGTCAGGTTGTTAAAGCCATGTAGTTTAAGCTTTTTCAATTAGCTCACCCCCTTAGTGGATAATGCGTCTTGCAGATACTGCGGCAGAGCAAACGCTGCGGTATGAATAGCCGGATTGTAGTAGCGGCACGTGAGCCCGGCCTGATGGAAGCGGGCCTGGATTATTTCGGTAGAGAGATGACGCAGCACGTCGTTATCCGTTGCCCATGCAAAGGTCATGATCCCGCCGTAGTACGTCGGAATGGCCGCCTGATAGAAGCTGACGTCACCGAAATAGGTGCTGAGCTTGCGATGGCTGTCGAGGGCTTCATCCTGCTGCAGGAAGCAGACACCGTTTTGTGCGACGAAGATCCCGCCCGGGTTCAGGCAGCGCTTGCAGCCTTCGTAGAACGAGGAGGTAAACAGCGACGCGCCAGGGCCGATGGGGTCGGTGCAGTCAGAGATAATCACGTCGAAGGTCTGCGTGGTCTGGTTAACAAAGTTAACGCCGTCGTCGATAACCAGATTAAAGCGCGGATCGTCATAGCTGCCGGCATTATGGTTGGGCAGGTACTGGCGGCAGAAAGAGACCACGCCCGCATCGATCTCAACCATGGTGATGGTTTTAATGGAACGATGACGTGAAACCTCGCGCAACATTGCGCCGTCGCCGCCGCCGATAATCAGAACATGCTTCGCGTGTCCGTGGGCCAGCAGCGGAACGTGGGTCATCATCTCATGATAGATAAACTCGTCGCGCTCGGTCGTTTGCACGACGCCGTCCAGCGCCATGACGCGGCCAAAGGCAGCATTCTCGAAGATGATGAGATCCTGGTGATCGGTTTTCTCATGATAGAGCACGTTATCAACGGCAAAGTACTGACCAAACTGGTCATGCAGTGTTTCATGCCACAACGTGTGGTCGGCCATACGCGGACTCCTCCTTTGTTAACATCCGTAACGCTCACAAAAAATGAGCGAAACATGATAGCTAACTATAACCGTGGTTGCACGGGTATAGGTTGAACAGGGGGCGTCGGGAAGGTTATTTCACGTAGGCGAGCAGGCTGAGTGAATCGCGGGCCAGCGCTTTGCATTTTTTAGCCGTGGGAATGCCAATACCGCTCAAGTCACGGTAGCTGTCTTCACCGAGCGTCTTCATGTCAAAGCTGTCGTAATTGCTGAGATCCCACTGGTTCTGCTGGGCGAAAAAGACCAGCGCGCGGCGAATTTGCCCGTTGGGTAAATTCTGGTAGCCACAATCATTTTTCAGGAATACAAAAACCGCCGTTAAATCGGCCATATCTTCCGCTTCATTTTCACTGAGCGCATAGCTGTTCGCACACATTGCCATCAGGCTTCCGAACAAAATTGTCCTGAAAAACGTCTTCATTGCTTCTACCACTTCTTCACGGAAAATTAACGTTAGCACACTTGATGCCAGTGCGACGATCTTTATTATTGCCGCTTTACTTGACCTTCCGGTAAGGGGAAGGTTTATGCTCAAAAGATCGCCTGCTGGAAATAAGGAAATGAACATGCAACGTCGTGATTTTTTAAAATATTCCGCTGTGCTGGGGGTTGCCAGCGCATTACCACTCTGGAGCCGCGCGGTTTTTGCGGCTGAAAGGCCTGCCTTACCCATTCCTGACTTACTGACCGCAGACGCCCGTAGCCGTATTCAACTCGTTGTTCAGGCCGGTAAAACCTCCTTCGGCGGGCACAGCGCTACTACCTGGGGCTACAACGGCAATCTGCTCGGCCCGGCACTTCAGTTACGCAAAGGGAAAGCGGTGACGGTGGATATCCACAATACGCTTGCCGAGGAGACCACGCTGCACTGGCACGGGCTGGAAGTTCCGGGCGAAGTGGATGGTGGTCCCCAGGGCGTTATCAAACCTGGGGGTAAACGCAGCGTAACCTTTACCCCTGACCAGCGGGCGGCAACCTGCTGGTTCCACCCGCATCAGCATGGCAAAACGGGCCATCAGGTGGCAATGGGGCTGGCCGGACTGGTGTTGATTGAGGATGACGAAAGCCGTCTCCTGCGCCTGCCAAAACAGTGGGGTATCGACGATGTGCCGGTGATTGTGCAGGACAAAAAATTCAGCGCGGACGGGCAGATTGACTACCAGCTGGACGTGATGAGCGCGGCGGTCGGCTGGTTTGGCGATACGCTGCTGGCCAACGGTGCGATCTATCCGCAGCACGCCGCCCCGAAAGGCTGGCTGCGCCTGCGCTTGCTTAACGGCTGTAACGCCCGCTCGTTGAACTTCGCCACCAGCGATAAGCGCCCGCTTTACGTGGTGGCAAGCGATGGCGGCCTGCTGCCAGAACCGGTAAAAGTGAGCGAGCTGCCGATGCTGATGGGCGAACGCTTCGAAGTGCTGGTGGACATCAGCGACGGCAAGCCGTTTGACCTGGTAACGCTGCCTGTCAGCCAGATGGGGATGGCAGTGGCGCCGTTTGATAAACCGCATCCGGTGCTGCGCATTCAGCCGCTACAGGTCACGGCCTCCGGTACGCTGCCGGACACCTTAGCCACGCTGCCAGCTCTCCCGTCGCTGGATGGGCTCACGCAGCGTAAGCTTCAGCTCTCCATGGACCCGATGCTCGACATGATGGGCATGCAGGCGCTGATGAAAAAGTATGGCAATCAGGCCATGGCGGGAATGCACCACGGCCAGATGATGGGCCACATGAATATGGATCACGGCAAAATGGGCGGTATGGATCACGGCGGTCACGGGTTCGATTTCCACAACGCCAACAAGATCAACGGCAAAGCGTTCGATATGAACACGCCGATGTTTGCCGCCACGAAGGGGCAGTTTGAGCGCTGGGTGGTTTCAGGGGAAGGGGACATGATGCTGCACCCGTTCCATATCCACGGCACGCAGTTCCGTATTCTGTCTGAGAACGGTAAAGCGCCGGAAGCGCATCGAGCAGGCTGGAAAGATACGGTGAGAGTGGAGGGCGGCGTCAGCGAGGTGCTGGTGAAGTTCGACCACGAAGCGCCTGAAGAGTTTGCCTATATGGCGCACTGTCATCTGCTGGAGCATGAAGATACGGGGATGATGCTCGGTTTTACCGTATAAAAAAAGCCGGGTGGCGGCTTCGCCTTACCCGGCCTGGATTGCTAAAAACGGCAACTTTCGTTGCCGTTTTGCTTTTATTTGCCTTCGTCCGGCAATGCATACGCGACAATATAGTCGCCCATCTTCGTACCAAACGAACCGTGACCACCCGCAGAAATGACAACGTACTGCTTGCCATTCACTTCATAGGTCATCGGCGTTGCCTGTCCACCGGCCGGCAGACGGCCTTGCCACAGTTTTTCACCGTTGGTCATGTTGTACGCGCGCAGGTAGTTATCTGCGGTTGCCGCGATGAACAGCACGTTACCGGCTGTGGAGATTGGACCACCCAGCATTGGCATACCCATATTGAACGGCACCGGAACCGGCATCGGGAACGGCATGCTGTCCTGCGGGGTACCAATACGTTTTTTCCAGACGATCTGGTTGGTTTTCAGATCCAGACCGGAGATGTAACCCCAGGCAGGCTGTTTACACGGCAGACCAAACGGAGACAGGAACGGGTTCAGGGTAACGCCAAACGGTACGCCATACTGCGGCTGGATACCGGCTTCGGTCCCGCTGCCTTTCGCGTCTTTCGGCTGCTCCATCGGGTTACCCGGACCGCGTGGGATCAGACGGGAAACGAACGGCAGCGCCATTGGGTTGGCAATCGCCACCTGACGGTTAGGGTCGACGGAAATACCGCCCCACTCAAACATTCCCAGGTTGCCCGGGAAGACCAGCGTACCCTGCTCAGACGGCGGCGTGAAGATGCCTTCATAGCGCAGCTGATGGAACATCACGCGACACACCAGCTGGTCAAACATGGTGGCACCCCACATGTCTGCACCGCTGAGGTCTTTCTTCGGACGGAAGCTCAGGTCAGAGAACGGCTGGGTTTTGCTGACGTAGTCGCCTTTGGCCGCACCCTGCGGAACCGGTTTTTCCGGGGCAGGCACAACCAGCTTACCGTTGCTGCGATCCAGCACGAAGATGTTGCCGGTTTTAGCCGGAGCGTAAATGACCGGCACGGTTTTGCCGTTAACGGTAATGTCCGCCAGCGTCGGCTGGGACGGCATATCCATATCCCACAGATCGTGGTGAACGGTCTGATAGCTCCACGCCAGCTTACCGGTGGTTGCGTTCAGCGCCAGGATAGCGCTCGCATAACGTTCCTGCTCCGGCGTGCGGTTACCGCCCCAGATATCCGGCGTGGATACGCCCATCGGCAGGTAGACCAGGTCCAGCTTCGCGTCATACGCGGCTGGTGCCCAGGAGTTCGGCGAGTTGAAGGTAAAGGTGTGCTCGTCAGACGGGATCGCGTTCGGATCTTTCGCACCCGGGTCGAAGGCCCACAGCAGTTTACCGGTGTTCACGTCGAAACCACGGATAACGCCGGAGGTTTCGCGGGTGGAGAAGTTATCCGTTACCGAACCGGCAATCACGATGGTTTTATCGGTGATGATTGGCGGTGAGGTTGGCTCATACAGACCCGGCGTGGTGTCCGGCATGTTGGTCTGAAGATTCAGGATACCTTTGTTGGCGAAGGTTTCACACAGCTTGCCCGTTTCGGCATTGATGGCGAACAGACGACCATCGTTCACCGGCAGCATGATGCGGCGAGGACAGTCGGCAATAACTTCCGGGCTCGCATTATCCGGGCGCGCTTCGTGATAAGAGACGCCACGGCAGGTCACGTGCTGGAAGGATGGGTTGGAGTTCAGCTGTGGATCGAAGTGCCATTTCTCATTACCGGTGGCCGCGTCGAGCGCGAACAGACGCTGGTGCGCCGTGCACAGGTAGAGCATGTTGCCCACTTTAATCGGGGTCACTTCGTTGGTCAGCTCGCCCGGATCGTTCGGCATCTTCAGGTCGCCGGTACGGAATACCCAGGCTTCCTTCAGGTTTTTCACATTGTCCGCGTTGATCTGCTTCAGCGGGGAGTAGCGTTGACCTTCCTGGTTACGGCCATAGGCAGGCCAGTCGCCGTCCGCCACCTGCGAAATAGCCGCAGCCGGCGTCGATTCCGCGTTCAGCGTACCGTTGATCTCCTGCGGGTCGTTAAAACCGGCCCAGGTCAGGATGCCGCCACTAATCAGCAGGGCAACAACCAGACCGGCCACGGCACCGCTGGAAGGGACGATCAGACGACGCCAGACAAACGGCAGGATCAGCCAGATGCCGAAGAAGACCAGGATGTCACTGCGCGGCGTCAGCGCCCAGAAGTCGAAGCCGACTTCCCAGACGCCCCAGATCATGGTGGCAAGAAGGAGTGCGGCATACAGCCACAGTGCAGATTGTTTTCTACGCCAGAGCAGGACGGTTACGCCAAGCATAACCAGGCCCGCAATCGGGTAGTACCAGGAGCCGCCGATCGCGACCAGCCAGACGCCACCGATTAACAGGTACAGGCCGCAGAAGGCGGCGAATAACGCTGTTAGTGTCACCAGTAGACGCGGCTGTTTAGAGTTTGTTTCAGCCATAGAAAGTGTACTCGTCAGTTTTTGTTAATAATTTGCTAGCAACTAATTATAGGTATTAACAAGTGTGATCGGAATCACAATATTTGCTTTTTATAACTCATACGCCAGGCTTATCCATTTACTGATATAATGGCCGGCTTGCGTATCGATGCCGGAGCAAGATTCATCCGCATTGAAAGATTTTCATCAAAATCATTTGGTTAGTAATATGAAACATACTGTTGAAGTGATGATCCCGGAAGCCGAGATCAAAGCGCGTATCGCCGAACTGGGTCGTCAAATCACCGAGCATTACAAGGACAGCGGCAGCGAAATGGTGCTGGTTGGTCTGCTGCGCGGTTCTTTCATGTTCATGGCAGACCTGTGCCGTGAAGTGCAGGTACCGCACGAGGTCGATTTTATGACCGCTTCCAGCTACGGCAGCGGCATGTCCACAACCCGTGATGTGAAAATCCTGAAAGATCTGGATGAAGATATTCGTGGCAAAGATGTGTTGATCGTTGAAGACATCATTGACTCCGGCAACACCCTGTCAAAAGTGCGCGAGATCCTGAGCCTGCGTGAGCCAAAATCGCTGGCGATTTGCACCCTGCTGGATAAGCCTGACCGCCGTGAAGTGCAGGTGCCGGTGGAGTTTGTTGGTTTCTCTATCCCGGACGAGTTCGTCGTCGGTTACGGTATTGACTACGCGCAGCGTTATCGTCATCTGCCATACGTTGGGAAAGTGGTATTGCTGGACGAGTAATTGCGGTTTGTTGCCCGGTGGCGCTGCGCTTACCGGGCCTACGAATGGGCACATGTAGGCCGGGTAAGGCGCAGCCGCCACCCGGCTTTGTTTATTTATGGTTTACGTGCTTAAGCTGAAGGTTGGCAATGCCTGAACGGTAACGCTGCTCCAGCGTTTCGCGGTTGGTGGCGGTCACTTCTAGGTTGCGCAGCAGACCATCATGAATACCGTACGCCCAGCCGTGGATCGAGACCTTCTGCCCGCGCTTCCACGCCGATTGCATGATCGTTGAGTGGCCAAGGTTATACACCTGCTCCATCACGTTGAGTTCGCACAGGGTATCCATGCGGCGCTCCTGCGGCATTTCGCCCAGCAGTGAGCTATGTTTGAACCAGATATCGCGAATGTGGAGCAGCCAGTTATCAATGAGCCCCAGCTCCGTGTTTTCAACCGCCGCCTGCACGCCGCCGCAGCCGTAGTGGCCGCAGATGATGATGTGCTCGACTTGCAGAACGTCAACGGCATACTGAACCACGGAAAGGCAGTTGAGATCGGTATGAATCACCAGGTTGGCAACGTTGCGGTGAACAAACAGTTCGCCGGGCTCGAGGCCGGTCAGGCGCTCGGCAGGTACGCGGCTGTCTGAACAGCCAATCCAGAGAAAGCGCGGGTTCTGGGCTTGTGCGAGTTTTCCAAAAAATCCGGGGTCTTCCTCCACCAGCATTTTTGACCATAGTGCATTGTTGCTAATGAGTGTATCTATGTCGTTCATGGAGGTTAGCGACCTGTAACCAAGTAATTGCGTTGCGCTACTATAGGGTAACCCGACTTTTAATGAAACCACACAACGTGTGTCAGAACTGAAGGTAAGTTAATTTCATGGCAATTGCACTGGAGCTTGAGCAGCTTAAAAAAACCTATCCGGGCGGCGTTCAGGCGCTGCGCGGAATAGATCTAAAAGTAGAGGCCGGGGATTTTTACGCGCTTCTGGGGCCGAACGGGGCGGGGAAATCCACCACCATCGGGATCATCAGCTCGCTGGTGAATAAAACGTCCGGACGGGTGAGCGTCTTTGGTTACGACCTGCAAAAAGATGTGGTAAACGCCAAGCGCCAGCTGGGGCTGGTGCCGCAGGAGTTCAACTTCAACCCGTTTGAGACGGTGCAGCAGATTGTCGTTAACCAGGCGGGTTATTACGGCGTTGAGCGTAAAGAGGCGCTTGAGCGTAGCGAAAAGTACCTGAAACAGCTCGATCTGTGGGAAAAGCGTAACGAACGTGCGCGGATGTTGTCCGGGGGGATGAAGCGCCGCCTGATGATTGCCCGCGCGCTGATGCACGAGCCGAAGCTGCTGATCCTTGATGAACCCACCGCAGGCGTGGATATCGAACTGCGTCGTTCTATGTGGGGTTTCCTAAAGGATCTTAATGACAAAGGCACCACCATCATTTTGACCACCCACTACCTTGAAGAAGCAGAGATGCTGTGCCGCAACATCGGCATCATTCAGCACGGCGAGCTGGTGGAAAACACCTCGATGAAGAATCTGCTCTCCAAGCTGAAATCCGAAACCTTTATTCTGGATTTGGCGGCGAAAAGCGCCCTGCCGAAGCTGGAAGGGTATCAGTATCGCCTGGTCGATACCTCGACGCTGGAAGTAGAGGTGCTGCGCGAGCAGGGCATTAACAGCGTGTTCTCCCAGCTGAGCGCGCAGGGTATTCAGGTTTTAAGTATGCGTAACAAAGCGAACCGACTGGAAGAGCTGTTTGTTTCTCTGGTGCAGGATAAACAAGGAGACAAGGCATGACGCATCTTTACTGGGTCGCGCTGAAAAGTATCTGGGCGAAAGAGATTAACCGTTTTATGCGCATCTGGGTGCAAACCCTGGTGCCGCCAGTCATCACGATGACGCTCTATTTCATCATCTTCGGTAACCTGATTGGCTCCCGGATTGGTGAGATGCACGGTTTTACTTATATGCAGTTTATCGTGCCGGGGCTGATCATGATGGCGGTGATCACCAACGCCTATGCCAACGTGGCGTCGTCGTTCTTCAGCGCCAAGTTCCAGCGCAATATTGAGGAGTTGCTGGTGGCACCGGTGCCAACGCATGTGATCATTGCCGGTTACGTCGGTGGCGGCGTGGCGCGCGGTCTGTGTGTTGGGATCCTGGTGACGGCCATTTCGCTGTTCTTTGTGCCGTTCCAGGTGCACTCATGGCTTTTCGTGGCTCTGACCCTGCTCCTGACGGCGATCCTCTTCTCGCTGGCCGGTCTGCTGAACGCCGTGTTTGCCAAAACGTTTGACGACATCAGCCTGATCCCGACCTTCGTGCTGACGCCGCTGACCTATCTCGGCGGGGTGTTCTACTCCCTGACGCTGCTGCCGCCGTTCTGGCAGGCGCTGTCGCACCTGAACCCGATCGTCTACATGATCAGCGGTTTCCGCTTTGGCTTCCTCGGCATCACCGATGTGCCGCTGTTTACCACGGTGGCGGTGCTGGTAGTGTTCATCATCGTCTTCTACCTGCTGTGCTGGTATCTGATCCAGCGCGGAC
Source organism: Enterobacter cloacae complex sp. P42RS (assembly GCF_014930595.1). Lineage (NCBI taxonomy): Bacteria > Pseudomonadati > Pseudomonadota > Gammaproteobacteria > Enterobacterales > Enterobacteriaceae > Enterobacter > Enterobacter cloacae complex sp. P42RS. The sequence continues at coordinate 414,746 of NZ_JADBRK010000005.1, forward strand.
GTGGGCTGCGTAGCTAACCTTCTGCCCGGTGACGTTCTGGTTGCCGGGCATTTTCTTTGACAGTTATCACCGTAAACTAACCTTCACCTGGATAAACTACTCGCCTGCTAAGGAGAGACGATATGCTGGGATGGGTTATCACCTGCCACGATGAACACGCGCAGGATATGCTGGATAAGCTTGAAGCTAAATTTGGTCCGCTGGCGCAATGCCGTGCGGTGAATTACTGGCGCGGTTTAAGCACCAACATGCTGAGCCGCATGATGTGCGATGCGCTGCATGAAACCGACACGGGCGATGGCGTGATCTTTCTGACCGATAAGTCCGGCGCGGCGCCTTATCGTTCCGCCGCGCTGTTAAGCCACAAGCACGAAAACTGCGAAGTTATTTCCGGCATCAGCTATGCGCTGCTGGAAGCGATGTACCCGCTGCGTGAGACGCTGAGCAGCGCCGAATTTCGCAATACCCTCGTTAATATGCAGGTTCCGGGCTTAAGTAGCCTGTGGCATCAGCAGCAGAAAAACCCGCCTTTCGTCCTGCTTCACGATCTGTATAAGCATTAAACGTTGGTATTGATGTCGCATTTGTTACAATGGCGACTGATTTCCCGTATCGATTTATATCCCATGCTCATGCGCGTTGTTTTCCTGCTGTTACTGCTGATATCCGGCGGCGCATCTGCCAGTCTGATCAGTCAGCAAGGGCTTCCCGCCCGATATATGCAAACCACTGAAGATGCTGCCATTTGGGCTAAGGTAGGTAACGACGTGGTGAACGTCGGCAATATCCGCGCCGGGCAGATCTTAGCCGTTGTTCCCACTGCCGCCGATTATTACGAATTTCGCTTCGGCTTCGGAACCGGATTTATTGATAAAGGACATCTGGATGAGGTGCAGGGAAAACAGCGCGTTGAAGACAGCCTGGGCGATCTGAACAAGCCGCTCAGTAACCAGAACCTGATTACCTGGAAAGATACGCCGGTCTTTAACGCCCCCAGCAGCGGCAGCGCGCCTTTTGGCACGCTAAGCGCCAACCTCCGCTATCCGATCCTGACTAAACTGAAAGATCGCCTGAACCAGACCTGGTATCAGATCCGCATCGGCAACCGCCTGGCATGGATCAGCAGCCTGGATGCGCAGGAAGATAACGGGCTTCCGGTCCTCACCTACCATCATATTTTGCGTGATGAAGAAAACACGCGCTTTCGACATACCTCCACGACCACCAGCGTAAGGGCGTTCAATAACCAGATGGCCTGGCTGCGCGACCAGGGCTACACCACGCTGACGATGTATCAGCTGGAAGGGTATGTGCGTAATAAAATGAACCTGCCCGCTAAGGCGGTGGTGATCACCTTTGATGATGGCCTGAAATCGGTCAGCCGCTATGCGTACCCTGTTCTGAAAGAATATGGCTTCAACGCCACGGCGTTTATCATTTCGTCACGTATCAAAGGCCATGCGCAGAAGTGGGATCCTAAATCACTGCAGTTTATGAGCGTCCAGGAGATCAAGAGTATCCAGGATGTCTTTGACATTCAGTCTCACACCCACTTTCTGCATCGCGTGGATGGGTATAAACACCCCATATTATTGAGCCGCAGCTATCATGTGATCCTGTTTGATTTTGAGCGCTCCCGCCGCGCGCTGGCGCAGTTCAACCCGCGGGTGCTTTATCTGTCGTATCCTTTTGGTGGCTATGACAATAAAGCGATAAAAGCGGCAAACGACGCCGGTTTCCATCTGGCGGTGACCACGGTGAAAGGGAAGGTGAAGCCGGGGGATAATCCGTTCTTACTGAAACGCCTGTATATATTAAGAACGGATTCGCTGGAGACGATGTCGCGGCTGATCAGCAATCAGCCGCAGGGGTAGCTTAATAGTAGGAGAGGTTGATGGTCGCGACGGCTTTAAATTCGCCTGCTTTCATCGGTTTACCGTCTTTTACGAGCTGGGCGGAAAAGTCCATCATGCCGAAATCGGACCCTGGCGCTGTCGCAGTGGTATAACGCGTAAAAGCAAGCCCGTTAGGCGGTAACGGCGTTGAGTTGTAAGCGTAAAGCTGAACCCCCACTCCTTCGGCGCCTCCCGTCAGCGTGTTCCCCAGCAATTCATTCTGTGAACCCGTGGTTTTGTTTGCCTGGAGTTTTACATCCACCGCCCAGACGTTATCGCATCCCAAAATTTGCACCCGGAAATTGGTGGTGCGGGGCGATACGTTAAAGTCAGACATCATGTATTCGCCCAGATCGATGTTATTGCCTTTATCCAGCTGTGCGGTCTGGCAGGTCGACGTCACGATGGGAACCTGGAAGGTTGTGGGTGTGACCATAAATGTCCAGGGTTGGTTATTACTGTCAGTAGGTGTGCCAATCGCCATCTGCCCCAGCGGAAACGATGCCGCGGGCGTAATGTAGCGATTATTATTCCGGTTGCCGTTAGCATAGAGGAACTCTCGGGCGTCCTGCCAGATTGTCACTTTAGCTTTCCAGGTTTGATTGTCCCAGTAGTAATCAGGGCCGGGACTAACCAGTGTCGACCAACCGCTAGGTTCCATATTCCCATCACCAAAATAGCCCCCGCCTGCGCTGGAGAATATTTTCACTGAAAATACAACGCCTTCAATATTGGTGGAATAATAGTTACCCATACCGCCGTCAACCTGAGGGCCGCGACCATGAAGGTAGGTATAGTCGTTGGGATCTTTTTCCTTTAACTGCTGTCCATCATTCCCTGCGAATGTACATTTTGATGTTAGCGTCGGGCTAAGGTTGAGTTCGAACGTGGCCAGTTCTCGCATGTTACTCACGCCATCCCAGGCGGCCCAGCGGATGCCCTGTGGATAGCTGCCGTTTACGAGGGTGGTTGTACCGCCCCCACCGTCGGAAAATTTACACTCCTTTGCCCATGCTTGCCCTTGTAAACTTAGCCAGCCTACAAGCGCCATTTTTATAAACGAGAGAAAAGACCAACGTCCTGTCATGTTTCTGAACATTCTCATCCTGTTTCCTGTTCTGATTTATTCATATGTGGCGTTGACCAGCACGCGACTGGTCACTTTTCCGGCGCTGACCGGGCCGAAATTCTGCAAGCGGGCGTAGAAATCATATTCTGTCGCCCATACAGTTTTTGCATTCAATACAACGCTTGAACTGCCATCGGTATTAAGCACGTTGGTATTCAGGTCGGTTGAAAAAATAACCACGCCGGTATTGGCCGCGCCGCCTTCATCAACGGATGTTTCATTAATAAAGATCTGTCGACTATCGGCTGGCCATGTTTTGCTTTGCGGCTGAAAACTGAATTTCAGCCTGTTAACCTGGGTTCCCTCACCTGGGCAACTGTCGACCTTAACCGTAAACGCCGTACCGGAAGCCGCATCGCTCGGCTGCAGACGCGTACTGCCGTCCGCGTTGTAGAACCAGTTTTTGCCTACAATAGGCAGGTGGATCTTGCCATCGCCAGGAATGGAAACCTGACAGGTGTTTTCAACAATATTGGCGTTAAGCGTAACGTCCATGCCTGCCTCTGCGGACAGGCAGGGGGCAGACCAGTGCCAGCTTATAAGCCCGGCCAGAAGCGTATATCTGCCGAAAACTCGTTTTCTATAGGGATGCGACATGACTGCTCTGCCCTTGCTCAGTATTACTGGTAAGTCACAACAAACGTCACCGGCGCGCTGACGTCGCCCGTGGTGACATCGGCGATCGTTTTACCGCTAGCGATAACGATACGCGCGGCCATATCGACATTTGCCGTTGCGCCACTGATGGTGACGTTCTGCACGGGCGTGGTGTTACAGCTCAACAGCGTTCCTGTTCCGGCTGTGCCTTTCCACACTTCAAAGCCAGTTTCGTGCCCACCAGCAAAAGAGTCACCCGTTAACGCTGCGCCGGAACAGCTGCCTCCCGTTCCCTTGGTGGCCTGTACGGTTGCAGATTTCACCCCAGCGCAGCCGCTAAAGGCGATTTTAAAAGGTTCACTGCGCGTCTGGGCAACCAGATCGGATTTGAAGACGTCACCAAATGCCAGGGTGCTGATTGGCTGGCCTCCGGCATTCTGGATTTGTGCGGTACAGGTGCCCGCTTCAATGGTGGAGGTAAATGTCGCCTGCACGCTGCTTGTGCCGGTAATGGCATGTGATGCCGCACTAAACAGACCCGCAGAGACAGCCAGTGCAATCAGGGGGAAAGATTTTTTAATCATCGTCGCGTTTCCTTCCGCTTATTGGTATTCGAAGTTGAATGTGGCTATAGCACTGAAGCTGCCGGTTGTCGCCAGGCCGGATTTGGTTTCCACAAGACGGGCAACCAGAGGAACTTCTTTGCTGTTAATTTCAGCCGTGGTCCAGACTAAGCGTTTCGCATCGTCAGTTGAGTTAATGGTAAATGGCGCTGTAGGTGCTGACGCGCGTGCGATGGAGACCCCCATATAATCAGCTGGTCCGGCTGTAGCACCATTTAAGATGGCCGTATCAAGGTATCCTGATTTCGAGCCTGAAATTGTCGTCTTCAGTGCTGCAAGGCTCGACGGACAGTCAGTAATTTTTAACTTAAACGCGGTGCTGGCGCCGTCTGTTTTATTGATAATGTCCGACAGGGCCGTTTTACCTGCCGCACCGATCGGAATCGTATTATTTTTTCCGTCGCCGGTACCGCCCTCGATGGCCATATCACAGGTGGTTTCACGCAGAGTTGCGGTAAAAGTCACATCCAGATTGGTGGACGTTGCCATTGCCTGCGAACTGAGTGCCGCGAAAAGCAACGCGCTTAGGCTTGTTTTCTTCATTAAAATTAACTCCTTGTTAAAAAACGATTACATCTGACAGGTCTGGTTATCCAGCATGGTTGTCAGACCCACCTTCCTGGCTGAAGGGGTGAGGGTATAGGTCACGGTGCACGCGCTTTCTACATCACTGCCCCAGACAATACGCAGATGACCGCTATTTTCCGCACCGCGTACATAAGCCTGCCCGGCCTGGCCTACAGAGCCGACGGATTGCCCCTGTTCATTCAGAACGTCAGCGCCCAGCGGAATAAAGCCGTTATCAGAGCGGTGCAAATCAAGCAGCAGCGAGCGGCTTTGGTCGGTTTCGAAATCCACGCGCACAATCGCACCGCTGCGCGGTACAGCGATTGAGCTGGTGCTCTTCACCTCCACATCAGATTCCAGCTTAGAAATATCAATGCCGATGGTGTTTTCACGGTAAGCCGACAGATACGGCATGATCGCGTAGCCTGAGCTGCCGATGACTCCATCGCCAATGGAAAGCTGCGCGCCTTTCGCGCCCGGCGCGCTGACCAGCGCCAGAGTATCGGTATCACCGATGCTGCCCGAGGAGAGCGTGATGCCACCGGAATGCAGCACCATGCCGCCGCTGTAGCTCAGGGAGTACTGCTGGCTACTGTCGTCGGTGGCGGAGGCCGATATACTGAGCGGCCCATACGCGCTGCTGTAGCTGCCGTAGCCGCCAATCTGGTTAAGATCGCTACTGTCACCCTGGCTGGAACTGGTGTTAACGCTATAGCTAAAGCGGTAATCGTCTGTGTTCCCGTTCGCGCTGGCATTGAGGGTCGAGTTGTTTTTGAAATCCGAGTTGACGCTCATGTTCACGCTGGAGAAACCGCCCGGCTTCTTACCGCGGCCCAGCAGGTTTTCCAGAGGAATGCTGATGTTCAGATAGACGCTGTCATCTTTATCGCCATACTCGTTGTAGCTGCGCTGGAGCGATACGCTGTAGCTGCCCAACCAGAATGCGTTGTTGTAGCCGATTGAGTATTGGGACGTTGAGTCCGATTCTGACCAGTAGTCCTGCCAGCTTCCGGTCATATACAGCGAACCATAATCCGTTTTTCCTGACGACAACGGCTGGCTTACGTTGATCTGCACCTGATTTTTCATTCGCTGGAAATGGTTATACACATCGCTGTCCGAATGATCCGGATTACGGCCTCTGTCACGATATTTAATGCTTTCCGTCAGCGATGCCGCATCATTGAGGGTCAGGTAGTCTTCCGTTGAGAAGCGATACGCTGCCACGTTGAAGGAGGTGTTGGTTTCTTCCAGCAGTTTGCTCCAGGAGAGACGGTAACTTTGCCCCGTCAGATTGCCGATGCCGTCGATGTCTGCATCTGAATGCGTTACGTCCAGCGCAAAAGCACCTACGCCTGTGCTCACGGCAATACCGAGCAGCCCGGAGTAATAGCCCGTATCCATATACTGGAAGCCAGCATAGCCGGTGAAAATGTTGCTGAGGCCGTAATAACCCGTGGCATAGCCCAGACGCGGCTTATCGCGCAGTCCGTTGTCATTCAGCTCACCCACGCCAATGTCCCAGCGGCTGTATCCGGGGCGAAGCATCTGGCTGACCGAAGAGTAGGGGACGGAAAAGGTGCGCACGCTGCCGTCAGACTCCTCAATGGTGACAACCAAATCGCTACCGTAGCCCGTCGTACTGAGGTCGTTAATTTCAAACGCACCCGGTGGGACCGTCGATTCATAGATCTTGTTTCCGCTTTGAGAAATTGTGACCTTCGCATTACTTTTAGCGACGCCACGAATAACGGGCGCATAGGTTGAAATCCCCCCGGGCAACATGCGATCGTCGTTATACATGCGCACGCCACGCAGGTTGATGGAGTTGAAGGTGTCGCCGCGGGTATAGGAATCACCCAGCAAGAGTTGAGCGCGCAATGGCGTAATGTCGCGTTGCAGGTAGATATCCTGGCTGGCGTAGTCGGTACCCTCTGCGTCATCCCAGTTCAGCGTGCCGCGTGAGCGTAAACGCCAGGGGCCCATGTTGATACCGTACTTTAACCCTGCATAAGCGGTGTCGCGCCCACCGTCTGTGCTGTCCGAATGCCATGCGTTGAGGTCGTAGGAGAGCATGCCTGCAGTAATACCGTCTTCCCAAAGAGAAGGATCAACATAGCCACCAGGGTGCCGCTCGATATAAATTTGCGGCATGCTAAGGCTTAATTCCTGTGAGCCGGAGTTATAATCCCAGGACGCACCCGGGAAGGCCTTGTTGATATCAATACAGACCGTTTCATCACTCTCTCCAGGCTTTTTGTTGGCTACCGCATTTTGCAGGGCATCCGCTTTAATGCCCATTTGCATCAATACTTTTGGCGTGAAGCAGGGGGCAGCACGCACCGTAGCATTATCTTTAAAGGTAAAGTCTGTCAGCGCTTTTTTTTGCCCATTCAAAATTAGCTGAGTTTTAAACGTGCCGGGTACGATAGGGTTTCCGTGTGAAAAACGACTCACGTCAATACTGTTTCCTGTATTAAAGAGGAACTGATCGTTGAATTCGACCTCTTCATTACCCGACGATGGCGTAGCAACTTCTTCAGCCGCGAAGGATGCAGACTGAAATGCTGTGCATATGGCAATACAAAGAATTGAGGGGCGAAATAACATTGCTATCACTAATCCATTAGCTGCTAATATTTATGGGCAAACTTTTAATATTTTTAATTAACCGGGGCGTCGTGTTTCTCTGCGCCGCCGAAATCATTAATCGAGGTATAGGTTAATTTCGTAATGCGTGCGGAATCGCCTGGTTTAAGGCTGAAGGACTGGCTGGTAAAGGGCGCAACCACGTGCGGCTCTATTTCGATGTTCTTCCCGCCGACGGTCGTTTCGATTTTGGCGACGGAGACGTAGAATGGCGAATCATTTTTAGCCACCAGCTCATTTGCCTGCTGGGACCATTTCAATTGTGCTGCGGCTATTGCCGGGTCGCCCTTTAGGCCGTCCGGACGGAAGAACATTTTAATACGTGTGCGAAACGCTAGTTGCAGCATGTTTTGATTTTCTTCAGAAGCTTTTGCTTTAGGCGGTACTTCCAGCACGTTGAACCAGTACAACCTCTCTCTGTCTGTTGGCAACGGCTGGCCAAGCCAGGTAATACGTACCGTCTGTCCTTTGGCAGGATCGACACGTGAGACCGGTGGCGTGACGATAAACGGCAGTTTGAGTTCTTGAGGGTTCGTTGTGTCGCGGCCATCATCGAGCCAGGTTTGTACCAATAATGGCTTATTGCCGCGGTTTTCCATTTTCACGGTGACGTCTTTAGCGGATGCCGGGTAAATGACTCGTGTGCCTGAAATGACAATGTCGGCATAAGCTGCGTGGGAAACGGTCACAGCGGCACAAACCATGAGTGCAGTAATACAGGTATTAAAAGGGCGCATAATATTCATCCATTAAATAAGAAATGCGCCCACCTCATCCGTGAGCGCATGAAATAACAATCAATTGTTATTCGTAGGTCATGGTAAAGGTCACGTTGCTGCTGACTTTACCGGCGCTGACTGGATTGGTGGTGGCGACCCAGTTTGCTGCAGGGACATAAGCAACGCGGTAAGCCAGAGTACCCGTGCCTGCGGTAAGAGTGGCTTTCTGAGTGTTATTGCTCGGCTGACCCACTTTGATGCGGTCGGTGCTGGTTGAGCTGTTGTTGTACAGCGCAAGAGCGACGTTATTGGCATGGCCCGCTACGGTTGGGTCAGCTTTCAGCGTACCGTTAGACAGTTCAGCGAACTGCTGAGAGGTAAAGGTGGCAGACGCTTTGGTCAGGGATTCCGGGCATTTGCTCAGGTGCAGTTCGAACTCTTTTGAACCTACGCCTGCATCAACAGTGGTTCCTTCTACATCGGCTTTTTTGACCACTGGCAGAGTTAGCGTTACGTTGTTGGCATCAACACCGTTATTAGAGGTAATAACGCAGGTGGTATCGGTTACTGCGCCATCGAATGTAATCAGGCCAACGTCAGAAGCCATTGCAGAAACAGAACCCAGTGCTAATACAGCGACACTTGTAGCCAGAATTGTTTTCTTGAACATATTTTAAATATCCATTTATTAAAAAGTATCATTCATGATGTTTATGGTTAACGCATAAAACTGGCTCAATATATTATTGTTTCATGGTGGTTTTAAATAAGTTTTGCTATAAAATGAATGAAGTAAATTTAAAGATGTTTGTTTTGACGAGGGAATCAAAGGGTTGTGTTTAATTGTTAGTGCTTTCTATATTGGCAGGGGGTGTATTTTGAATGCAATATGGATTTTAATGTGTGAGGTCTGGCTCACTATTAAAATAAATATTTTTGGGGCGGTGTTTATTATTCAGGGCTGTGATAATACCACAGCCCTTTAAAAATCAGGCAACCTGAACTGGAATCGCCTTCGCGGTGCGTTTCATCTCGTTGTCGCCTTCAAAATAAGCGACTTTGGGCTGCCAGCGGCGCGCTTCTTCGTCAGACATCATGACGAAGCTGGCGATAATAACGATATCGCCGACGTCCGCGCAGTGTGCCGCCGCGCCGTTGACGGAGATAATTTTAGACCCGCGCTCGGCGGCAATCGCGTAGGTGGAAAAACGCTTGCCGTTATTCACATTCCAGATATCAATGGCTTCATTTTCGAGAATACCCGCCGCGTCGAGAAAATCCTGGTCAATGGCGCAGGAACCTTCATAGTGCAGGTCGGCCTGGGTGACTTTCACTCGGTGAAGCTTACCTTGCAGCATTTTGCGAATCATTACGTATACCTATAATTATCAAGGGTGAAAGAACTACGCCAGCTCAACCACTTTATTATCGATAAGGCGTGCCTGGCCGAGCCATGCCGCCACCAGAATCACCGCGCGTTTGCTGGTTTCCGTCAGCTCAAGCAGGGTATCAGCATCGCGGATTTGAATATCATCAGCGCGGAAGCCTTTGTCGTTCAGCGCCTGCTCTGCAAGGGCGACGATCTCTTCTGCGGCCAACTCTTTCGCCAGCAGCTGTTCTGCCATGGTGTTCATCACCTTGCTTAAGCCCGGCGCGATTTTACGCTGATCGGCGGTCAGGTAACCGTTGCGTGAGCTGAGCGCCAGGCCATCTTTGGCTCGTACGATCGGCACGCCGACGATTTCGATATCGTAACCCATATCGGCAACCATCTTGCGGATCAGCGCCAGCTGCTGGAAATCTTTTTCACCGAAACAGGCGATATCCGGCTGCACCAGGTTGAACAGCTTGCTGACGATGGTGGAAACGCCGCGGAAATGGCCCGGACGGCTTGCACCTTCCAGCATGGTCGAAATCCCCGGGACATCCACATAGGTCGCCTCTTCCGTACCCTGCGGGTACACATCGGCAGGTGCCGGAGAGAACACGATATCCGCATGACGTTTTTTAAGCTTTTCGCAATCTTCCTGAAGAGTGCGCGGATAGCGTGCCAGATCGTCGGCGCGGTCAAACTGCATGGGGTTCACGAAGATACTGACCACCACGATATCTGCTCGCGCACGGGCTTCGTCGACGAGCTTCATGTGGCCGTCATGCAGGTTGCCCATGGTCGGGACCAGTGCGATACGTTTACCTTCCTGACGCGCGCGGCGGATATGCTGGCGCAGCAGCGGCAGGGTTTCAATGATTAGCACAACGAGACTCCTTAATGGAAACTGTGTTCTTCACCCGGGTAAACACCGGATTCAACGTCGGCAATATACTGCCTGACCGCAGCGCGCATGTCGCCCGCTTCAGTGAGGAAATTTTTGGCAAATTTCGGGATATGCCCGCCAGTAATACCAAAGGCGTCGTGCATCACCAGAATCTGACCGTCGGTCACGTTGCCTGCACCAATACCAATCACCGGAATGGAGAGTGCGTCGGTGATGCGTTTCGCCAGCTCAACCGGCACGCACTCCAGCACCAGCAGCTGGGCGCCTGCGGCTTCCAGCGCCAGGGCATCCTCAAACAGCGTCTGCGCTGCGTCGCCGCGGCCCTGCACCTTATACCCGCCAAAGATGTTGACGGACTGCGGGGTCAGGCCCAAATGACCACACACCGGCACGGCGCGTTCGGTGAGCATTTTCACCGTCTCCACCAGCCAGGCGCCGCCTTCAATTTTGACCATGTTAGCGCCAGCGCGCATCACTGCCGCCGCGTTTTCAAATGCCTGCTCTGGCGTGGCATAAGCCATAAACGGCAGGTCGGAAAGCAGAAGGCAGCTTGGCGCACCGCGGCGTACCGCACGGGTGTGATATGCAATATCTTCAACCGTGACCGGCAGGGTGGAATCATGTCCTTGTACCGTCATCCCTAACGAATCTCCGACCAGCATGACGTTGATACCCTCTTCGGCAAACAGTTTGGCGAAGCTGTAGTCATACGCGGTGATGGTGGCGAAGCGTTTTTTTTCCTGTTTGCATTTCTGCAGTAAGGAGATGGTGGTTGGTTTCATACTGTTTCCTGATAGCCCAAAAGCGAATCTTTGCGCATTCTAACAGTAACATTCGAGGGAACAATGATTTTAGGTAACCGATTAGCCACAAAATATTAATGGTTAATCGATAAGGGAAGAGTGTTACCAGCGGGCAGGTTTTTCCGCTTTGAGGCTGTCCAGAATGGACTTGAGTGGGATGTCATCCGGAAAGATGAGATCGGGGGCAACTTCAAAGAGCGGCCAGAGCATAAACCCGCGATTTTTCATGTCGTAATGCGGAACGGTGAGGCGTTCGGTGTTTATGACCTCATCTCCAAACAGCATAATGTCGAGGTCCAGCGTGCGCGGTCCCCAGCGCTCGGCTTTGCGTACGCGCCCCTGCTGCAGTTCGATGCGCTGGGTGTTATCCAGCAGCGTTTCGGCATCAAGGGTAGTTTCCAGCACCACCGCAGCGTTCAGATAATCAGGCTGATCCTGCGGACCTAGCGGCGGGGTGCGGTAGAACGAGGAGACCGCTACGATCCGGGTCTGTGGGATCTCGCCCAGCGCCTGTACGGCAGCATTAACCTGCTCCAGCGGAGAGGCTAAATTGCTGCCGATGGCGATATACGCGAGGGTCATGCTGTCCCTTCACGACGCGGTGCGCGTTTGCGCGGACGACGATGACGGCGACGCGGGGCAGGTTCTTCATCCAGCCCGGTCAGCATATCTTTCTGCTCCGGCGGGGCGGAAACCTGGAATTCGGCCCACCACTGCGCCAGGCGCTGCAGCTCCTGATTGCGTTCAGTTTCCGCACGCAGCGACAGCAGGTCGAAGGCGGCGCGGAACTTTGGATGCTCCATCAGCTTCCAGGCACGTTTGCCCTGACGGCGGGACATGCGCAGCTGAAGCTGCCAGATGTCGCGCACCAGCGTGGTAATACGTTTTGGGATAGCCAGCGTGCGGCACCCTTCGTCCAATACATCGTTCGCGGCCAGCGCGAAGGCATCGTAATAGGCGAGGCCGCTCTCCTGGGTGATTCTTTGAGCCGTTTCCAGCAGCGGGTACCAGAACATTGCCGCAAACAGGAATGCCGGGTTCACGCGCATATCGTTATGGATGCGGGTGTCGGTATTTTTCAGCACCTGCGCAATCATCCGCTCCATTGGGCTGTCACCGTTTTCGGTGAAGTAACGGGTAATGGTCGGGAACAGCGGTTGGAACAGGTTGTATTCGCGCAGCAGATTGTAGGTTTCGAACCCGTAGCCGGCCTGCAGCAGCTTCAGCGCCTCTTCAAACAGGCGGGCAGGCGGCACGTCGTTAATCAGCGTCGCCAGACGCGGGATCGGCTCTGCGGTTTCCGGGCTGATGCGCATGTTCAGCTTGGCGGCAAAACGCACGGCGCGCAGCATGCGCACCGGATCTTCGCGATAGCGCGTTTCCGGCGTGCCGATCAGGCGGATCAGACCCTCTTTCAGGTCCTGCATGCCGCCGACGTAATCACGCACGGTGAAATCCGCCACGCTGTAATAAAGGCTGTTGATGGTGAAGTCGCGACGCTGGGCATCTTCTTCGATAGAGCCGAAGATATTGTCGCGCAGCAGCATACCGTTCTGGCCGCGCTGTGACGTGGTGCGGTCGGATGCACCCGCTTCGTGGTGGCCGCGGAAGGTCGCCACTTCGATGATTTCCGGCCCAAACATCACGTGAGCCAGACGGAAACGGCGGCCAACGAGACGGCAGTTGCGGAATAATTTACGCACCTGCTCGGGCGTGGCGCTGGTCGTCACGTCGAAATCTTTCGGTTTTTTGCCCAGCAGTAAATCACGCACCCCACCGCCAACGAGATAGGCCTCGTAGCCCGCTTTATTCAGACGATAGAGTACTTTGAGGGCATTTTCACTGATATCTTTGCGGGAAATATTGTGCTGCTCACGCGGAATAACCGACATGTGTGGCTGTGCAATAGCGTCGTTCGCCATGCTCTCTTCGCGGCTTAGCACTTTACGGCAAAAATTAGCGACTCGGGTAAAAATGGTACACCTCGTAGTGTGTTTTGTTATGAAAAAAGCGGCTAATCATAGCTCAGCGCAACGCATTTGAGAATGCTGGATTTTTGGCACTGCCGCGAGCGTCCAGTTGGCAATGGCTATTTTCAGCAATTCGTCAATGCGCAGATCCTGCCATTCGTTGGTTACATTCTGGTTGAGAAATCGCAGCGCGTCGATCAAAACAGGACGCGGATCGCCGTCTGGCAGGGCCGGGGCGTGGTTCTGCTTGGAGAGCTTAACGCCCTGCGCATTGACCGCCAGCGGCAGATGAATGTAATCCGGCGCCGTCCAGCCAAACTGATGATAAAGCGAGATTTGCCGTACGGTCGGTTCGACCAGGTCCGCCCCGCGCACAATTTCCGTCACGCCCTGGAAATGATCGTCGACGACCACCGCCAGGTTATACGCAAACAGACCATCACGACGGTGAATAATAAAATCTTCACATGCCAGACGTTCATCCGCCCTAATCTCACCGGAGAGCCGATCGTGGAAGCGAGTGATGGGCGCGCGCTGTAGCAAGCGTACGGCGGCATTTTCCGGGGGAAGATTCAGCGTGCGGCAGTGGCCGTCATACACACCTCCCACGCTCTGGATACGCGCGCGGGTGCAGGTGCAGTTATAGGAGAGCCCCTGAGCGCTGAGCCAGGCCAGACGTTCCCGATAAGCCTCATGTCGTTGTGACTGCCACAGAACGTCGCCGTCCCAGTGAAGACCGTAATGTTCCAGCTGACGCAGAATGGTGTCTGCAGCACCGGGAACTTCACGCGGAGGGTCAATATCTTCGATGCGGACGAGCCATTTACCCTGACTGGCGCGAGCCTGCAGGTAGCTGCCAAGCGCGGCAATTAATGAGCCGAAGTGTAATTCACCGGAAGGAGATGGCGCAAAGCGCCCAATATAGTGTGATTCAGACATATCAACATTAACAAGGCGGGAGAGACTCCCGCCTTTGAAGTGTATAAACAGCGCTGGCGTTAGCCGGCCATCTGTTTTTCGCGGATTTCGGCCAGCGTTTTACAGTCGATGCACAGATCGGCGGTTGGACGCGCTTCCAGGCGACGAATACCGATTTCAACACCGCAGGATTCGCAGTAGCCAAAATCTTCGTCTTCGACTTTTTTCAGCGTTTTCTCGATCTTTTTGATCAGCTTGCGTTCGCGGTCACGGTTACGCAGTTCGAGGCTGAACTCTTCTTCCTGAGCGGCACGGTCTACCGGATCCGGGAAGTTAGCAGCTTCATCCTGCATATGCGAAACGGTGCGATCCACTTCATCCCTGAGTTGATTACGCCATGCTTCAAGAATACGCTTGAAGTGCGACAGCTGGGCTTCGTTCATATACTCTTCGCCCGGCTTCTCTTGATACGGCTCCACCCCAGCGATGGCGAGAATACTCAGGGACGATGTTTTACGGTTTTGCCCTTCTTGCATGTTGCTTCTCCTTAACACGCACTATCGATCCCCGTGTTGGGGGAAAAATCAGGTCGCTATAAATAGCAGATGCTTTTCCGTATGGCAATTATCTAAACGTAACACTTGACAAGCCTGTGAGGAAAAGCGTATTTGCGCACGCGGCCAGAACACTTATTCATCAATCGTCTAATCCCTTATAAGACAATGGGAAGAGACGATCTCAGAGTCATATTATCGGCAGAAAGTTCCGCTTTATAAGCTAAAACCTCTACCCCCTGCTTTTGTGCCTCATTCAACAGTTGTGCGTATTTAGGATCGATATGGCGGGCAGGGGAAAACCGTTCAATCGCTGTATGCAACACCGCAAACAGCAATACGGCGCGTTTGCCCGCCGCCGCAACACTCATTAGCTCTCGCAGATGCTTCTGCCCGCGTAGCGTTACCGCATCCGGAAAGAAGCCGTTTTCCTGTTCCGCTAACGTCACTGATTTTACTTCAATATAGCACTCAGGACGGCCTTCCGCCTGTAACATGAAGTCAATTCTGCTGCCTTCATCGCCGTATTTCACTTCTGTTTTATGCGTACCGTAACCCACCAGTTCGGGAATGGCGCCATTCGTCAGCGCTTCCTTAACCAGCTGATTTGCACGCAGAGTATTAACACAAATAAACGCCCCGTTTTGCGTTTCGGTTATTTCCCAGGTATGGGGATATTTGCGTTTAGTATTTTCTGAAGTGGAATACCAGACCGTGTCACCCGGTGCGGCGCAACCGGTCATGGCACCGGTGTTGGGGCAGTGCAGGGTGAGCTCTTCGCCTTCCGGCGTCACCACGTCGGCGAGGAAGCGTTTGTAGCGTTGGATCAGCGTGGCGGACTGGAGTGCAGGACTAAACTTCATCGGAATTCCTTGTGGTGTCGCCCAACGTCCAGCGCTGTAGCGGCCTGTAGCGGGTGCGTCCCCGTGCAAAGACGGATTCATAAAGCGCGAATTCATTAACCGGAAAAGCCCAGTGAAAACCCGGCGGCGGAATGGCAACAGCCTGACCGGCATCGCGCAGCAGCGTGACGTGCGGATGAAACGGCTGCGGGCTCTGGTAACAGCCGCTGCGCGCTGCCTGCGCGCGCAACATATTGGCGAGCTGTAACAACCCGCGCGGCGGCTGGCGCGTACCCAGCCAGACCACGCGCGAACGCAGCCACTGACCCGCATCGTCAAGGTGCAGCGTAAACGCCGGCTGGACAATACGTCCGGCCATGGCGGCTAATGCCCGCTGTTTTTCGGCGCTCACGTCACCCAAAAAGGCCAGCGTCAGGTGCAGGTTTGCCGCCGCAACGGGCCGGCCCGCTTCCGGTGGAAAATGTTCCGCGCGCCAGCGAACGATTTGCCGCTGTAGGGTGGTGGGCAATTCAATGGCAAAAAACAGCCGTTTCGACTCAGACATACGGGGGACTCGGTAATGATATTCGCCGATGCTACAATGTACGCCGACTAATGTTAACCCTCTGGAGCTGTTAGTGTCCTCATTGCCGGTCGCCGTCGTTCTTCCTGAGCTTCTCGCTGCCTTACAACATGCCCCGCAGGTTTTGCTTAACGCGCCTACGGGGGCGGGTAAATCTACCTGGCTGCCGCTGCAGATCCTTAAAGAGGGGAGGATTGCCGGGAAAATTATCCTGCTGGAGCCGCGCAGGCTGGCCGCGCGCAACGTGGCGCAGCGCCTGGCGGAACTGCTGAATGAAAAACCGGGCGAAACGGTAGGCTACCGGATGCGCGCCGAAACCTGCGTCGGCCCGTCCACGCGGCTTGAGGTGGTCACCGAAGGCATTCTTACCCGCATGCTGCAAAACGACCCGGAGTTGAACGGCGTCGGGCTGGTGATCCTGGATGAATTCCACGAGCGCAGCCTGCAGGCCGATCTGGCCCTCGCGCTGTTGCTCGACGTTCAGCAGGGGCTGCGCGACGATCTGCGGCTGCTGATTATGTCGGCGACGCTGGATAACGAGCGGCTACGACAGACATTACCCGATGCGCCGGTCATCAGCTCAGAAGGACGGGCATTTCCTGTTGAGCGTCGCTATCAGCCGCTTCCTGCCCATCAGCGCTTTGACGAAGCGGTAGCTATTGCCACTGCTGACCTGCTTCGCCAGGCGCCCGGCTCGCTGCTGCTGTTTTTGCCCGGCGTGGGGGAGATTCAGCGCGTGCAGGAGCGGCTGGCCTCCAGGGTGGGCAGTGACGTACTGCTTTGCCCGCTCTATGGCGCCCTGTCGTTGACCGAACAGCGTAAAGCCATCCTTCCCGCCCCGGCGGGGCAGCGTAAAGTCGTGCTGGCAACCAACATTGCCGAAACCAGTTTGACCATCGAAGGCATTCGCCTGGTGGTGGATAGCGCGCAGGAGAGGGTGGCGAGCTTTGATCCGCGCACCGGGCTGACTAAACTGCTGACACAACGCATCAGTCAGGCGTCAATGGTGCAGCGCGCGGGCCGTGCGGGGCGTCTTGAGCCGGGTATTTGCCTGCATTTGACCAGCGCGGAGCAGGCTGAACGCGCGGCACAGCAAAGCACGCCGGAGATTTTACAAAGCGATCTCTCCGGGCTGGTGATGGATCTCCTGCTGTGGGGCTGCCCGGATCCTGAACAGCTCACCTGGCTTAATCCACCGCCTGCCGTGAATCTCGCCGCCGCGTGCAGCCTGCTCACCCAGCTTGGCGCGCTGGAAGGTGAACGTCTGACGGCGCGCGGTCAGAAAATGGCGGCGCTGGGCAACGATCCGCGTCTGGCGGCGATGCTGGTGGCCGCGCAGGGCGAAGATGAAATTGCCACAGCGGCGAAACTGGCGGCTATTCTTGAGGAGCCGCCGCGCGGAGGCAGCAGCGATCTGGGGCAGGCGTTTTCGCGCAATCAGGGAAACTGGCAGCAGCGGGCGCAGCAGCTGTGCAAACGCCTGAACTGCCGGGGCGGTTCACCTGACGGCGATAAGATTGCCTCCCTTCTGGCGCTGGCCTTCCCGGACAGGATTGCGCGCCGCCGCGGGCTGGATGGACGCTACCAGCTGGCAAACGGCATGGGGGCGATGCTGGACAGCGATGATGCCCTGACGCGACATGAATGGCTGATCGCGCCGCTCCTGCTTCAGGGCAGCCAGTCTCCTGATGCCCGTATTTTACAGGCGATTGCCGTGGACATAGATGCCCTGACGCGTACCTGCCCGCAGCTGCTCCAGCAATCGGACATCGTGGAATGGGATGACGCTCAGGGGACGCTAAAGGCGTTTCGGCGTAGTCAGATTGGCAAACTGATCCTCGGGACGAAACCGCTGGCGAAGCCGTCGGAAGAAGAGTTACACCAGGCAATGCTGAACGGCATTCGGGAAAAGGGCCTTAACGTTCTGAACTGGACGCCGGAAGCTGAACAGTATCGCATTCGTCTGCACTGCGCCGCGAAGTGGCTACCGGAATACGGCTGGCCCGCGGTGGATGATGAGACGCTGCTCGCGACGCTTGAGCAGTGGCTGCTGCCGCAAATGAGCGGCGTGCACTCTCTGCGCGCCCTTAAGGCGCTTGATGTTAAGACCGCGTTACAGAATTTACTGGACTGGTCATTACGTCAACGTCTGGATAGTGAGCTTCCTGGGCATTACACTGTGCCCACCGGGAGCCGGATTGCCATTCGTTATCATGAGGATAATCCTCCGGCGCTGGCGGTTCGTATGCAGGAGATGTTTGGCGAGGCTGCCACGCCGTCTATTGCGGAAGGGCGGGTGCCGTTGGTGCTTGAGCTGCTCTCGCCTGCGCATCGTCCGTTGCAGATCACCCGCGATCTGGGGGCGTTCTGGGCGGGAAGCTACCGTGAAGTGCAGAAAGAGATGAAGGGGCGCTACCCCAAACACGTATGGCCGGACGATCCGGCGAATACGGCGCCGACGCGGCGGACGAAGAAATATTCGTAGTGGGGAAAGTGCGGCCTGATGCCCTCACCCCGGCCCTCTCCCACGGAGAGAGGGAGAAAACCAATTTTGAGAGATTTCTTCTTTCACAGGCCTGTGGAAGAAAAGAAAATCTGGCCTTTGCGCCTGAAAGTTGCGGAGAAAAAGCATGGCGGGGAATGACCGCGAGCCAATAGGACGTAAGGGAAAACCCGCACGTCCGGCGAAAGAAAAGGTAAGCCGTCGTCGCCTCAGAGATGAGGAGTATGACGATGACTATGAAGACGATTATGAGGATGAAGAACCCATGCCGCGTAAAGGAAAAGGCAAAGGGCGTAAGCCTCGTGGGAAGCGCGGCTGGTTCTGGCTGCTGCTGAAGCTGTTCATTGTTTTTGTTGTGCTGATCGCGATTTACGGTGTTTATCTGGATCAGAAGATCCGCAGCCGTATCGACGGGAAAGTCTGGCAATTGCCGGCGGCAGTGTATGGTCGCATGGTGAACCTTGAGCCGGACATGTCCATCAGCAAGAACGAGATGGTGAAACTGCTGCAAGCTACGCAGTATCGTCAGGTCACGAAAATGACCCGCCCGGGCGAATTTACCGTCCAGGCGAAGAGCATTGAGATGATCCGCCGCCCGTTCGACTTCCCGGACAGCAAAGAGGGGCAGGTGCGCGCGCGTCTGACTTTTGACGGCGATCGGCTGGAAACCATTGAGAACATGGACAATAACCGCCAGTTCGGTTTCTTCCGTCTTGATCCGCGTCTGATCACCATGCTCTCGTCCGCCAATGGCGAACAGCGCCTGTTCGTGGCGCGTAACGGCTTCCCGGATCTGCTGGTGGATACCCTGCTGGCAACCGAAGACCGCCATTTCTACGAGCACGACGGTATCAGTCTCTACTCCATCGGCCGTGCGGTGCTGGCGAACCTGACTGCGGGTCGTACCGTGCAGGGGGCGAGTACGCTTACCCAGCAGCTGGTGAAGAACCTGTTCCTCTCCAGCGAGCGTTCTTACTGGCGTAAAGCCAACGAAGCGTACATGGCCGTGCTGATGGATGCGCGCTACAGCAAGGATCGTATCCTTGAGCTGTACATGAACGAGGTGTACCTCGGCCAGAGCGGCGATAACGAGATCCGCGGCTTCCCGCTGGCGAGCCTGTACTACTTTGGCCGTCCGGTGGAAGAGCTCAGCCTTGACCAGCAGGCGCTGCTGGTGGGCATGGTGAAAGGGGCGTCCATTTATAACCCGTGGCGCAACCCGAAACTGGCGCTGGAGCGTCGTAACCTGGTACTGCGTCTGCTGCAACAGCAGCAGGTGATTGACCAGGAATTATACGACATGCTTAGCGCACGTCCGCTGGGCGTGCAGCCGCGCGGTGGGGTGATCTCTCCGCAGCCTGCTTTCATGCAGATGGTGCGCCAGGAGCTGCAAAGCAAGCTCGGTGATAAGGTCAAAGATCTCTCCGGCGTGAAGATCTTCACAACCTTTGACTCGGTAGCCCAGGACGCGGCAGAAAAAGCGGCGGTTGAAGGCATTCCGGCGCTGAAGAAACAGCGCAAGCTGAGCGATCTGGAAACCGCGATGGTGGTGGTTGACCGTAACACCGGCGAAGTGCGCGCGATGGTGGGCGGCGCAGAGCCGCAGTATGCGGGCTACAACCGCGCGATGCAGGCGCGTCGTTCGATTGGCTCTCTGGCTAAACCGGCGACCTATCTCACCGCGCTGAGCCAGCCGAATTTGTATCGCCTGAACACCTGGATCGCCGATGCGCCAATCTCCCTGCGTCAGCCTAACGGCCAGGTCTGGTCACCGCAGAACGATGATAAACAGTTCAGCGGCCAGGTGATGCTGGTGGATGCGTTAACCCGCTCCATGAACGTACCTACGGTTAACCTCGGTATGGCGCTGGGCCTGCCGGCCATTGTCGACACCTGGCAGAAGCTGGGCGTACCGAAAGATCAGCTGCACCCTGTTCCGGCGATGATTCTGGGGGCGCTTAACCTGACGCCGATCGAAGTGGCGCAGGCGTTCCAGACCATTGCCAGCGGGGGTAACCGCGCACCGCTCTCTGCCCTGCGTTCGGTGATTGCCGAAGATGGCTCTGTCCTGTATCAGAGCTTCCCGCAGGCTGAACGTGCCGTTCCTGCGCAGGCGGCCTACATGACGCTGTGGACGATGCAGCAGGTTGTGCAGCGCGGTACCGGTCGTCAACTGGGGGCGAAGTATCCTGGTCTGCATCTGGCGGGTAAAACCGGGACCACCAACAACAACGTCGATACCTGGTTTGCCGGTATTGATGGCCGTGAAGTGGTGATCACCTGGGTAGGCCGTGACAACAACCAGCCGACCAAACTTTACGGGGCGAGCGGGGCGATGTCGATTTACCAGCGCTACCTGGCGAACCAGTCACCTGTGCCGCTGAACCTGGTCGCGCCGGAAGATATCGTCGATATGGGCGTGGATGGTTCCGGGAACTTTATCTGCGGCGGCGGGATGCGAACCCTCCCGGTCTGGACGACCAACCCGGACTCACTGTGCCAGCAGAGCCAGCCTGAACAGCCAACGGGCAACCCGTTCGATCAATCTTCTCAGCCGCAGCAGCCGCAGCAACAACCGGCCCAGCAGCAGAACGAGAAGAAAGACAGTGATGGCGTGGCCGGCTGGATCAAGGATATGTTTGGTGGGAATTAATTAATTCCCTGAATAAAAAGCCGCTTTAATATAAAGCGGCTTTTTTGTTTTTTACATTCTGCAATTTTTAAAAAAATTAAATATCAAATTTAGAATTTTTAAGTTCTCATTTTTTTCATCTAAAACATGCATTTGAAATCTTCTACATGTTGCGTAACTTTATCCTCTCTGGACACAATGAAGAATAATCTGATGTAATCGCCATAAGAAATTCACTGGCTCAAAGGATATTCCTATTTAGTCAGTCATGTGTAACATGCTGGATAACATTTCGACTCAAAATATTTGTAGTGCGAATGGATGCCACAATTGTCAAATATAAGGATATTTTTCATGAACAAAAAAATTGTCGCTACATTTTTAGCCGGAAGCGTTATGGCCGCGCTGTCTCTGCCTGTATTTGCATCAAACGATTCCGGTACGGTGAACTTCGCCGGAAAAATTGTTGCCGATACCTGTGAAATTAACGTTGATGGCACAGGGACTAACGCTTCCACCGTCACTTTCGCAGATACCTATCCTTCGGATTTTGGCGCTGACGGTACGGTTGGCACCTCAAAAGCCTTTAAGATTGAAGTGAAAAAATGTGACCCGCTGGTCGCTAAACTGAACCTCAAGTTCAGTGGCACGACCACAGATGCAGCCTATAAGCGCCTCCAGAACGATCTTAGTGGCGCAGGTAATGCCACCAACGTAGGGATCATCGTCAGCAATGAGAACGGCGCGAAAGGCGATGTGGTTTTCGATGGCTCAGTACCGGATGCGGGTACGGATGTGAATAACGACGCGACCGGGGCAACGGCTTCTGTCTTTAACTACACCGCGAAAGTGATTCAGGTGGGTGATACCGCGCCAACCGCGGGCCATTACTCCTCCTCTGCAACATTCGAGGTTGTCTATCGCTAAGCAATGACGGGCAGCCTGAACGGCTGCCTTTTTGGAACATTGTATGAAGACTTTATTTAAATTGTTATGTGGTTGTTTAATTATTTCCTGCTGTTCAGTACAGGCAAGTGTTGTTCTCGGTGGTACGCGAATTATTTATCCATCGAATAAATCAGAAGTTCAGATAGCACTTAAAAATAAAGATCCGCATACACGTTATCTGGTGCAAAGCTGGGTCAGTTACCCCAATGATGCGAAAGCGCCGTTTATTATTACTCCCCCTGTTTACAAATTGCAGGAAAATCGTCAAACCCTTTTGCACGTTATTTTTACCGGCGATAAAAAAAGCCTGCCCGCAGACCGGGAATCTCTGTTTCTGGCAAACGTTAAATCCGTATCGGCACTCTCGCCGGAGCTGAAAGAGAAAAACACGCTGCAATTTGCGATGAAAACGCGCCTGAAGCTTTTCTGGCGTCCGGCTCAGCTGAAGGAAAGCGATGCCCTGGAAGCCTACGCAAAAATCACATTCCAGCGTCAGGGCGACACGCTAATTGCAAACAACCCGACCCCGTTTTACGTCTCGTTTGGCGAGCTTGCCGTTGGTGGGAAAAGTGTTCCGGTGAAAGAGACCAAAACCACGCCAGGCGCCATTTCAATGATGGTGGCTCCGTTCAGCGAGCAGCGTTTCGCGTTACCGAATTCAGCAAAGGGCGCGGTGACCTGGACGGCAATCAATGATTTCGGTGGGCAAACCCCACAGCGCAAGCAGGCTCTTTAAATCATCATGTTGGTATTTTATGTCGTCACCTCTGCTTCACAAACAGGTACTGTACGGGATCGCGCTGACGCTGCTCGCCGCGATCCAGCCTGCCTGTGCTGATGACGAATTTAACCTGCGGATCCTTGAGCTGGATACGCCCCTCGAAAATACCTTTACATTAAAAAACTTCATTAACGATAACGGGCTACTTGCCGGAAGCTACCTTACGACTGTTATGTGGGATCGGAACGTTGTGGATAAACGTCCCATCGCTTTCGTGCTGTCTGACGATAAACAGCGCCTGCTGCCGGAGCTGACGAAAGCGGATCTGCGCGATTACGGCGTGAAAGTCGACACGATCCCGGACTTAAAAGATCTGGATGACGGCGCTTACGTCCGCGATATCTCCCATTTCATTGAAAATGCCCGTTACGAATACAATCAGGATGACCAGACCCTGAAGCTGGTCATCCCGCAGGCGTACCGCGACCATGCTGCCGCTGGCGCGATACATCCAAAATTCTGGGATGACGGCGCGCCTGCCGCCTGGACAAGCTATCAACTCAGCGGTTCTCAGCAGCACTACAGTTCGGGCAAAACCTCTTCGACCTGGCTTGGCCTGGAGTCGGGGATTAACCTTGGGGCGTGGCGGCTGCGGAATAACAGCACCTGGAGCGACGCTTCTGGCTGGGAGGGCATTGCCAGCACGTTACAACGCGACATCAAAACGCTGAAAAGCCAGCTTGAGATTGGTCAGACATATACCAATGGTGAACTTTTTGACAGCGTCCAGATGACCGGCGTGAAGCTGGAAACGGATACTTCTATGCTGCCTGTTAGTCAGCAGGGCTTTGCCCCCGTCGTGCGCGGTATTGCCAATAGCGATGCGAAAGTCACTATCAAGCAAAACGGCTACACCATCTATCAGACAAACGTCTCACCGGGGCCGTTCGAGATCCGCGATTTAAGCCAGGTAACATCCGGAGCCGATCTGGAAGTGACCGTCGAAGAGGCGGACGGCAGCGAGCATAGCTTCATCCAGGCCAGCGCGTCGGTGCCGGTGTTACAGCGGGAAGGCGGCTTTAAGTATTCGCTGGCCGCAGGGCGCTATCGCGGTAATGAAGGTGAAGACGAACCCACCTTTGCGCAAGGCACAGCCATCTATGGTCTGCCTTACGGCGTCACGGCGTATACCGGCGCGCTGGGTTCATCACTGTATCACGCGCTGCTGCTGGGGCTCGGTGCCGATCTGGGGCATTTCGGCTCCGCCTCTGTCGACCTCACGGCCGCTCGTACCGCGTTTGATGACGGGCGCGACGATGCCAGCGGTTTATCCTGGCGGGCGCAGTATTCAAAAGATATTCCCGACACGGATACCACCATCACGCTTGCCAGCTATCGCTACTCCACATCGGGGTTCTATACCTTTCAGGAAGCTATCGATCAGCGTGACAGCGAAATCGATGACGGCATTTATACCTACCGCAGAACTAATAACCGCCGTAGCCGCATGCAGCTCAACCTTTCCCAGCGGGTTTCTGACTGGGGCTCGGCCTATCTCAACGGGTATCAGCAGGATTACTGGGATATGGACGGTCATGAGCGTAGCGTCACCGCGGGGTTGAGCTCCAGCTGGCGCAATATCACCTGGTCGATAAGCTACAACCTGACTCGCACGCCGGACGCTGATACCGACCGGCAAATGGCGTTGACGGTCAACATTCCGTTATCAACGTGGCTGCCTGATTCATGGGCAACCTACAGCGCCAACACCGCCAGCGGCGGGTTTGTCTCGCACCAGGTCGGGCTCGGCGGTACCGCGCTTGAGGACAATAAGCTGAGCTATAACCTCCAGCAGACCTATGCCAACCAGGATACGGGCTACGGCGGCAGCCTGTCAGGACGTTATCGCGGATCTTCCGGTGAGGTGGGAATGGGCTACAGCTATGGTGGCGACAATCGACAATGGAACTACAACGCGCAGGGCTCAATCGTTGCCCACGAGCATGGTGTAACGCTGGGACAACCCGTCCGCGACGCATTCGCCATTGTGCACATTAAGGATGGCGATAACGTCAAAGTGCAAAACGGACGCGGCATCTCTACGGACCGTTTTGGTAACGCCATTGTTCCCTCCCTGAGCGCCTATCGGCACAACATCGTCACGGTCAATACCCAGGATCGGGAAGATATTGATATCGACGCGGCAACGCTGGATCTCGTGCCGACAAAAGGCGCTGCGCTGAGCGCAACCTTCGATGCGCGCGTTGGACGACGCGCGCTGGTGACGCTGCGTTACGCGGGTAAGCCCGTGCCGTTTGGTGCCGTGGTGGCGCTGGATAACACCACGGCCATCGTCGGGGATGACGGCGAGGTTTACCTCACCGGGCTGTCCGGCAAAACAACGTTTAGCGTGCAGTGGGGAGAAGAGCGCGATCGGCAGTGCCAGGGGACGCTGGACATTTCCACGCAGAGCCCGACAGGGATCGTGAAAGCCACGGTCAACTGCTATTAACAGAGGTATTTCATGCATCTATGTCGTTCGGTCAACACTTTTCTTTTACCCGTTCTGCTCGTGCTGACGGGGGCCTTTTTCCATACAGCCAGAGCAGACTGCACCTTTAACGGCAGTTCTGATGTGGATGCCGTGGTGACGTTTCAACTTCCTCCGGTGATCGTTGTTGCGCCCGACACGCCCGTCGGCACCGTCATTTATGACGCCAGCGTTGAGAGTAAAGCGGTGACGGTGGACTGTAGCGGTGATGCGCAAGTACGGCGAGGGTATCTGTACCTCACGGATACCGATGCACGAGAAGATGTCATGCCCGGGGTTTATCAGACTAATGTGCCGGGTATTGGCATCCGCGCGGCTGCGTCGAGCGAACGCTTTCCCGGTTACAATGAAGAGGATATTGTCCGGCCTATCCACTATCTGGGTTCGATACATGGTTATTCGCAGAGCACATCGACGTTTCGCGCCGCTGCACAGCTGGTCGTGACGGGCGATATCCAGGAGGGGGATTTGGATACGTCGCGATTAACGTCAATGGATATCCTGGGCAACGCGGCGATCGGTGAAATGCGCTTTTCTCCTGCCAGCGTCCACATTACGACCAATACCTGTAATCTGGTCGACCGGAACATCTATGTGCCGCTAAGAACGGTCAATACGCAGGATTTTACCGGCCAATATTCCGACGTACTCACTGACGGTAGCTTTAAGATTGAAATCACCGACTGCGCGGCAGGGACGAAGGTTGATTATCAGTTCACCAGCGCGGGCTCGACGGGCGTAACGAACGGCAATATTTTGGGCATCGCCAGCGGAGACTCTGCCGCCGAGGGCGTTGGCATTCAGATCCTCGACCAGAATAATACCGTGCTGCAGTTTGATCGGAACTACACGGCGATAACCAGCACGCAGGACAAGGTTCCTGTCGAAATTCCCCTCAAGGCGCGCTACGTCAAAACGGGAGAGGTTAAAGCGGGCAAAGTCGACTCCGTCGCCACGTTCGAGGTGTTTTACCGTTAATTCTCTCTGCCCGTTTCGGCGGGCTTAAGCGATCATTTCGCTAACCTCATTAACCCTCTCTTTTCATCTGGTTAATTCTTAAACCCTTAAATCTTGTAGGGGCGCTTACTGCTTGCTATGCAACCAGCGTTTCGCATATTATTCTGCGGTCATAATAATAATTCTCGTTTACGTTATCATTCACTTTTCCATCAGAGATAAACATGGCGCTTTCCAATACTGCTCAGCCAATTAACACGTCGCTGCGTAAAGTCGCGGTTGTCGTAGCCACAGCGGTTGCCGGCATGTCTGCATTTGCTCACGCTGCCGAAACCCCTAAAAAAGAAGAAACCATTACCGTTACAGCCGCACCTGCTGCACAGGAAAGTGCCTGGGGACCTGCTGCGACTATCGCCGCTCGCCAATCTGCGACCGGTACCAAAACAGACACCCCAATTCAAAAGGTTCCACAGTCTATTTCTGTGGTAACTGCCGAAGAGATGGCGCTGCATCAGCCACGTTCGGTGAAAGAAGCCCTGAGCTACACGCCGGGCGTTGCGGTGGGTACCCGAGGTGCTTCGAATACCTATGACTACCTCGTGATCCGCGGTTTCGCGGCCGACGGCCAGAGCCAGAATAACTACCTCGACGGCATGAAGCTGCAGGGCAACTTCTACAACGACGCGGTGATTGACCCGTATATGCTGGAGCGCGCTGAAATCATGCGCGGTCCGGTTTCCGTTCTGTACGGTAAAAGCAGCCCGGGCGGCCTGCTGAACATGGTAAGTAAGCGCCCAACAACCGAGCCGTTGAAAGAGATCCAGTTTAAAGTGGGTACGGACAGCCTGTTCCAGACCGGCTTTGACTTTAGCGATGCGATCGACGATGACGGCGTCTATTCATACCGCCTGACGGGTGTTGCGCGCTCGAACAATTCCCAGCAGGAAGGTAAAGGCGAACAGCGTTACGCTATCGCGCCATCGTTCTCCTGGCGTCCGGATGATAAAACTACCTTCACGTTCCTCTCCTACTTCCAGAACGAGCCTGAAACGGGCTACTACGGCTGGCTGCCAAAAGAGGGGACGGTTGACCCGCTGCCAAACGGCGATCGTCTGCCGACGAACTTCAATGAAGGCGCGAAGAACAACACCTATTCCCGAAACCAGAAAATGGTGGGATACAGCTTCGACCACGAATTCAACGACACTTTCACCGTGCGTCAGAATCTGCGCTTTGCCGAGAACAAAACCTCGCAAAACAGCGTTTACGGCTACGGCATGTGTTCCGATCCGCTCTATTCGAGTAATCCGGCATCCAGTCCTTGCGCGAGCATTCCTCAGTCACAATGGGGGCATACGCTGACTCGCCAGTATGTGATCGATGACGAGAAGCTGCAAAACTTCACCGTTGATACGCAGCTTCAGAGCAAGTTCGCGACGGGGGCTCTCGACCATACTCTGCTGACAGGCGTTGATTTCATGCGCATGCGTAATGATATTAACTCCTGGTTCGGCTACGCCGGCTCCGTTGCGCCATCCGATATTTACGATCTCGATCGTGGCGATTTCGATTTCGGTTCACACCCTGGACCGTCTGGTGCTTACCAGGTGCTGAACAAGCAGAAGCAGACCGGCGTTTACGCTCAGGATCAGATCGAATGGGATAAAGTGCTGGTGACACTGGGCGGCCGTTACGACTGGGCCGATCAGGAGTCCTACAACCGCGTATTAAATACCACCGCCAAGCGTGATGATACTCAGTTCACCTGGCGTGGCGGCGTTAACTACCTGTTCGACAACGGGGTAACTCCTTATTTCAGCTACAGCGAATCCTTTGAACCGGCTTCCCTGACCGACGCTCAAGGTAAACCATTCTCACCGTCTAAAGGCAAACAGTACGAAGCGGGCGTGAAATACGTGCCTAACGATCGTCCGATCGTGATCACCGGTGCAGTGTATCAGCTGACCAAAACCAACAACCTGATGGCTGACCCGGCGGGCTCACCCTTCTCCGTTGAGGGTGGCGAAATCCGCGCCCGTGGCGTAGAGCTGGAAGCGAAAGCGGCGCTCTCTGCAAGCGTGAACGTTGTCGGTTCTTATACCTATACCGATGCGGAATACACCACCGACACCAACTACAAAGGCAACACGCCGGCGCAGGTGCCAAAACATATGGCATCCCTGTGGGGTGATTACACAATGTTTGACGGCCCACTGTCTGGCCTGACGCTGGGTACCGGTGTGCGTTATACCGGCTCCAGCAAAGGTGACCCGGCGAATAGCTTCACTGTTGGAAGCTATACACTGGTTGATGCACTGGTCAGATACGATCTGGCGCGTGTAGGCATGGCCGGATCAAACGTCGCGCTTCACGTGAACAACCTGTTCGATCGTGAGTACGTTGCCAGCTGCTTCAACACCTACGGTTGCTTCTGGGGTGCTGAACGCCAGGTTGTCGCCACCGCGACCTTCCGCTTCTAACCTCTTTATGGGCACGGTTCGCCGTGCCCTTTTTATTTAAGTTGGCTGACATGCAGGATAATAAAACGCAATCCGACACCACCTTTACGCTCAATAATCTCTCCTTTCGCGTACCCGGGCGCACCCTGCTGCATCCGCTCTCTCTGACGTTTCCTGCCGGTAAAGTGACGGGCCTGATTGGCCACAACGGTTCCGGTAAATCCACGCTGCTCAAGATGCTGGGACGCCACCAGCCACCTTCTGAAGGGGATATTCTGCTGGACGATCGGCCGCTGGAGGGCTGGAGCAGTAAAGCCTTTGCCCGCAAGGTGGCCTACTTGCCGCAGCAGCTGCCGCAGGCGGAAGGGATGACGGTGCGTGAGCTGGTAGCGATTGGCCGCTATCCGTGGCACGGGGCGCTTGGCCGCTTCGGCGTCGCCGACCGGGAGAAAGTAGAAGAGGCGATTGCGCTGGTAGGGCTAAAACCGCTGGCGCATCGCCTGGTGGATAGTCTGTCCGGCGGTGAACGTCAGCGGGCGTGGATTGCGATGCTGGTGGCGCAGGACAGCCGCTGCCTGCTGCTGGATGAACCGACCTCTGCGCTGGATATCGCCCATCAGGTCGACGTGCTGGCGCTGGTGCATCGCTTAAGCCAGCAGCGCGGCCTGACGGTGATCGCTGTCCTGCACGATATCAACATGGCGGCACGCTACTGTGACTACCTCGTCGCGCTGCGCGGCGGTGAAATGATCGCTCAGGGCACGCCGTCTGAGCTGATGCGCAGCGAAACGCTGGAACAGATTTATGGTATTCCGATGGGTATTCTGCCTCACCCGGCCGGGGCTGCTCCCGTGAGCTTTGTCTACTGATGCTGGATTCAATATACATTAGCCGCCGTCGCCTGCTGACGGCCATGGCGCTCTCGCCGCTGCTGTTGAAGATGGCCCCGGCCCGCGCCGCCGCTATCGATCCGCACCGCATCGTGGCGCTGGAGTGGTTACCCGTCGAGCTGATGATGGCCCTGGGTATCACGCCCTACGGCGTGGCCGACATTCCCAACTACACCCTGTGGGTGAATGAGCCAAAACTGCCGGACTCGGTCATCGACATCGGTCTGCGCACGGAGCCAAACCTTGAGCTTCTCACGCAGATGAAACCGTCTTATTTATTCTGGTCTGCGGGGTATGGCCCGTCGGAAGAGATCATGGCGAAGATTGCGCCGGGACGAGGCTTTTCCTTTAGCGACGGTAAAAAGCCGCTGACCATGGCAAAAAATTCCATCCACGAGATGGCCCAGTTCCTCAACCGGGAAGCGGAAGCAAAACAGCATCTCGATGAGTTTGACGCGCTGATTGAGTCTCTTAAGCCGCGCTTTGCCCGCCGTGGCGATCGGCCTTTGCTGATGGTGACGCTGCTGGATGCCCGCCATATGCTGGTCTTTGGAAAGAACTGCCTGTTCCAGGAAGTGCTCGACAACTTCGGCATTCGCAACGCCTGGGAAGGCGAGATGACGTTCTGGGGAAGCACCGCCGTGGGCATCGACCGCCTGGCGGCGTTTCGCGACGTCGACGTGCTGTGCTTTGACCACGGCAACGAGCGTGAAATGCAAACCCTGATGGCGACCCCGCTCTGGCAGGCGATGCCGTTCGTGCGCGAGCAGCGCTTCCTGCGCGCCCCTGCGGTATGGTTTTACGGCGCGACGCTGTCGGCAATGCACTTTGCCCGCGTGCTGGACAACGTGATGGGGGGCAAAGCATGAGTACGCGTATTGCCCGTTTCCCGGCGCTGCTGCTGGGGCTGATTTTTCTGGCGGCGCTGGCGCTAACCGGGTTCAACCTCTCCACGGCACTGCCGCGCGAGCAGTGGGCGGCCGCGTTTGCCACCCCGGATATCGACAATATTCAGCAGATGTTGTTCCACTACAGCCTGCTGCCGCGTCTTAGCATCTCCCTGCTGGTCGGGGCGGGGCTGGGGCTGGTGGGCGTGCTGTTCCAGCAGGTGCTGCGTAACCCGCTGGCGGAGCCAACCACGCTGGGCGTGGCGACGGGGGCACAGCTGGGGATCACCATCACCACCCTCTGGACGCTGCCGGGAGCATTAACCTCGCAGTTTGCCGCGCTGGCAGGCGCCTGCGTCGTGGGCGCGCTGGTCTTTGGCGTGGCCTGGGGAAAACGTCTCTCGCCGGTCACGCTGATCCTCGCCGGGCTGGTCGTCAGCCTCTACTGCGGCGCGATCAACCAGCTTCTGGTGCTGTTTCACCACGACCAGCTGCAAAGCATGTTTATGTGGAGCACCGGCACGCTCACCCAGACCGACTGGAGTATCGTCCAGCGCCTGTGGCCACAATTGTTTGGCGGCGTGGTGCTCACGCTGCTGCTGCTGCGCCCGCTCACTCTGATGGGGCTGGATGATGGCGTGGCGCGCAACCTGGGGCTGGCGCTGTCGCTGGCTCGTCTGGCGGCGCTCACGCTGGCGATTGTGCTGAGCGCTCTGCTGGTTAACGCGGTTGGCATCATCGGGTTTATCGGCCTCTTTGCGCCGCTGCTGGCGAAAATGCTCGGGGCGCGTCGCCTTCTGGCACGTCTGCTGCTGGCGCCGCTGATCGGGGCGCTGATCCTCTGGCTTTCCGATCAGATCATTATCTGGCTGGCGCGCGTCTGGATGGAAGTGTCTACCGGGTCGGCAACGGCGCTTATTGGGGCGCCGCTGCTGCTGTGGCTGCTCCCCCGTCTGCGCAGCATCAGCGCCCCAGCGATGGACGCGGGCGATAAGGTCTACGCTGAACGTCAGTCGGTGCTGTGGTTCAGCCTTGCCGGTCTGGCGGTGTTGCTTATCGCCTCGTTTGCCGCCCTCGCGTTTGGGCGCGATGCCGCAGGCTGGCACTGGGCAACGGGTGACTTACTCAACGAACTGCTGCAGTGGCGCTGGCCGCGTATTCTCTCCGCGCTGATTGCCGGGGTGATGCTGGCGGTGGCGGGCTGTATTATTCAGCGTCTGACCGGTAACCCGATGGCAAGCCCTGAAGTGCTGGGGATCAGCTCCGGCGCAGCCTTTGGCGTGGTGCTGATGCTCTTCCTGGTGCCGGGCAATGCGTTTGGCTGGCTGATGCCTGCCGGGAGTATCGGTGCGGCGGCCACGTTGATGATTATTCTGGTTGCCTCTGGCCGCGGCGGATTTTCTCCGCACCGCATGCTGCTGGCCGGTATGGCGCTCAGCACCGCCTTTACTATGTTGCTGATGATGCTGCAGGCGAGCGGCGATCCGCGCATGGCGAAGATCCTGACCTGGATTTCCGGCTCAACGTACAACGCCACCGCCAGCCAGGTTGCCTGGTCAGGAAGCGTTATGATCGTGCTGCTGGCGATGGTACCGCTGTGCCGTCGCTGGATGACCATTCTGCCGCTGGGGGGCGAAACCGCGCGTGCGGTTGGCTTAGCGCTGACGCCAACGCGCGTCGCGCTTCTTCTGCTGGCGGCGTGTCTGACGGCAACCGCCACCATGACCATCGGTCCACTAAGCTTTGTAGGGTTGATGGCGCCGCATATCGCCAGAATGATGGGTTTCCGACGGACGATGCCACATATTGTGATGTCGGCCCTGACGGGCGGGGTCATTCTGGTGTTTGCCGACTGGTGTGGAAGGATGGTGCTGTTCCCGTATCAGATCCCGGCGGGCCTGCTGTCGACCTTTATCGGTGCGCCTTACTTTATCTATCTGTTGAGAAAGCAGAGTCGGTAATAAAAGCAAACGGCAATCTTTAGATTGCCGTTTTAGTGTTTGCTCCCTCTCCCTGTGGGAGAGGGTTGGGGTGAGGGCATCAAGCCGCACATCTTACAGCTTCGCAAATACCTTACGCGCCGCGTCGATGGTGTTATTGATATCTTCTTCGCTGTGCGCCACGGACATAAAGCCCGCTTCGAACGCGGACGGTGCCAGGTACACGCCTTCTTCCAGCATCAGGTGGAAGAAGCGCTTGAAGCGTTCAACGTCGCACTTCACCACGTCCTGATAGCGGGTCACGGTTTTCGCATCGGTGAAGAAAATCCCGAACATGCCGCCCACGTGGTTAACAACCAGCGGAATTCCCGCTTCTTCTGCGGCTTCCAGCAGACCGTTTGCCAGCTGCGTGGTACGGTCCGTCAGGGTTTCATGAATACCCGGCTGCGCCACTTCGGTCAGACAGGCGAAGCCTGCAGCCATGGCAATTGGGTTACCGGATAGCGTGCCCGCCTGGTAAACCGGTCCGGTTGGCGCCAGGGCTTCCATCACGTCCTTACGACCGCCGAAAGCACCGACCGGCATGCCGCCGCCGATGATTTTGCCGAGGCAGGTCAGGTCCGGCTCAACCTCATAATAAGACTGGGCGCCCGCCAGTGCCACGCGGAAGCCGGTCATCACTTCATCGATGATCAGCAGCGCGCCGAACTCATCGCACAGCGCGCGCAGGCCCGGCAGGAAGTCAGGCTGCGGAGGGATGCAGTTCATGTTGCCCGCAACCGGTTCAACGATAATGCAGGCGATCTCCTGCGGATACTGCTCGAACGCCGCGCGAACGGTGTTTAGATCGTTGTAGGTGCAGGTCAGGGTGTGCTTCGCGAAATCAGCAGGTACGCCAGGCGAGTTTGGCTGGCCGAGGGTCAGCGCGCCGGAGCCCGCTTTCACCAGCAGGCAGTCCGCATGGCCGTGGTAGCAGCCTTCGAATTTGATGATTTTGTCGCGACCGGTAAAGCCGCGCGCCAGACGGATGGCACTCATGGTGGCTTCGGTACCGGAGTTCACCATACGCACCATGTCCATGGTCGGCACCAGTTCGGTAACCAGCTCCGCCATTTTCACTTCCATCTCGGTCGGCGCACCGAAGCTCAGGCCGCGCTGCGCGGCTTCGATGACCGCGTTACGAATGGCAGGATGGTTATGTCCGAGAACCATCGGCCCCCAGGAACCGACGTAATCGATATAGGCTTTGCCATCGACATCATACAGATACGCGCCGTCAGCACGTTCAATAAACAGCGGCGTGCCGCCCACGCCGGTAAAGGCGCGTACTGGCGAGTTCACGCCACCGGGGATTAGCTCGCGGGCTGCACTGTAGAGGTTTTCAGACTTGCTCATGGCGTCGTTCCTGGTTCGTATAAAATGATTAAGCACACTATTCTAAGTGATCCGCAGAAGGTTATGAAATTTTTAGCCTGTTAATGCTTTAAGATTTGTTAAGTATTTTTCAGGCGTCGCAGGGAAGGTCTCTGGTAAAATCTTCGCGGCTTTTTGTATGACGAATAAGAACAGGACATGAAATCAGATTCCCCGTCTTTCGAAGAACAACAGTTTACGCGCGCCCAGCACCGAATCAGCATTCGGCGGCTGCTCAATCGCGATAAAACGCCGCTGGCGATCCTGCTGGCCGCTGCCGTGGTGGGTACCCTTGCAGGGCTGGTTGGCGTGGCGTTTGAAAAAGCGGTTAATGCCGTACTCAACTGGCGAGTCGGTACCGTAGCCGGTTTTGCCGATCGCGAATGGCTGGTCTGGGTAGCGGCATTCGGCCTGTCTGCGCTGTTTGCCATGGTGGGGTATTTTCTGGTGCGTAAATTCGCCCCGGAGGCGGGCGGGTCTGGCATCCCGGAAATTGAAGGCGCGCTGGAAGAGCTGCGCCCGGTGCGCTGGTGGCGGGTGATCCCGGTTAAGTTTATTGGCGGCATGGGGACGCTGGGCGCAGGGATGGTGCTCGGCCGGGAAGGGCCAACGGTGCAACTGGGGGGGAACGTCGGCCGCATGGTGGGCGATCTGTTCCGCATGCGCAGCGCCGAGGCGCGCCATACGCTGCTGGCCACCGGTGCAGCGGCGGGGCTTTCTGCGGCGTTTAACGCGCCGCTGGCCGGTATTTTGTTCATCATCGAAGAGATGCGCGCGCAGTTCCGCTACAACCTGATCTCCATTAAAGCGGTGTTTACCGGCGTCATTATGTCGAGCATCGTCTTTCGCATCTTTAATGGCGAAGGGGCGGTGATTGAAGTCGGTAAACTGACCAACGCACCGGTTAACACCCTGTGGCTATACCTGATCCTCGGCATGATTTTTGGTGTGGTGGGCCCGCTGTTTAACACCTTTATCTTACGCGCTCAGGATATGTTCCAGCGCGTTCACGGCGGCAATACCACGAAATGGGTGCTGATGGGCGGCCTGCTGGGCGGCATTTGTGGCGTGCTCGGCTTTATTGAACCGAATGCCGCGGGCGGCGGTTTCGGGCTGATTCCCATTGCCGCAGCCGGGAATTTCAGCGTGGGTTTGCTGCTGTTTATGTTTTTCTCCAGGGTCATTACGACGGTACTGTGCTTCTCCTCCGGCGCGCCCGGCGGGATTTTTGCCCCGATGCTGGCGCTGGGAACGCTGCTCGGCACCGCGTTTGGTATGGCGGCTGAGGCAGGTTTCCCCGCTTACCACCTGGACGCCGGCACCTTTGCAGTGGCCGGAATGGGGGCGCTGCTGGCCGCCTCCCTGCGCGCGCCGTTAACCGGCATCGTGCTGGTGCTGGAGATGACGGATAATTACCAGCTCATTTTGCCAATGATCATTACCTGTCTCGGCGCGACACTATTAGCCCAATTCCTGGGTGGAAAACCGCTATACTCCACCATCCTCGCGCGTACCCTGGCAAAACAAGAGGCGGAGCGGGCCGCCACGCAGAATACTTGAATGAATTACCAGGGTATTAGATAATGACGAAAAGAATTGGGTGAATTTTACCCAATAGCAGTATTCATGGGAGCATAAGATGAGTGATGACGTAGCTGTGCCGCTGGAGTTTACCGAAGCAGCAGCCAACAAAGTGAAAACCCTGATTGCCGACGAAGACAATCCGGATCTGAAACTGCGTGTCTATATTACTGGTGGTGGCTGCAGCGGCTTCCAGTACGGTTTTACCTTTGACGATCAGGTGAACGACGGCGATATGACCATCGAGAAGCAGGGCGTCGCGCTGGTAGTTGACCCGATGAGCCTGCAGTATCTGGTGGGCGGTTCGGTGGATTACACCGAAGGTCTGGAAGGTTCGCGTTTTGTGGTGACCAACCCGAACGCAACAAGCACCTGCGGGTGTGGTTCTTCGTTCAGCATTTAAGCCTGAATGCGGATTGTAGGCCCGGTAAGCGAAGCGCCACCGGGCTTATAAACGACGCCTATCTTGACGTTTCATCCAGCGCAAACGTCGGCAGCTTCAGGTGCCAGCGTATCGCCGCTAAACGTATCACCAGCGTAACGACCATCCCCAGCATCGCGGCGTTTTCCAGCGGAAGTGCAAACGTGTAGTATGCGGTCGCGTGGACAATGCCGCCCGCAATACAGGCCGTTGCGTAAATTTCAGTACGCAGGATCATCGGCACCTCACGCGCCAGAATGTCGCGAATGATGCCGCCGCCCACGCCGGTTAACACGCCCATGCAGATCGCCACCATCGGGCCGGTGCCCGCATTAAACGCCTTATTGACGCCAATACCGACAAACACGGCCAGACCGACGGCATCCAGTACCGGCAATATCCATTTGGGTAATCGGCGGGGCTGGCGAACCAGCACAATGGTCAACAGACAGGTCACCATCGCCACGACCAGGTCTGTAGGATCTTTCACCCAAAACACCGGGCCATTTGCCAGCGCCATATCGCGGATTGTCCCGCCGCCAACGGCAGTCACCACGCCAAGCACAAGCACGCCAAACGGATCCATGCGTAGTTTTCCGGCGAGCAGGACGCCGGAGATAGCAAAAACGGCTGTACCAAGAATATCCAGCCAATAAACGAGCATCGTTAAATCCTCGAACGTATGTTAATGACCCTCTGCCAGGGCGGCACAGAGCTGTTTTGCGGCGAGGATAATACGCGGGCTGGCGCGTTCAAACCAGTCACCGTTGAGTGGGATCACCGGAATTTTTAGCTGGCTCTGCCAGAATTGTTTAATTTTAGGAATCTCGCTCGCATTTCCGACCACGACGATGGCCTGTGGCTGGCGCGCCAGAACCTGCTCACGGCTGACCTGAGGCCACGGTACCCGGCTGGCAGCAAAGATATTTTCACCGCCGCACACTTCCAGCACCTGGTTCTGAATCGAGCCTTTTCCGGTGGTAAACAGCGGCTGGCTGCCGAACTGCAGGAAGATGCGCTTTTTAACAGGCGTATCGTATTGGGCTTTCAGCGCGGCATAGTCGCTGAGCATCTGGTTCGCCGCTCTCTCGGCTTTTTGAGGCGCAGGGCTATAAGGGGCCAGGGCGCGCAGAGCCTGAGCGACCTGCTCAATACTTACCGCGTCAACCCACATGACCTTGATGCCAAGCGAGGTGAGCTGGTTAACCTGCCGCTCGGCGTTACCGCCGCGCCAGGCCAGCACGAGATCCGGCTTAAGCGCCACAATGCGCTCAAGGTTCATCCCTTGCCAGGTTGCCACTTGCTCAATGCCGGCCGCCTGTGGGGGGTAATCTGAAAAGCTGCTGACGCCAACGGGGGTGATCCCGGCGGCAAACGCCAGTTCGGTGTTAGCGGGAGAGAGGGTAATCACACGCGGCGCGGCGAACAGCCACGCCGGTGCAAGCAGCAGCAGGGCGGCCAGCGCCCTGATAGACCGTTTAGCCACGCGCCAGGTTCTGCACCAGGCGTTCCACCATCACGGTGGACTGTTTTGCCGCAACGGCCAGGAACTCGTCGAAGCTGATGTGAGACTGCTGGTCTGCCACGTCAGAGATGGCGCGAACCACCACGAACGGTACGCTGAAATTGTGGCAAACGTGCGCAATCGCGGTCGCTTCCATCTCTACGGCAACCGCCTGCGGGAAGTTATGACGGATTTTCGCCAGACCGACGGAGCCATTGATGAACGCATCACCGCTGACAATCAGGCCGCGTACCGCGTTGAGATTGAGCTCAGCAATGCAGGCTTCAGCCGCCGCAATCAGTTTATCGTCAGCTTTAAACCCTGCCGGGCAGCCCGGAAGCTGGCCATACTCGTAGCCGAACGCGGTGACGTCAGCATCGTGGTAACGCGCTTCGTCGGAGACAACGATATCGCCCACTTTCAGCGTCGGTGCCAGACCGCCTGCTGAGCCCGTGTTAATGATGACGTCCGGCTTGCAGCGCTCAAGCAGCAGGGTCGCACCCAGCGCAGCAGCCACTTTACCGATGCCTGATTTCAGCAGAGCCACCTCAACACCGTTCAACTGCCCGGTGTAGATCTCACAACCCCCGAGAGAGAGGGTCTGACGGTTCTCAATTTTGTCACGCAGGAGCGTAACTTCTTCTTCCATTGCACCAATAATGCCGATTTTCATAGATTTACTCGCGATGTGCCTTGTTAAGAGGCATAGTCTATCATGCGGTTAAGGGGAAACGCATTCTCACGCGGGGGAGCACATGTCACCAATCGATTTTCGTACCAAAATTAACTGGCACCGACGTTTCCGTTCGCCGCAGGGCGAAAAGAGCGAACATGAGATCCTGCGTATCTTCGAAAGCGATCGCGGCAGGATTATTAACTCGCCCGCCATCCGGCGTCTGCAGCAAAAGACCCAGGTATTCCCGCTGGAGCGTAACGCCGCGGTGCGCACGCGCTTAACCCACTCCATGGAAGTGCAGCAGGTCGGGCGTTATATTGCCAAAGAGATTTTAAGCCGCCTCAAAGAGCAGCGTTTACTGGAAACCTATGGCCTGGATGAGCTGACGGGGCCTTTCGAGAGCATCGTTGAGATGGCCTGCCTGATGCACGACATCGGCAACCCGCCTTTTGGCCATTTTGGCGAGGCGGCTATTAATGACTGGTTTAAACAACGGCTTTATCCGTCGGATGCGGCAAGCCAGCCACTCAGCGATGACCGCTGCATCGTGCGCGATTTACGCCTGCGTGAAGGCGAAGAAGGGCTGAACGATCTGCGCCGCAAAGTGCGCCAGGATCTCTGTCACTTTGAGGGCAACGCGCAGGGGATCCGGCTGGTGCACTCCCTGATGCGCATGAACCTGACCTGGGCGCAGGTTGGCTGCATTTTGAAATATACGCGTCCCGCGTGGTGGATGGGGGAGACGCCCGCATCCCATAGCTATTTAATGAA
Organism: Enterobacter cloacae complex sp. P42RS; assembly: GCF_014930595.1. Taxonomy (NCBI): domain Bacteria; kingdom Pseudomonadati; phylum Pseudomonadota; class Gammaproteobacteria; order Enterobacterales; family Enterobacteriaceae; genus Enterobacter; species Enterobacter cloacae complex sp. P42RS. The sequence goes on from NZ_JADBRK010000005.1 coordinate 453,725, forward strand.
AAAACCGGGCTATTACCTTTCCGAAGAGGCCTATATAGAACGGCTGCGTAAAGAACTTTCCCTGACGCCAAACGGCCGATTCCCATTGACGTGGATTATGGAAGCCGCCGACGATATTTCCTATTGCGTGGCTGACCTGGAAGATGCCGTTGAGAAAAGAATATTCAGCGTCGAGGAGCTTTATCAGCATCTTTATGCGGCATGGGGAACCCATGAAAAAGGATCGCTGTTTGCGCAGGTTGTCGAAAATGCCTGGGAAAAATCGCGCTCAAATACGTTGAGCCGCAGTACGGAAGATCAGTTCTTTATGTATTTGCGGGTCAATACATTAAATAAAATGGTGCCGTATGCCGCCTCGCGCTTTATTGATAATTTGCCGCAAATCTTTAGCGGGGAATTCAATCATGCGCTGCTTGAAGATGACAGCAGTTTCAGCCAACTGCTTGAGCTTTATAAACATGTGGCGATGCGGCATGTGTTCAGCCATCCTGATGTCGAGCAGCTGGAACTGCAGGGATACCGTGTAATCAGTGGATTACTGGAAATTTATTCCCCGTTGCTTCAACTCTCCGTCGAGGAGTTTAGCGAGCTGGTGGAAAAAGAACGCGTGCGGCGAATTCCTATCGAATCCCGGCTTTATCAGAAACTTTCTACCCGCCATCGGCTGGCGTATGTCGAAGCGATGGGTAAGCTGGATCGCCACGCTCTGGAATGGCCGGTGATGGAATATTATTATCGCTGCCGTCTAATCCAGGACTATATCAGCGGCATGACCGATTTGTATGCCTGGGATGAATACCGCAAGCTCATGGCCGTGGAATAATTCCGGAGTTTTGTAAAGAAGGCCAATAAATTTTTACCTTTTCCATAAACTTATGGCCGGAACTAAGCGGTATAAAATGAATCTGAGTTACACAGCAATTTTGCGTTACCTGTAAATCGAGATTGAGAAACATGAAAAAAACCACATTAGCAATGAGTGCACTGGCTCTGAGTTTAGGTTTAGCGCTGTCTCCTCTGACTGCTACTGCAGCCGAGACCGCGTCGTCGGCAGCAACCGCGCAGCAGATGCCAAGCCTGGCACCGATGCTCGAAAAAGTGATGCCATCGGTGGTGAGTATTAACGTTGAGGGCAGCACGACCGTCAATACGCCGCGCATGCCGCGTAACTTCCAGCAGTTCTTCGGTGACAATTCACCGTTCTGCCAGGACGGTTCGCCATTCCAGAGTTCTCCGTTCTGTCAGGGCGGTGGCGCAGGGGATGACGGCCAGGGCGGCGGCCAGCAACAGAAATTCATGGCGCTTGGTTCCGGTGTGATTATTGATGCCGCAAAAGGCTACGTGGTCACCAACAACCACGTTGTGGATAACGCCAGCACCATTAAAGTTCAGCTGAGCGATGGTCGTAAATTCGATGCTAAAGTGGTGGGTAAAGATCCGCGCTCCGACATCGCGCTGATCCAGATTCAGGATCCGAAGAACCTGACGGCGATTAAAATTGCCGACTCCGATGCGCTGCGCGTGGGCGATTACACCGTCGCTATCGGTAACCCGTTCGGTCTGGGTGAAACCGTGACCTCCGGTATTGTCTCTGCGCTGGGCCGTAGCGGCCTGAATGCGGAAAACTATGAAAACTTCATCCAGACGGATGCGGCCATTAACCGTGGTAACTCCGGCGGTGCGCTGGTGAACCTGAACGGCGAGCTGATCGGTATCAACACCGCTATTCTGGCACCGGACGGCGGCAACATCGGGATCGGCTTTGCTATCCCGAGCAACATGGTGAAAAACCTGACTGCTCAGATGGTGCAGTACGGCCAGGTGAAACGCGGTGAGCTGGGTATCCTCGGTACCGAACTGAACTCTGAACTGGCGAAGGCGATGAAGGTTGACGCCCAGCGCGGGGCATTCGTCAGCCAGGTGATGCCGAACTCCTCTGCGGCGAAGGCGGGCATTAAAGCGGGTGATGTGATCACCTCTCTGAACGGTAAACCGATCAGCAGCTTTGCCGCCCTGCGTGCGGAAGTGGGCTCGATGCCAATTGGCAGCAAAGTGACCCTTGGCCTGCTGCGTGACGGCAAACCGGTTAACGTAAGCCTGGAGCTGCAGCAGAGCAGCCAGAATCAGGTGGACTCCAGCACCATCTTCAGCGGAATTGAAGGCGCAGAGATGAGTAACAAGGGCCAGGACAAAGGCGTAGTGGTGAACAACGTGAAAGCAAATTCACCTGCTGCCCGTATCGGCCTGAAAAAAGGCGATGTGATCATGGGGGCTAACCAGCAACCGGTGAAAAACATCGCTGAACTGCGCAAAATTCTCGACAGCAAACCGTCCGTGCTGGCGCTGAATATCCAGCGCGGTGACACCTCAATTTACCTGCTGATGCAGTAATTCTCTTAAGCCCCTGTACGCAGGGGCTTTCTTGTTTCTGTGACGCCTACCGCAACTCCATACTTCCCCCTCTCACTTTGTGCATTCGCACAATGCAGTCGCTGCTGAACTTCCCTATGCTTGAGCTCTGCTCACAGGAGGGTTACATGGCTGGCTGGCATCTAGATACCAAAATGGCGCAGGATATCGTGGCGCGCACCATGCGCATCATTGATACCAATATCAACGTAATGGATGCCCGCGGGCGCATTATTGGCAGCGGCGATCGCGAGCGTATTGGGGAATTGCACGAAGGAGCCCTGCTGGTGCTCTCTCAGGGCCGCGTGGTTGATATCGATGATGCGGTAGCAAAACACCTGCACGGCGTGCGTCAGGGGATCAACCTGCCGCTGCGTCTGGAAGGGGAAATTGTTGGCGTCATTGGCCTGACGGGCGAACCGGAATCTCTGCGTAAATACGGCGAGCTGGTCTGCATGACGGCGGAAATGATGCTGGAGCAGTCGCGTCTGATGCATCTGCTTGCTCAGGACAGCCGCTTACGTGAAGAGCTGGTGATGAACCTGATTCAGGCGGAAGAACATACGCCTGCACTCAGCGAATGGGCGCAGCGTCTGGGGATCGATCTGAACCAGCCGCGCGTGGTGGCGGTGATTGAGGTCGATAGCGGACAGCTTGGCGTAGACAGCGCGATGGCCGAGCTGCAGCAACTGCAAAATGCGCTGGCGACGCCGGAGCGCGACAACCTGGTGGCGATCGTCTCGCTGACGGAAATGGTGGTGCTCAAACCGGCGCTCAATGCGTTTGGCCGCTGGGATGCTGAGGACCATCGTCGTCGCGTGGAACTGCTGATTTCCCGTATGCAGGAGAACGGCCAGTTGCGTTTTCGCGTTGCCCTGGGCAATTACTTTACCGGGCCGGGCAGCATCGCCCGGTCCTGGCGTACCGCGCGCACCACCATGATGGTGGGCAAGCAGCGGATGCCGGAGAGCCGCAGTTACTTCTATCAGGATCTGATGCTGCCGGTGCTGCTCGACAGCCTGCGCGGCGGCTGGCAGGCCAATGAGCTGGCGCGGCCATTAGCGCGCCTGAAGGCGATGGACAACAATGGGTTGCTGCGCCGGACACTGCAGGCGTGGTTTCGCCATAACGTGCAACCGCTGGCGACCTCAAAAGCGCTGTTTATTCACCGCAATACGCTTGAGTACCGGCTAAACCGGATCTCGGAGCTGACGGGGCTGGATTTGGGGAACTTTGATGACAGGCTGCTGCTCTATGTCGCGTTGCAGCTGGACGAACAGAGATGACTGAGTGCGGTCTGGTGCCCTTGTATGTTTAAAGTCACTTCAGTTACCCGTCAACAGACGGGTAAACTGTCACTGAGTTTGACCTGATGC